>JBDRLU010000001.1:0-2733 GCA_043812795.1 Chloroflexota bacterium
CATCTGACGGAGAGGGGAAAAGTGTTTTTAAGAGAGAGGGGCTAGCCCCTCTCTCTTAACTCTCATCCCCTTCCCTTGCGAAGGGAAGGGGCAGGGGATAGGGGGGATAGGTTAGTATTATAATACTCCTTCGATGTGGAACATCAGAAATGGGATAAGGATATGAGGAGGCTTACATTGTTTTTTAGCGTGATACCACTTTCGATAACAATAATATTAGTCAACGTACGGCATTGACGGAGGTAGAACACGCCGCTTATAATGAGTTATTTATATTTAGACGTTGTTAGCCAAGGTCACAGTTCGGGAGAAAAAGCTTTCCTTCCTTTCCAACTAGTTTCCAATCAGAGGTATATTATTATGGTACAGATAAATGTGTCGCAACTGCTTAAGGCGCCTATAGGCGCGATTCGGCAGTATGATATCGATGAAGCCATCGAGGCTGACGGTGCGACCTGTCAGGTCAAGGGTGATTTACAGCTTATCCGTACCGACCGGGGTATTCTGGCCAGGGGTAACCTGACCACTCAGGTAGAGCTGACCTGTAGCCGCTGCTTGAAACGGTTTACCTGTCCGGTGGCATTGAACATTGAAGAGGAGTATTTCCCGACGATAGATGTAACCACCGGTCTGCCCGTACCTCCGCCGGAGGAAGTGGACAGTTTTACGATTGATTCCAACCATATCCTTGACTTAACCGAGGCAATACGTCAATATTTATTGCTGGCGATTCCGATGAAGCCGCTTTGCCGTGAGGACTGCGCCGGGCTGTGCCCCAGTTGCGGGGCTAATCTGAACGAGGCACCGTGTGGGTGCCCACCCCCGCCAGCGGACTCGCGCTGGTCTAAATTGCTTGAAGCAGTGGCCGAAAAGGATACGTCGATAAATAAACAGAAGGAAACGGAGTGAAATATGGGACCTTTACCAAAACGGAGATATGCCAAGGCACGTCAGGGCGAAAGACGACAACATATTAAGTTGTCACCACCGGCGTTACAGAGTTGCCCGCAGTGCCATAGCCCGATGCTACCCCATCATGTTTGCCCGGTCTGCGGCAAATATGACGGACGGGAAGTCGTCGAGATTAAGGCGCCGAAAAAGAAAGAAGCTACATAAACCGACTGCGTTCGGTCAGGCCGCTATGCCAATAATCCCGACTAAGGAGAACCGGTATTGAGTAAAGCAGCTAAAGTAGCCTACGTTTTCCCGGGGCAGGGTTCCCAATACGTCGGCATGGGACGTGACCTGTGCGATAACTTTGCTTCGGCGAGGGCTGTTTTTACCGAGGCTGATGAAGTCCTCGGTTTTCCCCTGTCCAAATTGTGTTTTGAAGGTCCGGAAGAAGAACTGCGCCTGACGGTTAATGCTCAACCGGCGCTGGTCGCCCATAGCCTGGCCTGCCTGGCAGCGGTTAAGGAAGCTACCGGCGACAAAATCCTGCCGCCGCCGGCTTTTATGGCTGGCCATAGCCTGGGTGAATACACAGCCCTGGTCGTTGCCAACGTACTTGATTCGATGCATATTATCTACATTGCCCGCGAGAGGGGCCGGATGATGCAAAATGCCGGGGAGCGGACGCCGGGAAGTATGGTCGCTATCATCGGACTGGATGAGGCCGTGGTAGCTGAGATATGTGAGGTAACCGATACTCAAATCGCTAACTATAACTGTCCCGGCCAGTACGTGGTCAGCGGGGCTAAGGACAAGGTGGACCAAGCTGCCGAGATGGCCAAAGCTAAGGGGGGCCGAGCGCTCCCTCTACAAGTAAGTGGCGCGTTCCATTCCCGTTTAATGCAGTCAGCGGCCGACGGTATGTCCCAACTGGTAGGGATGCTCACCCTACAGGACCCGGCAGTACCCATTATCGCCAACACCTCGGCCCAGCCTTTGACTACCGGGGAGCAAATAAAAGTGGAACTGGTCAGGCAGTTGTGTAACGGCGTCCAATGGCAGCGTTCCATCGAATATATGATAAATAATGGCGTGACCACATTTATTGAAATCGGGGCGGGAAAAGTACTTACCGGCCTCATCAAACGCATCGATAAAAAAATTGAAACCTTGAATATTGGCGACGTCGAGGCGATTAAAAAGCTGACGGTCAGTTAGCTACCATGATATTACGGAGATAAAATGGACCTTTCCAATAGGGTTGCTATCGTTACTGGGGCCGGACGGGGTATCGGGCAGGCGATTTCACTGAGATTGGCCGAAGCCGGAGCCACGGTCGTGGTCAATGACGTCAATGAATCGGCGCAGGGCGTGGTCGACCAGATTAAGGCAAACCGACCGTGTCTGGCCGTAGTGGCTGACGTTACCTCATCAGCCGATGTGGAACGGCTGGTCGAAACGACCATCACCACCTTCGGTAAGGTGGATATTCTGGTGAATAATGCCGGCATCACCCGCGACCAGCTGCTCATGAGAATGTCCGACGAGGACTGGGACCGTGTGCTGGCAATCGACCTGAAAAGTGTCTTTCTGTGCAGCCGGGCGGTCATCCGGCACATGATGAAACAGCGCTGGGGACGAATTATCAGCATGGCCAGCATCGTCGGCATCGTGGGTAATGCCGGGCAGGCGAATTATGCCTCGGCGAAAGCGGGCATTATCGGCTTCACCCGCAGCATTGCCAAGGAGGTAGCTTCGCGCGGTATTACCGTTAATGCCATTGCCCCCGGCTTTATCGATACCCAGATGACCCAGCAAATCCATGAAAAAGAACGCGAAGAG
>JBDRLU010000002.1:0-65387 GCA_043812795.1 Chloroflexota bacterium
GTACCTGTTGATATAATTGCTTGCAAAGGAGGATAAGCTCATGGTTAAAAAGTCAGAGGTAACGGCGGAGATAGTGACCCGGGCTGGAATTCCGGTGAAACCGGTATATACTCCGGCCGACCTTAAGGGTTGGAAGTACGAGGTAAAGCTCAATGCCCCGGGTGAATATCCGTTTACGCGGGGCGCGATGACAACCAGGTACCGGGAGACTTTTACCGGCGGCAGCCAGTATATCGGGTTCGGTACTCCGGAAAGCACGAATAAATGGTTCAAGTATCTTATCGGGCGGGGGGCGACGGGTGGGGCACTGGCCTGGGACCTGCCCACGCAAATCGGCTATGACGCCGACCATCCGATGGCGGCCGGGGAGGTCGGCAAAGCCGGGGTAAGTATTTGTTCCCTGGCGGATATGGAGACTGTATATGACGGCATCCCCATCGAAACAATGGGCGTGATGACTCTGGCCAATGCGGTAGCCCCCATCTATTTAGCCTGGTCGATAGTCTTGCTCAAGAAGCGCGGCGTGCCGGCCAAAGAGATGCGCATCGGTATGCAGAATGATATCTTGAAAGAGTTCGTTTGCCGGGGGACGCAAATTTTTCCGCTACGGCCGTCACTCAAGTTCAGCTGCGATACTATCGAGTATGCCGTCCGTAATGGCATGAAGAATGTCCGTCCGGTCAGTATTTGCGGCTCCCATTTTCGGCAGGCCGGCGGTACAGCCGTCCAGGAGATAGCCTTTTCCATCGCCGACCACGTCGCTTACTTCGAGGAACTTTTGAGCCGGGGGCTGAAGATAGATGATTTGGCCCCCTATTCCAACACGATGTTCATCGGCGCCGGCATGGACTTCTTCGAGGAGATAGCCAAGCTCAGGGCAATCCGGAGAACGTGGGCCAGGGTGATGAAAGAGAAGTTTGGCTGTAAAACTCCACCACTGATTACCTCTCGCGGTAATGGCCGTGATTTTACCGCCCAGCAGCCATTAAACAACCTCATCCGGGGGACTATCGAGTTACTGGCGGCGGTGCTTGGCGGATGTCCCAATTCACAGGTCTCTTCGTATGATGAAGCGCTGGCGATACCTTCGCCCGAAGCCGCCACGCTGGCCATGCGGACGCAACAGATAATTGCCTACGAGAGTGGCGTTAATAATACCACCGACCCGCTGGCCGGTTCGTATTTCGTCGAAGCCCTTACCGACGAGCTGGAAGAGAAGTCGCAGGAGCTCCTTACTCAAGTCGAGGATATGGGCGGGGCATTACCGGCTATCGAGCAGGGTTTCTTCCAGCGAGAGCTTACCCGCGAAGCTTACGAAAAGCTGAGACTAATCGAGACCGGAGAGCGGATACTGGTCGGCGTGAACAAATATGTGGTGGAGGAAGAGCTTAAAGTAGAGGTGAGAAAGGTTGACCCGGCGGAAGAGCGCCGGCAGGTAGCCAAGGTCAAGAAACTGAGGAAGGAAAGGGACAATGCTGCGGTCAAGGCCGGACTCAAGCAACTGAAAGAGGCAGCGCAGGACGGGGTCAATCTGGTACCCGTTCTGGTTGACGTAGTGAAAACTTATGCTACCATCGGGGAAATGTGCGATACCCTCCGTAGTGTTTGGGGTGAGTACAAGGCGATGGGGCTGTAAGCTGGATTAAGAGAAGGGGACTTTAAAGCCCCCTTCTCTTAATTGTTCGCGCGGTCATTGCGAGGAAGTCCTTCGGCTGAAGGACGACGAAGCAATCTCATTGTGATATCTCTGAGGTTGTTTAGCAACGAGGAGAAATTTCGTCTTCCCGTTCACCCTGAGCTTGTCGAAGGGTGAGTTCTAATCCACCGCTATGGTTCGACAGGCTCACCATGAGCGGTTATTAAACAACCTCATCTTTTGACCTTGACAGAGACTAAATTGGTCGCTATGCTATCCTGTATTTGGTGGCACGGCGCCCGGACTTTGGCCACCGGCCGTACCGCCGAGAATTTGTTTCGAGGCATATACCATTACATCGCAAAAAAGCCTGCTGCAAAAAGCCCGTTCTTCACTCGGTTTTTCCGGGCTGTTACCTCTTTTCGTACTGGCGCACTTCGGGCATCATTTATTGACGGCGCTTCCCGCCCCTCTATTGCCGATGATAAAGAGCGATTTCAAGCTGGACTATACCCGCTCCGGTTTCGTGGTCTCGGCGTTCAGTCTGGCCTACGGCGCCGGCCAGGTGCCGGCCGGATGGCTGACCGACCGTCTCGGTGCGCGCGTACTGGTGACGCTGGGTATCATCGGCGTGGCCGCTGCCGGCCTACTGGTCGGTATTTCGCACACTTACATTTTGCTCATTATCTTTCTGATACTGATGGGTCTGCTGGGGGGCGGCTATCATCCGGCTTCGGCACTGGCCCTGACGGACTCGGTAGCGCCGTCCAGGCGGGGACAGGCCCTCGGTCTGCACATGATTGGCGGGAGTGCCAGCTTTTTCCTCGCGCCGCTTATCGCCGCCGTCATTGCGGCCAAGTGGGGCTGGCGCGGTTCGTTTATCGGACTGGCTATCCCGACGGCTCTTTTTGGTATCGCCTTTTATGTTCTTCTCGGCCGACTCACCAAGGCGAAGAAAGCTGAGCCGGCCGTTACTACAGGGGCGGCTGTCGGTAAAGTCGCTACTCCCGGCCGCCTGAGCCGTCTGGTCGCTTTCATCATTCTGGCGACTACGACCCAGGCGGTGATTTTCTCGGTAATATCGTTTGTCCCGGTCTTCATGGTCGACTATTTCAATGTCAGTAAAGAAACAGCCGCTGCTCTTATTGCTCTCATTTACTCCTGCGGGCTGTGGGCCAGTCCGCTGGGTGGCTACCTCTCCGACCGTTTTGGCCGGGTGCCGGTGGTAGTCCTCGATTGCCTGCTGGCCGGTCCGGTCATTTTCATGCTGACTCAGGCGCCGGCCGGCATCGGTGTCGGTGCAGTACTGGTGGGTATCGGTATGGTATCTTATATCTATCCGCCCGTCGCTCAGGCGTATATCATCGACCAGGTCTCTGAAAAGAACCGGGCGACGGTGCTCGGCATTTATTTCTTCGGTAATATGGAGGGGGGTGGCCTGGTCGCACCGGTGATGGGCTTGCTGGCTGACCGACTTGGTTTTTATTCTGCCTTTGGTATTGCCAGTGTCACACTTCTTATTATGTCTTCCATCTGCGCCTTGTGGCTCTGGCGCAGCCGCGGCGAACGGCTTACCGCAAGCATTTGACCTTAATTTCCCGGTAGAGAGCAGGGATGCAGGTAACTCTAACTTCTATTACGCCGTACCAGGCCCATGAGTGTGTAGAAAAATATACCGGCACCGATGAGAAACGCGCCGAAGAGAACGGGGAGCCATCCGGTATTGACCGCGAGCGCCAGGGAGACAACAACTCCCAAAAGCGGGGCAACAATGTCCAGGACGATATGCTTAGACCGTCTATTCGAGAAACGATGACGGAAGAGCTTGAAGGCACTGGCGTTCACGGCGGCAAAAGCTAGCAGCGTGGCAAAGTTAGTAAATTCAGCAACGCTGGCGACATTTCTGATGCTGGCGAACAGACTGGCTAAAAGCCCGACGACAATGATGGTAAACCACGGAGTGCGGCGATTTTTGCCGATAACGCAAAAGTTCATCGGTAGTGCACCGGCACAGGACATCGCCCACATGGCGCGCGATGCCGCCAGAAGCAGCAGGAGGACGGTATTACCGGTCGAAGCCAGGGCAATGTAAGTGAGGAGTAGTTCAGCCCGGGCGCCGAGTGCTCCCGCTGCCACTGCCGCAAGCGGTGCCGATGACTGGCTCAGGTTACTCCAGCCCAGCACACTTACTGCTGCAATCGAGACGAGGACATAGAGGATGGTGCTTATCCCCAGGGCGAGGATAATAGCCCGTGGCAGGTCTCGTTCCGGGTCCTTCATTTCTTCGGAAAGGTTAGCCATGCCCTCGAAGCCGAGATAGGCGAAGAAAACGAGCGAGGCAGCCCCTAAGACACCCGGTAGTCCGTGGGACATTTCGAGAACATTGACGTTGCCGAGGTGAGGCAGTCCGATGCCTATAATGATGAGGAGCCCGGCCGCTTCGACAATGGTCAGTACACCGGCCAGGACAGCCGATTGGCCGATGCCCAGAAATACCACCAGCGAAGAAAACAGGATTAGACAGATGGCGGCTGACAAATAGGGGACACCGAACCAGTGCTGAAGATAACCGGCAAAGCCGAGAGCGACGGCCGCTGCCGATATGGTCACCGCCCAGAGAATGAGCCATCCAGCTAAAAATGCGGGGAGCGGGCCAAACGCCATGCCGACATATTGGAACTCCGGGGCATCCTTGGGTCGAAGCTTGCTCAGGCGTGCGTAGGAAAATCCGGTGAAGGCCGCCCCGATAGCCGCCAGGACAAAAGACAGCCACACGGCGTTGCCGGCTTCACCGGCAGCTACCCCGACCAGCACGTAGATACCGGCTCCCAGGATTACCCCCACGCCGGTCAGGGTAGTGGCGGTCAGTCCCAGACGCCTGGCTAGGCCGGAATCAGTCGATTTTGCGTTCATGGCAGTA
The DNA here is from genome assembly GCA_043812795.1 of Chloroflexota bacterium. GTDB lineage: Bacteria > Chloroflexota > Dehalococcoidia > Dehalococcoidales > UBA2162 > JBDRLU01. Next base: position 4,557 of record JBDRLU010000002.1, read on the forward strand.
GTTGTCCCAAGCATACTGAAATGGTCTTTGGCCGTCAATAGGTGGAGGATACCTTGAGGATGTCTAGGAGAGCAAGTGGTTTTTGCCCGTTCACCCGGAGCATGTCGAAGGGTGAACTTTTGCTAACAGCTATGGTTCGACGGGCTCACCATGAGCGGTTTGTGAATGCTCTCCGCCTTTACGTCCGACCAACCCGACGCATAAAGCGGCGGCCAGCATCGTGATAGCCCCGATTAAAAAGGCGGTAGCATAGCTTCCCGTCACGTCGAAAATGAGTCCGCCCAGCAGCGGGCCGATGGCCGCCCCGGCCGCCCAGCCCAGGTCCAGTATCCCGAAGATAGTCCCGATTTTAGTCAGTTCGAAGGTATCGCCGATGAGCGCCCCGACACTGGCGCCGAGGCCGCCGTGGGCGAAGCCGAAGACTACGGCGAAGGCATAGAATTCTCTCAGGCCGTGCGCCCGGATAAGCCAGAGCATAGCGGCGGTCATCAGCAAGCAGCCGAAAACGGAGGTCAATTTCCGGCCGACTCTATCGGCGGCGGCACCCATGATGATTTTACCGGCGATGGTGCTGGCACCGATAACACCGATAACGGCGGCGGCCGCCGCCGGCGAAATATCGATATCGGTAAGATAGGGTACCAGGTGGGTGAAGATTAAGAACACGGTGATACCCAGGAAAAACCAGACCAGCCACAGCCACCACAGGTTGCTTGTCTTGAGTATTTGCCGCAAGGGCATTGCTATTGCCCCGGTTTTTGGTTCGGTATGGTCGTTGGCAGGAAGAGCGAGGCCGTCGGGCTCGGCCCCGATTTCACGCGGCTCTTTTTTCAGCAACCGGGAGAGCGGAAGGATGATGAGCCAGGCGATTAGTCCGACTACCAGGTAGGCGGTGCGCCAGTTGAAATCGGTAATCAGGTAGGTGGCCAGCGGGGCGATGACCACCGGCCCCAGCCCCGCCCCGGCATCGGCGATGCCCAGCGTCAAGCCCCGCCTCCGGTTAAACCAGCGGGCCACCGTCGAAGTCGGCACCACGTAGAGGGCGCCCGTTCCCATCGAAAGTAACAGGCTGTAGGTGAGAAACAATTGCCAGGTGGCGTGCGTCAGGCTGGTCAGCACCAGGCTCAGTCCGGTCAGCACGCCCATGAAGAGGACGATGATTTTGGGCCCGAATTTATCTAACGTCAATCCGCCGAGAAAGGCGAACAGGCCGGTAAGTATCAGACTGGCCGAGGCAATGGCCGAGGTCGCCCCGCGGGATAAATCGAACTCGGTTTCGATGGACTTGAAGAAAACGCCGAAAGAAAAATAAATGCCGTAAAGAGTAATCCCGATAAACAGGAAAGCAATGACCACTACCCATCCGTAAAAAAGCTTATGTCTGGACATGAACGATATCCCGCTGTGGAATTCAGTATCAGGATGCATCATAGCAGCTTCAGGGTATGAGGTACAATAAAGAAATGTCTGAAAAATCCCCCATCAGCAAAGGTATAAATACCACTATTCCGGTGGTACAATGGTAGCCATGAGGGAAGGGGATGACCTGAGGTATATCCACCAGGACCATCTGACCAGCACGTCACTGGTCACTTCCGACAACGGGACACTGGTAGGAACGATAAAGTACTATCCCTATGGAGATTGCCGAAATAATCAGGGAGATTTAGGCACGGATAAGCTCTTTACCGGCCAAAGACTTGATGATATGGGGCTATATTACTACGGCGCCAGATATTATGACCCAACGATTGGGAGATTTATTTCACCGGATACGATTGTGCAGAGTGCGGCCAATCCTCAGACGTTAAACCGATTTTAACATCTTGCTCCTGCTTAGGTGGGGGATAAGTGAAGAATTTAAATGATAATCTATTTAGGTTTGCGGGGCTACTTCTCGCACTACTAAGTAGCCTAACTTTCATTGCGACAATCGGTTGCAGTAACTACAAACACTTTACCTTTAGAGAAAGCCCCTATCATTTCTCGTTTGAGTATCCCGCTACCTATTATATTGAAAGAGCATTTATCGAACCTACTACTCCCCATGTGCTTGACCGTGTGATTATCAATATGGGACCAGTGGGAAAGCCTGCACCAGGCGGTTTCGAGTTTGTGATATACCTCGACCCTTCTTCCGGAAACGCGACATCAGCCATGGATGGCAAATTACGGTTTATTAGCCAACTCCCCGATCCTAAGGTTTTAGAGCGGACTTACGTAAAGGTAGCGGGCACATTAGGTGAAAAAGTTGAATATACAACACTCCCGCCTTCGAACCCATTATTCAGGATTTTTAGACAAGCATTTTTCGTGCACGGAGACCGACTTTGGTCAGTGACTATGATTTCTGACAATATAACTGCGGAAAAAGACAAAGCAGCTTTTGAGCACATGTTGAAGACATTGGGGATTTATGACTAGCCTACATTTAGCTAGCAATCCCCACGCCTTCCTGCTAAAATATACTCAAAACCAGTGGAGGTGCTAATTGTTAAAGCCAAAATCACCTCAAACCTCGTTCTATGGTAGTTACCTCTATGATAGAATCGTCCCAGCCGACCACCTGCTTCGTAAAATCAATCAGGTAGTTGATTTCTCATTTGTGAGGGTGATTTGGCCTAATGACTTTTTCAGCAGTCTGGTATGGAGATTGCCGAAATAGTCAGGGTAATTTGGGCACGGATAAACTCTTTACCGGCCAGAGACTGGATGACACCGGACTCTATTACTACGGCGCCAGGTACTACGACCCAATTATCGGGAGATTTATCTCACCGGATACGTTCGTACCTAGAGGAAATGGATTCGATGTCATTTCAGCCCCGCTAACTGTCAATTTCATCCCGCAGGGATTAGGAAATGAGCTAGCACCTAGAAAGAACTATCCTAAAATCTCTCTTCAGGTTTCTGCGAATCCGCAGGCATTTAACCGATATTCGTATGTATTGGATAATCCGCTTAGGTATACCGACCCTAATGGATGGGATACTTGGGGAAATGGAATCAACGTAAACGTTGGTTTTGGTATCGGTGTTTCTGGTGAAGTCTTAATCGTCACCGATGATAAAGGCAATAGGCGATTGGCGATAACTCTAAGTGGTTTGGGAACTACTCCTACTTTTAGTATCGGGGGTCAATTTCAAAAGACGGATGCTCCCACAGTCTTTGACTTAGGGAAATGGTCCGGCGGGTTCGGAGGTTCAAGCGGATTGATTCCTTCAATGTTGCTCCCTTCTGGGGGTGAGTACATCGGTTATAATGGTGGCAGTAAAGGGATGGGATGGAAAGGTTATAATTTGAATATTGGGCCCGGGCGCACTTTCGTACCAATAGAAGTGCATGCTTTAGTAGGCTATACTTGGTTAGTTCCCGTACCTTCGTGGATTGCCAACACACTAGGAAATAACAGTGCATCAGTTAGTAATGTTGGGACAGTGATAGGGTCAGGGTTTGGATTTATCTTCATTAGCGTCGGTGGAGGTGCTTCTGGTGACAACAATGGTGTTTCTGGTGACAACGGTGGTTCTTCGGAGGTGGTTGTAATTGATATATATGCTGGGTATGATTACAACCCCTTTGATTACTAGGATAAGGATTAATTCTTAAACGGAAGGGACATTTGTGTCGAAGTACTTCTTTAGGCGAGAAAAGTTAGTAATTGAACCGACTCTTATTACTATCCTTTAAGGCTTATTCGCCAACATTGGTTTCTTTGCTGGAGCCTTAAGAAAAAATAATGATTACCGAATTAATTATCAGCTTTATAATGGTTGTATTAGGAACTATCTTGCTAATGTATTCTTCACGCCTTGGCAAGTGGATATTCAGTATTAGGGTAGAATTCGAAAAGGAATTCTCCTGGAATCGTGCAGCAAAACCTAAACAAGACAGGAGACGGTCTCGTCATTCATGGTTGTTATCTTCATCATACAGGGCTGCCCTTCAATACGGTCCTATTTTTGATATATGGGCGCTACGCACCGTCGCTATAGGAGTTCTCCTATGGGCGATTATTTTTCTTTTTTTAGTTGTGTTTACTTAGATTTTCCGAGATCAGTTTCTATACTCACTCGCAATCACCGCCTTTTCCCGCTACAATATATCCAAAACCCCAGGAGGTAATGGATGTTACGTCCTAAACCGCCTCAGTCCTCCTTTTACGGTAGCTACCTGTATGAACGCATAGTCCCAAAGCCCACTTAATTGTGAGAGAATTACTTCAATGACTTTTTCAGCGGTCTGTTATGGAGAGTTGAGGACTCGTTTGAGTGTGACTGGCAGAAACAGGTGTTGTGAGAAGAGGGCGCCAGCCCTCTTATAAAAAATTGCCCCTTCCCCTCGCAGGGGTCTTGTTCCAAAAGTACTAAAATTCGTGTCATTCTGAGCGTAGCGAAGAATCCGTCTGCCCTGTTCCAAGAACGGATTCTTCGTCGCTTCACTCCTCAGAATGACTTTTGGAGCAAAGCTCCTCGCAGGGGAAGGGGTTAAGGGGATAGGGTCGTGCGAAAAGAGGTATCCTTCAACCAGAGGTGAAATCGCCTATCCCATTCCCCCAGTTTTGTGCTATACTGGTATCTACCGGTCGAATAGACCCGGCGGTTACCCACTCTGTTCGGAGAGTGGGTAACTTTTTGTGCTTGAATAGCAGCGCTTTTCAGGGTAGGGCGCTTGCGCTATGGGCGTCTTTTATTGTATGGTATTAATACGCTTAATATTTTGAGGGAGAAATTATGACAACTGAACCAGTGGTAACGGCCGAGGAGAAGGGCCTCCGTGCTTATGAGCTTGTCCTCGTGATTAACCCCGAGCTGATGGGCGATAAACTGGATGCCACCGTCGGTAACGTCAGCCAGTTTATTACCGACCGCAAAGGCGTGATAACCGAGGTGCAGCGGTGGGGCAAGAAAAAAATGGCCTATCCCATCGGCGGCTTTACGGAAGCGAACTACATACTGACCCGGTTTAAGTCCAAACCGGCTTTGGGTAAAGAATTAGAAGCCAACCTGCGTATTGCGGATGATGTCCTGCGGCATCTGCTGGTGAAATTGGATTAAGCGTGGTAAGTAGTCTATCGCCAGGGTGTTTGAGAGGAGTGGAAGGAGTTCAAGGAATGGTAAGCGTAAATCGGATGATAATCATCGGGAACCTGGGGGGTGAGCCGGAGATGCGCTTCACACCCAATGGGAGGCCAGTAACCAGCTTCAATGTTGCCACGAACCGGCGTTATACCACCTCTGAGGGTGAGCGCCGGGAAGAGACCGAATGGTTTACGGTGGTCACCTGGGGGCGGCTGGCGGAACAGTGTAACCAGTTCTTGAACAAGGGGCGGCTGGTCTATGTGGAGGGACGGCTGCGGACGCATAGCTGGGAAGGCCAGGACGGACAAAGGCGTTCCCGTAATGAAGTCGTCGCCGATAGGGTGAGTTTCCTCGACCGCCAGGCGTCGGCACACTTGCCGGAAGAAAAGATAGAAGAAGTGGGTGCCGAAGAAGAAGTCAGGCCGGAAGATATTTCCTTCCAGTAACGTTCGAGAAACCTTAATGAATAGGAGTTGAGATAATTGACGAGACAGCAACAATCCGATAAAGGCAGGCCACCGCGGGGTGGTCGTTCGCGGTACACGCCGACACGCCGCGTCTGTTCTTTTTGCGTCGGTAAGGTGAAGGCCATCGACTACAAAGATGCCGAAAAATTACGCAACTATATCTCCGATAGGGGCAAAATAGACTCGCGCCGTCGCACCGGCACCTGTGCCCGGCATCAACGGATGCTGGCCCAGGCCATCAAGAGGGCGCGGCAGGTGGCCTTGCTGCCTTACGTCTCCGCCCACATGCGTGAGACGGGCTGGGGCATCGGATAGACATTCGACCGGACTTGCGGTCGTAAGTTGCTTCTCTGAATACTATCCAAATGTGGAGTTAGCATGCCAAAAAGGACTTATCAACCGAAGAAGATACCACGTCAGCGTGAACATGGTTTTCTCAAGAGAATGAGCAGCCGGGGTGGCCGCCTTGTCTTGAAAGCCAGGCGACTCAAAGGCCGCCAGCGGTTGACGATTTAACGCTGAAGCACGTTCAGCCAGAGGGCGCCATGAGGGGAGCACAGTACCTTACCAAACGGCAACAGTTTACCGCCGTTAATAGTCAGGGACGTCCCTGGCTATCCGGTCTGGTGGTGATGAAGGTCTTGCCCAACGGCCTGGCTATCTCCCGCTATGGCTTCTCGGTAAGCAAGCGGGTCGGTAATGCGGTCATGAGGAATAGAGTGAAACGTCTGATGCGTGAGATACTACGGAAAATGCCGTTGCAGCCGGGATGGGATATTGTCGTTATCGCCCGTCCGGCCGTCGCCGGTACCCGCTACAACGACTTGAGGAGTACTATAGAAGTCCTGCTATCTCGGGCCGGGTTACTGATCTCCGAGCCCGAAAGCGGTTTGACTGAGATTAAAACCGGGAGCGGCCGGCCGTTAGCCGCTTCTTGAGAGTTGAAATGAAAGCGTTAGCTTTAGCTTTAATCAAGCTCTACCAGATGACGATATCGCAGGTTACGCCGCCATCCTGTCGTTTTATCCCGACCTGTTCCGAGTACACCTATGAGGCGATTAGCCGCCACGGCTTCTTCAAAGGGACCTGGTTAGGCGTGCGACGCCTCGCTCGCTGTCATCCTTTTCATCACGGCGGGTATGACCCGGTGCCGTAGAGTGCGGCTCTTTATTTTGTAAACAACTTCGATGCGGATAATGTAGTTAAGTGAAAATAAAACAAAGCGTAATCTGGCGAAAAAAATCGGGACTGGCGTTGGCCTTGTTACTGGTTGGCGTGCTTGTCCTGGCCGGCTGCATGGGTACCGGGACTATCCCCAAGGGGTGGTCGGGTGGGATAGTGACCGACGGCACTCTCTACATCGGCTCGATGGAGGGGCAGCTCGTTTCGATGAACATCACCGATGGCAGCCGTTTGTGGGCACAACCCTTGACCGCGGCTGAACCGGTAGCGACCGGTCTGGGCTGCGCCCCCGCCGCCGTGAGACCGGCCTCGGTTTACGGTCCGCCGGCGGTATTAGGTGACCTGGTCTATGTCGGTGGCTATGATGGCATCGTCTATGCGTTTAATACGTCTAACGGTGCGCAGCGCTGGCTCTATCCCCGCCGTGGCCGTGTCGGTTCGGTTGTTGGCGGAATCATCGTCGCCAATAATAAGCTCTATTTCGGCTCGGCGGATAGTAAAGTCTATATCCTGGATGCGGCTACCGGCGATAATATCTCAGAGTTCAAGACCGGCAGCCAGATATGGTCCACGCCGACCATCGACGGTAACACTTTATTCATCGGCTCCTTCGATAAGAAACTTTATGCTCTGGACGCGAACACCGGCAGCCGGAAATGGGAATACGCTACGGAAGGGGCTATTGCCGCCACGCCGCTCGTCCAGGACGGCATCGTCTATATCGGCTCTTTCGATAGATATTTGTACGCTCTGGATGCTAATAACGGCCAGTTGAAATGGAAATTCATGGCGGGTAACTGGCTCTGGGCAAAACCCGTTATTCATAACGGCGTTATCTATGCAGCCAGCCTCGATGGCAAGGTCTATGCCCTCGATGCTGCGAATGGGACTAAAATTACCGACGAATTCGACCTGGCCGAGCCGATAAGCTCTTCACCCGTCGTGGCGGGCGACTCGGTGATCGTGGCTACCCAAGGTGGAACAGTCTATGCCCTGAATGCCGGTACCGGTGAAAACCGGCGATTGGAGAAATTAACGGAAAAAGTGTATGCTCCACTGGTCGGGTCGGGTAATAGCGTCTTTATCCACGGTAACAAAGATACCCTCTTTGTTCTGGATGTCCAGACCGGGGCGATACGGAAGTTAGACCTTAAACTGTAAGTGAGGTAGATTTTTTGAGTATCGGGCAAATTTGGGACCTAATTATTCTGTCCCCGATGATAAATATCATCATCATGCTCTCCCATTATCTCGGGGGTAGCTTTGGTCTAACTATTATCGTGCTCACTTTTCTCATCCGGGGTGCGATGTACCCGCTGACCCTGAAACAACTTCATGCGAGCAAAGGCCTGCAACAAATGCAGGCCCAGGTGGCCGAGCTCCGCAAGAAATACGCGAAAGACAGGCAAAAACTGGCTCAGGAAGAGATGAAGTTGTACAAGCAGACGGGCATGAACCCCGCCGGCTGCCTGCTGCCCATACTCATCCAGATGCCTATCTGGATTGCTCTTTACCAGTCCATTATGCGGGTTTTAGCCGTAGCTCCTGAGGACTTTCTCAGCTTATCCCAGCACCTTTATACTTCCTGGACGCAAGTCTTTTCGCTGGTGCCGCTGGAAAGTCATTTTCTCTGGCTCGACCTCTCCCTGCCTGACCGCTGGCTGTTCTTACCGCTTCTGGTAGGCGGCACGATGTGGGTGCAGCAAAAAATGACCATGGTCACCGCTCCCGACCCCAGGCAGCAGGCCCAGAGCCAGATGATGTTATGGATGATGCCGATGATGTTTACCCTGCTGACGTTGCAATTCCCGAGCGGCCTGGCTCTATACTGGGTAGTATCGAACGTGTTCAGTATTGTCCAGCAATATTTTGTGACCGGGTGGGGTGGTCTGAGTTCGTTAGCGGCAGTGAAGAAGGTTACTGGTGAGAAAAAAATTCAGGGGCCTCTGACTTCGTCGAGGACGCCCGCGGCACGGTTTAGTGCCGGTGGCAAAACTCGTGAGCCGGAGAAACCCCAGGAAGAGGGAACCAATGGAAAGTCTGGAGATGAAGGGCAAGACCGTGGAGGAAGCTATCCAACGCGCCCTGGAACAATTAGGCGTCCGCCGGGAGGAGGTCGAGATAACCGTCGTAAAAGAAGGTAGGGGCGGTATTTTAGGCCTTGGCGCCGAGGAGGCTGTAGTCAGAGTCACACCGCATGAGCCGGCACCGCCGGAGGCGGATGAACAAAGCAGTGGAGATGTTACTGAAGTCGTTAAGGATGTTCTGGAAAAGCTCATCTCTTTGATGGGGGTATCCGGTTCGGTTTCCCTCCAGTCTCAACCGGTAGTTGACCAGAAAATAGATACCAGCGCTTCGGTAGTACTTGACATAAAGGGTGACGACCTCGGTATTTTAATCGGGCGGCGCGGCCAGACTCTTTCCTGTTTGCAGTATCTGGTCAGACTGATGGTCGGCCACCAGACCAAGACGTGGGTACCTATCGTTATCGATGTCGAAGGGTACAAGCAGCGTCGTTACAAGGCCTTACAGACCTTTGCCCTTAATATCGCCGAGCAGGTGAAAGTAAGGAAGGCGCCGTTTACCATGGAGCCAATGCCGGCCTATGAAAGGCGTATCGTGCATCTCACTCTTTCCAATCATCCCAATGTTACCACTGAGAGTATTGGCGAGGGTGACGCGCGCAAAGTGATTGTCTTGCCGCGCAAGCAAGAACCTCAGGCTGAGAGTTCATAGAGGGTTTTGGATGTTTCGTCCGGTCAATAGCAAAGTTAGTTTTCCACAACTCGAGGAAGCGATACTCAAATGGTGGCAAGAGCGTAATATATTCGGGCGGAGTATCGAAAATCGCCGTGGCGCCCAGCGCTTTACCTTGAATGAAGGTCCGCCCACGGCTAACGGCAGTCCCGGCATCCACCACGTGCTGTCCCGGGCTTTTAAGGATGTCATCCCGCGCTACAAGGCAATGAAGGGCTACTATACGCCCCGTATCGCCGGCTGGGATACTCATGGCCTGCCCGTTGAGCTGGAGGTGGAAAAGGCCCTCGGCTTCTCTACCAAAGCCCAGATTGAAGAGTATGGTGTCGACCGCTTCAACGCGCGCTGCCGGCAAAGTGTCCTCGGTTATTTGAAAGAATGGGAAGCTTTGACGGAGCGGATTGCCTTCTGGATTAACCTCGAACACGCTTACGTCACCATGAATAATGATTACATCGAGACGGTCTGGTGGGCTATCAAGCAGATGTGGGACAAAGGGCTGATCTATCAGGGCTATAAAGTCACTCCCCACTGCCCCCGCTGCGGTACATCGCTTAGTTCACATGAGGTAGCCCTGGGCTATCAGGACAATACGGAAGACCCATCGGTCTATATCAAGTTCAAGGCGGTCCCGGAGAGCCGGGCGGCGCTGGTCAAGATGCTTAATCTGGATGCAAAAAGTCCTCTCTATTTCGTCGCCTGGACGACGACGCCGTGGACTTTGCCCGGTAATACGGCTTTGGCCGTCGCGGCCGATGCCGAATATGCCGTGGTGGAAGTGGACGATGAGTATTTTATTCTGGCGGACATTTTGCGTGAAGCGGCCGGATTGGGCGACCGCAAAGAAGTAGCCCATGTCCAGGGTAAAGACCTCATTGGACTGCATTACGAACCATTATTTGAAATTCCTATTGCTTACGGTAAAGGTGATAAGCCGGCCTACCGGATTATCGGTGGTGATTTTGTCTCGATGGATGATGGCACCGGTATTGTGCATGTCGCCCCTGCTTATGGTGAAATTGACTTTGACGTCGGCCAGCAGGAAGGTCTGCCTCTGGTACATACTATCGCCCTGGACGGCCGGATGATGACAGAGGTGCCGACCGGACTGACGCCGAAAGCACGGGCCGAAATGGGTACCGGTCAGAATTCGGCCTCGGTGACTAAGACGTTGGACCTGCCGGGCAGGGGTAAATTTGCGAAAGAAGCTGACCCGCTGGTTTTGCAAGACCTGAAGGAGCGGGGGCTGCTTTACCGCAGCGGGACAATCCGCCATACCTATCCCTTCTGCTGGCGTTGTGAGACGCCTCTCCTCTACTATGCCAAGCAGACCTGGTACATCAAGACCACCGCCGTGAAAGAGAGTCTGATTAAGGGTAATGACGCTATCAACTGGTATCCCGAGCATATCAAGTACGGTCGTTTCGGTGACTGGCTGCAGAACAATGTGGACTGGGCGTTTTCCCGTGAACGCTACTGGGGTACGCCCCTCAACGTCTGGCAATGCGAAGCCTGTGGTAGCTATGAATGCGTCGGCAGCGTGGCCGAACTTAAAGGTAAGCCGGGTTTAGCCGGCTTCAAAGAGCCGCTCGATTTGCACCGTCCCTTTGTTGATGACATCAGCTTTACCTGTGCTAAATGCGGCGGGAAGATGAAGCGGCGGCCGGAAGTCATCGACTGCTGGTTTGATTCCGGGGCCATGCCCATCGCCCAGTATCACTATCCCTTTGAGAATGAAAATATCTTTGAAGACGGCCGTTTCCCGGCTGACTATATCTGCGAAGCTGTTGACCAGACGCGCGGCTGGTTTTATAGCCTCCACGCTATTGCTACTCTCTTGTTCGACCGGCCGAGTTTCAAAAATGTCATCTGCCTGGGACTTATTCTGGATGCCAATGGCGATAAGATGAGCAAAGCTAAAGGAAACGTGATTGACCCGTGGACGGTCATTAACAAGTACGGTGCTGATGCCATCCGCTGGTATCTCTTTACGGCGGCACCGCCGGGCAATGTCAGGCGGTTCTCCGCCGATATCGTGGGTGAAGTGACGCGCCGCTTTCTTTTAACGCTGTGGAATGTTTATTCCTTCTTTGTTATCTATGCCAATATCGACAACTTTACGCCGAATACCAAAGAAGCTTCTTTGCCGTCTTCGGAACTCGACCGATGGATTACATCTGAGCTTAACCAGCTTATTGTTGATGTCGATACGGCGCTGGATAGCTATGATCCCACCGGTGCCGGTCGCAAGCTGGAAACTTTCGTCGATGTTCTCTCCAACTGGTACGTACGGAGAAGTCGGCGGCGCTTCTGGAAGAGCGAAAACGATGCCGATAAGCTCTCCGCTTATAATACCCTCTATCATTGCCTGGTGACTCTGGCCAAACTCCTGGCGCCATTCGTTCCTTATGTGGCTGAGGAACTGTACCGTAATCTTGTCGGTTCGGTCGCGGCAGAAGCCCCCGAAAGTGTGCACCTGGCTGACTTTCCGGTAGCGGATACGACTCGAATCGACCAGCCCTTGATGGAAGCTACCCGCCTGGCGATGAAGGTATCCAGTCTGGGGCGGGCGGCGCGGAGCCAGGCCGGCATCAAAGTACGCCAGCCTCTGGCGGAGGCGCTGGTCAAGGTCATCTCCAGGCAGGAGAGAACCGGACTGGAGAGCGTGCGTCCCCAGGTACTGGACGAGCTTAACGTAAAAGCAGTGAAATTTATTGACGATGCGGACGCATTGAATAAGAGCGAGTATTCGGTCAGTGAGGAAGGTAACTATCTGGTGGCGGTGCCGATTAACGTTTCGGCACAGCTTCTGGCGGAAGGGACGGCCCGGGAAATAGTGCACCGCTTGCAGACGATGCGCCGGTCGGCGGGCTTTGATATTGCCGATTACATCGTTACTTATTATCAGGGTGACAGTTATATCGAACACGTCCTGGCTGATTTTGCCGACTATATCAAGCAGGAAACCCTTTCCCGTGATGTTATCGGGGGGGAACCTGAAGCGGGTGCTTTTACCGAGAAGCACAAGTTGGCCGGTCACGAAGTGCTGCTTGGCGTGAAAAAGCTTAGCTAGCTGGCGGTGGGGTCTGGGCTAATGTGGCCGGGGTAGTTTGCATCGTCTGGCCGCGCCAGAAGGTGATGTCTACAGTTTGCCCAATCTGGGCTGAGTGAATCGCCCTGGTGAGCTCATCATCGGTGGTGATATCAGTATCTCCGAACCGGGTAATAACATCGCCTCCCTGGAGGCCGGCTTTATCTGCCGGGCTGCCTGCCCCGACATTGACCACCAGTACTCCTTTATCCACGCTCAAGCTGTACATGGCGATAGCCAGCTGGTCTACCGTATAGAGGCCGATACCGAGCCAGGGGCGTACCACATACCCGGTATTCACCAATTGCTGGATGACAGGTAATGCCTCCTGAATGCTGATGGCATAGCCCATGCCCTCGACGCCGGAGCTGGCAATTTTGGCACTGGTGATGCCGATGACTTCTCCCGCCATATTGACCAGAGGGCCGCCACTATTACCCGGGTTTATCGCGGCGCTGGTCTCGAGAAGTTCGTATAGTGTCTGGTCGGAGATAGTCAGGGACACGCCCAGGCGGCTGACGATGCCTTCTTTGGCGCTGATGCCCAGTCCCAATGAATTGCCGATGGCCACGACCCAGTCACCTACCCTTAATTTGCCGGAGTCTCCTACCGGTGCTGGCGGCAGACCGTTGGTACTAATCTTTAGCACGGCTAAATCGGTGAGCGGGTCGGTGGCGACTGTTTTCAGGTCGGCGGAGAAGGTCCGGCCGTCGGCCAGGGTGACATTGATGTTGGTGGCGCCTTCAACGACATGGTTATTGGTGACGATGGTGCCGTCCTCTCTTAGTATCCATCCCGAGCCGGCGCCTTCCTGGACAGCCGGGCGGTTGAAAAAGTCGTAGCCGATGGACCGGGTGTTAATCGCTACCACCGACGGTCTGACCTGAGCGACGACATCGGCGATGCTGGGTAGTAGCGGCCCCCCACTGAGTGGCGGTGGTGTCCAACCGTTGCCGGCTGGAGAAGGGGGAACCTCGGGGGGAGCAGCGATAGGGGTGGGTGTCGGAGTAACTACACGTTGCGGTAAGCAGCCGGAGCTCAAGATAAGAAGCAAGGCCAGACTCGGGGTGAGGAAGATTCTCTCCGATAGTTTCATATAGTCTAAAATTTTAACATGGCGAACGTGATGGTAGCAAACTAAGAGGGCTGGTCATTTTGACCAGCCCTCTTATCGGTTCTGTTTTGCTGTGGTTTAGGCACCTTCTGGCATCTGAGGCAAGGAAGCCAAGGCTTCTTTCACCTTTTCGGCAGGGTACTCATAATCCTGCAGCTTTCCGGAGAAATAACTCTCGTAGGCGGCCATATCAACATGCCCATGCCCACTATGAGCAAGGAGAATCGTCTTTGCCTCGCCTGACTCGCGGCATTTAAGAGCCTCGTCGATAGTCACCCTGATCGCATGGTTAGTCTCCGGAGCACTGATTATTCCTTCTGCGCGTGCGAAGGTCACGCCAGCCTCGAAGGTAGCGATCTGGGGAACGGCTCTGGCCTCAATGAATCCCAATCGTAACAAGTGGCAGACGAGTGGCGCCATACCATGGTAGCGCAGACCACCAGCATGTACAGGCGGAGGTATGAAGCCATGCCCCAATGTGTACATCTTGAGGAGAGGCGTAAGCCCAGCAACATCGCCGAAGTCATAGGCGTAGGGTCCTTTGGTAAGTGTTGGACAACTTGTCGGTTCAACACAAATAATACGTAAATCTGGCTTCTTCCCCTGAATTTTATCCTTTACAAAGGGTAGGAACATGCCTGCGAAATTAGATCCCCCACCAACACAACCGACGATTATATCTGGGTAGAACCCGGCCATTTCCATCTGCTTCATTGACTCCTGGCCAATGATAGTCTGGTGGAGCAGAACGTGGTTCAGCACACTGCCAAGCGAATAGTGGGTATCATCGCGGGAAACGGCATCCTCGACGGCCTCACTAATGGCTAAGCCAAGGCTTCCGGGACAATCAGGGTCTTTGGCCAGCATATCCCGGCCGGCTTTAGTATCCTTGCTGGGACTGGGGACACAGGTTGCACCCCAGGTTTCCATCATTACACGACGGTATGGTTTCTGGCGATAGCTAATACCGACCATGTAGACCTTACATTCAATACCAAAGAACGCACAGCCCATCGCCAAAGAACTGCCCCACTGTCCAGCACCTGTCTCGGTGGTGATTCGCTTAACCCCTTCTTTCTTATTGTAGTATGCTTGGGCCACCGCCGTATTAGGTTTATGGCTACCAGCTGGGCTCGTCCCTTCATACTTGTAGAATATCCGCGCGGGAGTATCAAGGGCTTTCTCAAGGCGGTAGGCACGGTGCAGTATAGTCGGTCTCCATACCTTGTAGATCGCCTGCACCTCTTCGGGAATTTCAACGTACTGCTCTGGGCTGAACTCCTGCATGATGAGTGCCATCGGAAACAGAGGGGCAAGGTCATTGGGTGTTACCGGCTTTCCCGTAGCCGGATGCAGGACGGGTGGCAATGGCTCAGGTAAATCAGGCAGGATATTATACCACTTGGTCGGCATCTCTTTTTCATCGAGAATAAATTTTGTTCTTTCCATGTTTCTCCTTTTTCGATATATCTCTCGTTGTGGCTTTCCCGTTAAAATAGAAAGCCTCCTGTCCGCTGAAGGGGCAGGAGGCTGTTGCTGCGGTGCCACCCTTCTTGTCCTTCATCTAATTCAGTGAAGGACATCTCTTCGCAGTACCAAGCTGGACTTCCGATAGAGTGGCTCAGCTTAATACCTGGACTAAGCTAACGCTGCCCCTGCGGCACAACCTACTCGGGCTACCTGTGCCCTTTCAGTTGACGGCTCTCCGGTCCATTCGGCTCCCGGCGTCTGGCATCGGCTCACACCTTACCCGACTCTCTGTGCCCCGCTGTGGAGCTTACTCGTCCGACTCACAGCCTTTACATATTTGATTATCTTTGGATTGTATGCTAATGTGTGATGTCTGTCAAGGGTGAAGCTTGACACGTTGCCTGTAACACTGATAAAATCTTTACGTTTGGGAGGTGTGAGATTTACGCTATAATTGAGACCGGTGGCAAGCAGTATAGAGTAGCCCCCGGGCAGGTTATCCAGGTTGACCACCTGGACAATGCCTTCGAGGGGGATACCGTCGAACTGGACAAAGTGCTGCTTTTCTCCGGTGACGATAAGGTTACCGTGGGCACGCCTACTGTGGAAGGAGCCAAGGTCGTTGCTACTTCCCAGGGAGAGCGGCGTGGCCGGAAAGTCATTGTCTTCCGCTACAAGAGTAAAGTACGGTCGCGCCGGAAGACAGGCTCTCACCACCTTTATACCAGATTGTCCATCGATAAAATAGTCGGGCTAACTGCCGAGCCGGAAAAACCGAAGCGGGCTAGCCGTCGTAAAAAAGAGGTGACTGAAAGTGGCACATAAAAAAGGAGGCGGGAAGACTCATAACGGCCGTGATAGCCAGTCCAAACGACTCGGTGTAAAGCGGTATGCCGGACAGGCAGTCAAGGCAGGGACGATTCTCGTCCGGCAGCGGGGTACCCGCATTCATCCCGGGGCTAACGTCGGGGTGGGTAAAGATTACACCCTCTTCGCTCTGATTGATGGTACGGTCCAGTTCGGACCAACCAGTAAAGACCGCAGAGAGGTCAGTGTTTCCGCGAGTTAACGAATATGAAAGAAAAAATTCATCCTAAATATTTCTCCGATGCCAAGGTAGTCTGTGCCTGCGGCAACACTTTTACCATCGGTTCCACCAAGAAGCTCATTAAAGTAGAGATGTGCGATAAATGCCATCCCTTCTTCACCGGCGAACGCAGGATGATGGATACGGCGGGACGGGTGGAGCGGTTCAAGCGGCGCTACGGCATCAAAGACTAAGACCCGGTATCTTGCCATTGGAAGAAAAAATAAGGCAGGGCGGTACAGTGCACCGCCCTTTTCCATTATCGGGAGGTATTGTGGCTGATAGGTTCTATTACGGCGGGCAGGCGGTCTTTGAGGGCGTGATGATGCGCGGGCGAAAGACGATGGTAACCGTGGTGCGCCGTACCGATGGTACGCTGGTGACGGACACGCGGCAATTGCACCGCTTTTATACCGGCTGGTTACGGAAGGCGCCGATATTACGCGGCATTATTGTCCTCATCGAAGCTCTGGTGCTGGGAATCCAGACCTTACTCTTTTCCGCCGAGCTATCTCTTGAGGAAGAAGGGGAAAAAATATCCGGAGGTATGGTCTGGCTGATTATGACAGTGGCTGTATCGCTGGCGGTTGTCCTGTTTTTTCTTGCGCCCCTTTTCCTGACCAGACTATTACACATCAATGACCCGTTGTTATTCAATCTGGTGGATGGCCTTATCCGCGTAGCTATTTTCGTGGCTTATCTGAAACTGATGGGGCTCGTCCCGGACGTTAAGCGGGTCTTTGCCTATCATGGCGCCGAGCACAAATCGGTGAATGCCTACGAAGCCGGCGTCCCTCTGGAAGTGGCGGCGGTCAAGCAGCACAGCACGGCCCATGTACGCTGCGGCACCAGTTTTCTCTTCGTGGTAATGATTATCTCGATTATTATCTTTGCTCTGGTCGGCCTTCCGGCCCTGTGGTTAATGGTGCTGTCACGTATCGTCCTCGTGCCACTGATAGCAGCGCTGAGCTATGAGTTTATTTACTTCAGCGGCCGTCACGCCCATAATCGCTTTGTCCGGCTGATTACGGCACCCGGGTTGTGGCTGCAGTCAATGACAACCCGCGAACCCGACGATAGCCAGCTTGAGGTGGCTTTATCGGCATTGAGCAAGGTAGTCGAAGCCGACCAGCCGGCGGCTCAAGCTGCATCCTGAGGGTTACCTGACTTACTTCCGCAATATGGCATCCAGGGCAGAGGGGCCCTCATATTCAACGAGGTCGATTCTGCAGCCGAATATCGGGCCATAAAGGGCCTGTCGCATCTTACCGACATGTTCCTCGTGGAGGAGGCGGATGCCTTTCTTTTTCATCTCCGCTTTGGCTGCCTCCAGGTTATCTACTTTGAAATAGATAACGCGTACGCCCTCGTTCGCGACGGGCGGGTCTTTCTCGACCAGCTCGAGGCCGATACGGCTGTGGGATGCCTTCCGGCTCTTGCCGATGAAAGCGCGGTGTTCATCGCTAATCGGTTCGTTCAAAAGCAGTTCCCGTTTGACATCGGTTGGTGACTTGGTAAAGGTCAGGCCGAAAACGTCGGAAAAGAACTTTTCGGCTTCAGCCAGGTTCTTGACCCCGATAGATACCCGTTCCAGTTTTTCTATTTTCATCCTCGTCCTCCTCCTTATTTTGTTCTGGTGTTAGGCGCATTCTAACTAAGGGAAGTTAGGAGTGTCAACTGCTATGTCAATGTCATTCCAGCGAAAGCTGGAATCCAGAAAAATGGCTTCCCTATTTTGGGGGATTCTGAATCAAGTTCAGTATGACGTCAGTATTTGGACTGGATGCTGACGGCTGTTAGCTGAGGGCTACTTCAACTGCTGGAAAAAGCAGGACCTGTTGCCGGTATGGCAGACGGGGCCGGTGGGGTGCACTTTGACCAGGAGAGTATCGTTATCGCAGTCCAGCCAGACCGAGCGTATCTGGAGACGGTTGCCCGAAGTATCGCCTTTGTGCCAGAGCTCCTGGCGGCTGCGGCTGTAGAACCAGACTTCGTCGCCGGCCATGGTGCGGCGAAAGGCTTCTTTGTTCATATAGCCCAGCATCAGTACTTCGCCGGTATCCGCATCCTGGATGATAGCCGAGAGAAGTCCCTTATCATCTAATTTCAATTCGTCGGGCGATATTTCCTTAGGTTCTGGCATAATTCCTCGTTTTCCGTTTGTTTTTAGGATGAGATAACTGAGATGGCCTGCTTCAGGTCGATATCGCCGGTATAGAGTGCCTTACCGATAACGGCCCCTTCGACACCGAGTTCTTTCAGTAGTTTCAGGTGGGTCAGTGACGAAATGCCACCAGCAGCAATGACCGGTAGCCTGATTTCATCGATTAGCTCATAAATGGCGGTGAAATTAGGCCCGCTGAGGGTACCGTCGCGGCTGATATCGGTGTGGATAAACCGTTTTACTCCAAGGTCGGCGAGAAATTTGGCGAATTCGATGGTGGTCAGCTCAGTATCCTGCTGCCAGCCGTGAATCGAGATGTGTCCTTCTCTGGCATCGAGGCTAACCGCTATCGAGTCGTTAAACTTATGGCAGGCCTCCTCGATTAGTTTGGGTTCTTCGGCGGCGGCCGTGCCGAGGATAATACGCTCGATGCCGTCCTTGAGAAACTGTTCGATAGTATCAAGGCGACGGATACCGCCACCGAGTTGAACGGGTACGAGCATGACGTTGGCGAGCTGTTTGATGATATCCTGGTTTTGTGGCTCGCCCTGGGCGGCGCCGTTAAGGTCAACAACATGTATTCGCGGCGCGCCCAAGCTCTGCCATTTCAACGCCACCTCCAGCGGGTCGTCGGAATAGACCGTTTCCTCGTTGTATTTACCCTGATAAAGGCGGACGCACTTGCCGCCTTTCAGGTCAATAGCCGGGATAACTTCTATTTTTGGTCCACCTCACAGGTTAATATTCGAGTATTTGCGCCAGAGCTTGCCAGTGAATGCCTTGTTATCCTTGTTTTTGTCCGCGAGAATGTCCAGCGCTCTGTTTATCATTTTTCGAGTATCGCTCGGCATGATGACGTCGTCGGTAAAGCCACGCTCGGCGGAGCGGTACGGGTTCTCATAAAGTTCGCTGTATTCACTGATACGCTGGGCAGCCAGCTCTTTGGGATTAGCGGCTTCTCTGATTTCGCGGGCGAAGATGACACTGGCGGCTGTTTCAGCACCGACGATGGTAATACGGGCCGTCGGCCACGCGTAAACAAGGTCGGCGCCAATGGATTTATCCAGCATGCCATAGTGAGCGCCGGCATAGGACTTCCGGAGCATGATGCTAATCAGAGGAATGGTCGCATCCGCCCAGGCGAAAAGCAGCTTGGCGCCGTGGCGCAGGATGCCTTTCCACTCCTGTTCCGAGCCAATCATGTAGCCCGGGCAGTCCTGAAGGGAAACGACCGGAATATTGAATAAGTCGCAGAAGCGGATAAACCGGGCGCCTTTATCGGCGGCGTCACAATCGATGACGCCCGAAGCCCAGAGGGGCTGGTTGGCCCAGATGCCCACCGGGCGTCCGCCAAACCGGGCGAAGCCGGTGATGACGGTGCGAGCATGGTCTTTCATCGTCTCGAAGAAGAGGCCGTCGTCAACGATAGCCTTAATCACTTTCTGCATGTCATAGGGCTGGTTGGGGCGGTCGGGAATAATCGTGTCCAGTTCGGGAATAACCCGCTCCGGGTTATCTTTGGTGACCAGAATTGGCGGCATCTCTCTATTGTTGTTGGGCAGGAAGGACAGGAGCGCCTTAGCTTTGTCCAGAGCGTCCTTATCGTCCTCAGCGACAACATGGGTCTGCCCGGCCTTAATGGCATGGGCTTCCCAGCTGGATAGTTTTTCCAGGGTAATATCTTCACCAAGCTGGGTTTTGACAAAAGCGGGGCCGGCAATGCCCATAAAGCCGGTCTTGCGTGTTTGAATGAGGAAGTCCTGCATAATGGGATGGTAAGCCTGCCCGCCGAGGCAGGGGCCCATGAGCACCGCGATTTGCGGCACGATGCCCGAAGCCTGGATTTGGGTACGGAAGAGCCAGCCGTAAGCCTCAAGGGTATCCATGCCTTCCTGCAGACGGGCACCACCCGAGTCATTCATGCCGACAATCGGCCAGCCTTTTTCTTTGGCGAGCTCAATGGCACGTGTTTCCTTCTTGCCATGATATTCGCCGAAGGTACCGGCGAGGGCCATGAAATCTTCGGCAAAGGCGACTACCCAGCGGCCATTGACCTTGCCATAGCCGGTGACGACGCCTTCAGCCGGTATTTCACGTTTGTCCATGCCGAAGGCCGTGGTGCGATGACGGACAAAGATGCCCAATTCATTGAAAGTGCCGGGGTCGAAGAAATAGTTTATCCTCTCCCGTGCCGTCATCGACCCGCCCTTGTGCCGCTTTTCGATATCGGCGGGCGATGCCATCTCCTCTATTTTCTTTCGCTTCTCTAGGTATGACTCGATTAGTTCCTTGGTTGTTGCCATTACTACGACCTCCTTCTTTTTAATATCAGGGGCGTGTTGCTAGGTGAGATTCATCCTTTCCTTGACTTCCTTGATTGTTTCACGGGCAATAACCTGGGCTTTGCGGGCACCATCAGCCAGGACTTCGGTGACATATTCAGGCCGGGCAGCCAGGGCGTTCCTCCGTTCGCGGAAGGGGGCCAGGGTGGTGTTAATGCCTTCGGCCAGGCGCGTCTTGCATTCGACACAGCCGATTTTAGCGGCGCGGCACTGTACGCCGATAGTCTCCAGTTCGGCCGGCTCGAAATACTGATGCAGCCGGAAAATATTACAGATTTCCGGATGTCCCGGGTCGGTGCGGAGGCGGCGGGCTGGGTCGGTAACGGCGGTCATCACCCGCGCCCTGGTCTCCTCGGGGGAAAGCGATATCGGGATATCGTTATCGAGTTGTTTGCTCATTTTCTCTTTACCATCTAACCCCAGTATCAGCGGGAAAGGCGTCAGTTTGGCCTGCGGTTCAGGGAAGACCGGGCTGAAAAGGCTATTAAAGCGCCGGACTATCTCCCGGGCTAGTTCAAGATGAGGCAACTGGTCTTCGCCCACCGGCACGACCTCCGCCTTATACAATATAATGTCCGCCGTCATCAGCACCGGGTAGCCGACCAGCCCGTAATTCACATTGTGAGGCTGGATTTTTACCTTGTCCTTGAAGGTCGGCACACGCAGGAGCCAGCTTAGCGGTGTAATCATACTCAAATAGGTGTGCAGTTCCATTACCTCGGGCACCCGGGACTGGACGAAAATAATACTCCTTTCCGGATTAATCCCTGCCGCCAGCCAGTCGAGCGCCAGCTCGCGGATATTTGCCTGTAGTTGGCCGGTGTCCTCGAGAGAAGTCAGGGCGTGGACATCGACAATACAATAGATGCAATTGTATTCGTCCTGTAGTTTAACATAGTTTTGAATAGCCCCAAGGTAATTACCGATATGCTGACGGCCGGTGGGACGAGCACCGGAAAAAACACGTTTCATGCTGCTAATTTACCCTTGTGCAGTGTAGCACAAAAGTGGCGCTGGGGCAAGATGAATTGTGGTACCCCAGCGCGGACTAACCAAATTAGGTTGGCCTCGTTATAATAGATTGTAGAATTATTCGGAGGGAGGCATAGAATGAGAAAGGCGATATTACTCCTGCTGGTATCGGTGGTGTTATTCGGGTTATTAGGTTGCGGCCAGGCAGCCGCCGGCCAGGTGCTGCAATCGGATAAGCCGCGCGATACGTCGCCTGCGGTAGATGAAGCCGGCCTGGCAGCCCTGGTCGATGGTAATAACGCCTTTGCCTTCGATTTGTATCAGACATTAAGACAAGAGGGGGATAACCTGTTCTACTCGCCATATAGCATATCGGAAGCGCTGGCGATGACTTATGCCGGCGCTCGTGGTGAAACAGAGCAAGATATGGCTGCAGCTCTGGACTTTACACTTTCACAGCCACGTTTACATCCTGCCTTCAATAGCCTCGACCTTCAACTCGGGCAGCGCGGTCAGGGAGCTAAGGGTAAGGATGGAGAAGGCTTCCGGCTGCATGTGGTCAATGCCATCTGGGGACAGAAGGACTATGAGTTCCTGCCGTCTTTTCTCGATGTTCTGGCCCAAAACTACGGGGCCGGGTTGAGGATATTAGACTTCATTAATGAAACGGAACAATCGCGGTTGACTATCAACCAGTGGGTGAGCGACCAGACGGAGCAGAGGATTAAAGACCTGATACCACCGGGGGTAATTGACCGGCTGACGCGGCTCGTCCTGACCAACGCTATCTATTTCAATGCCGCCTGGCAGTACCCTTTTGAAAAGAATGCGACTTCTGATGGTGCATTCCAGCTTCTTAACGGCAGCGATGTCACGGTACCGATGATGAGACAGACCGAGTCGTTCCGCTATACGGCCGGTGACGGTTATCAGGCGGTGGAATTACCCTATGACGGGCAGGAACTTTCGATGGTGATATTGCTGCCTGAAGCGGGACAATTCGAAACTTTTGAGGCGTCGCTGGACTGGGCTCTGGTTAAAGAGGCCATCGGTGACCTGAAGGCGAATGAAGTGGCGCTGACCATGCCTAAATTCGAGTACGAGTCCAGCGTCGGTTTGAAAGATGCTCTCAGCACGCTGGGCATGGGGGTGGCTTTCACTCCCGATGCTGACTTTTCCGGTATGGATGGCCGACGTGACCTGCTGATTCAGGACGTGATTCATAAGGCTTTCATCTCGTTGGACGAAGCCGGCACTGAGGCGGCCGCGGCGACGGCTGTGGTCGTGGGGGTGACCTCGGCACCGGCGGAGATAGTCGAACTCAAAATCGACCGGCCTTTCGTTTACTTCATTCGTGACATACCTACCGGTAGCGTGATATTCGTCGGGCGCGTGCTGAATCCGGTGGGGAAATAGAAAGATAGTCGATTGGGTCTCTGGCAACGCGATTATTTGTAACTCGCGTCGTGGGCATTTCCCTGAAGCTCGACATCTCCCCTGACCTTTTTCCTGGAAGAAGAGGGGAAAAGAGAATAAGTCCCGAAGCTTCGGGACTTCTGACAACTCCTATTCTCTACCAGAGAGGGGAGTAAATTAATAAAAGAGGGGGCAGTATTGCCTCCTCCTTTTAAGACTATTTCCCCTTCCCTCAGGGAAGGGGACTAAGGGGATGGGTACCTTAAAATAACCTTACATCTTGTCCGGGGCGGTCATGCCCATGAGGCGCAGGGTACGTGCCAGGACGATTTTAGCGGCCTCCACCAGCTTGAGGCGGGCCCTGGTTATGGTTTCATCGTCGGAGACGACCCGGCAGTCCTTGTAGAAGCTGTGGAAGGCGGTTGCCATGTCCTGGGCATAGTAAGTCAGGTGGTGAGGTTCCAGCGCCACGGCCACCCGTTCCACGAGTTCCGGCAGGAGGACGAGCTTGCGGATGAGGGCCAGTTCCGGCTCGCTGGCCAGCAAAGAAATATCTCCGTCGGCATAATTAATTTTTCTCTCTTTGGCCAGGCGGAGAATGCTGGCGATGCGGGCGTGGGCGTACTGGACGTAATAGACCGGGTTATCGGCCGATTGTTTCTTGGCCAGTTCGAGGTCGAAGTCCATCTGGCTGTCCGCCGAGCGGGAGAGGAAGAAGAAACGGCAGGCATCGGTGCCGACTTCTTCGGCCACCTCGCGTAACGTGATAATATCACCGCTGCGCTTGGAGACACGGACGAGTTCTTCACCGCGCTTCAGCGTCACCATCTGTGAAATAAGTATCTTGAGCCGCTCCGGGTTGATGCCGAGAGCACCGACCACGGCTTTCATACGGGGCACATGGCCCTGGTGGTCGGCACCCCAGATATCGATGACCTTGTCGAATTTGCGTTCGACGAATTTATTGTAGTGATAGGCGATATCGGCGCCGAAGTAGGTCGGCGTGCCGTCGCCGCGGATGACGACGTTGTCTTTATCTTCGCCGAGGGCGGTCGAGACAAACCAGGTGGCATCTTCTTTTTCGGAGATAAAACCGCTCTGGCGCAGGAGCGACATTACCGTCTGAAATTCTCCTTTTTCATATAGAGTCTTCTCGCTGAACCAGACATCAAAGGTCACACCGAGGAGAGCGAGGTCGTTTTTAATTTGTTCCAGCATTTTGCTGACGCCAAGCTGGCCGATTTGAGCGATGGCTTCCGCCTCGGGCATCTCCAGGAAGGTCTTACCTTTTTCGGCGATAATTTCTTGGGCCAGGTCGATGAGGTAGGGACCGACGTAGCCTTCTGCCGGCATTTCGGCCTCGACGCCTGAGCTCTGCTTATAACGGGCATAGAGCGACTGGTAGAAGGCGTTCATCTGGCCGCCGGCGTCGTTGATGTAATATTCCTTTTCGACTTTATTGCCGGCAGCGGCGAGCACGCTGGCCAGAGCGCTGCCGAGGATAGCCCCCCGCCCGTGCCCCACATGGAGGGGGCCGGTGGGATTGACGCTAACAAATTCAATCTGGATGCGGCAGCCTTTGCCGAGGTCGATATTGCCGTAGTTCTCACCCGCCTGCAGGATAAAACCAACCTGGTCGGTGAGCCAGCCTGTTTTGAGAGTGAAATTGATGAAGCCGGGCGGCGCCGCCACCACGCTTTCGATTTCCGGCGAGGGGGTAATCAGTTCCACCAGGTCCTGGGCGATGGTCATCGGTTTGGTGCCGGTGGCACGGGCCAGTTTCAATGGAAAGCTGGAGGCATAATCGCCGTGGTCGGCGTTTTGCGGGCGTTCGATAAAAGCCTCCGGCAAAGCTACCGCCGGCAGCTTGCCCGCCTGCTGGGCTTTCTGGGCGGCTTCCATCAACTGTGCCGCCAGCCTCTGTTTCAATTCTAATACGTCGCTCATTTTGTCTTCACAATTCTAAGAGGTTGTTTAGTGATGTCATTCTGAAGGAGGACGCTGAAGGCGGACGACTGAACGAATCCGTACTTCCACGTAGGGAACGGATTCTTCGCTTTGCTCAGAATGACAATTGATATGCTACACCCTCTATTCTAAAGTAGTTGACTCACGAATTATAGCATATTCAGGAGAGGAAAATACTGTTCATCATTTCTTCGTACCCTGTTCCCCAAAGTGTGCTATTTCACTTGACTAGGCAACTAAACTCATTATATCGGTCACGCAGCCGTTTTGAGAGTTTGCGGGAGTCTAAGTAAACGGGATCAGCGATTAATAGCGACACACGAATAACACCTACGTCTGCGTACTGTTTATTTAAGACTGATTGCACGTACTCCTGTCGTGGTTCTTTGTGCATATTTACTGGAATGAGTGGAGGATACTTTTGCTCATATGCTTTAAAAGCGTTTGAGCTTTTCTGTAAGGCGCTGTGTAGTTGACTCATGCGTTCGTATCCAACTGCCCGTAATTCTTCTATAAGCTCTGAAATGCTTCTAGGCTCGGAATGAGTTCTATCGGGGTATGTTTTCTGAAGGTAAGCAGACAAAGTGTCAAGATTGATTTCCTCAGATTCAATATCTTTTAGCCGTTCTGCTTTTCCTACAGCTGCTTCTCGTGCTTCCTGACTGGAACGGAAGAACAATTCAAAGTGGCTGTCTGCAAGGTAAAATAGTGCGCTAAGTGCGTTGAAGTCTTTTCTCAGAGAAGATGGAATGGCGTTTGGTGACTTGTAATCGAGGTAGTGGGATACCGTTGCCCATGCATGCATAGCAATTGTTCTTACTTGGATTTCAAACTTTAGCCTCTTCAGGTCATCGTATCGCGGGCCGCTACAACTTTCTGGTAGAGTGCAGACATAATGAACTGAGAAATAGCCAAATGCATCTTCAGGCTTCGCGCTAATTTTATCATCCTTAGTTTGGACGCTAAAATTCGATTCGATGAGTTCGTCTATACGCCGAAGGTCAGACAGGAATAGACATATTACGCGAACACCGCATATGTCGAGAATGGTGTCGAAGGGTGATTCGCTTTCTTGGCGGGATATCTTCTCAATAAAAGACTCGAAAGGTTTAATTCGGGAGCTGATATCATGTAAAGGGATGTGTTGCTCTTGTAGGCATCGTTCCAGAATAAAGGTGGCCTCGCCTTTAAGTCGCTCATACCGTGGTCTCCTTTGCTCATATTCTTTATGCAAAACTGTCACGTTTATATTCATAACCACCTCCCTCCTTTCTTCTTAGGTGAACAGTATGCCCAGCCTATATTTTAGCTCCACTCGGCCGCTTCCGGCCAGACGCGGGCCAGTTCTTTAATAAGGAGAGCATGTTCCGGTTTTTTCAGATTGGGGTCTTCCTCGAAGAGACGGGTGGCCTCGTTGCGGGCAAGCTCTAAGATAGCGACGTCGCTAAGTTTGGCCATGCGTAAATCGGGCAGGCCGCTCTGGCGGGTGCCGAAAAATTCCCCGGGGCCACGCAGCCGTAAATCTTCCTCGGCTAATTTGAAGCCGTCGTGGACTTTTTCGATGATATCGAGACGCTCCCGTCCGATTTCAGAGGGGTGCTCGGCCAGCAACATACAGTAGCTTTGCTCCGGCCCCCGCCCCACCCGGCCGCGGAACTGGTGCAACTGGGACAGGCCGAAGCGGTCGGCACTTTCCACCATCATGACGGTAGCATTGGGAATATCGATGCCGACCTCGATGACAGGCGTGGCTACCAGAATGTGCATCTCGCCGGCACGGAACTGCCGCATCACGTCGTCTTTCTCCACGGCGGACATCCGTCCGTGTATTAAGCCGAGCCGCAGGTCGGGGAAAACTTCCCGGGATAATCGTTCGTATTCGGCGATGGCAGCGCGGGCCTGGATGGCCTCGGACTCCTCGACCAGCGGACAGAGGATAAAAGCCTGCCGACCTTCGGCAATCTGGCGGCGGATGAAAGCATAGGCACTTTCCCGCTGCTCCGGCCTGAGCCACCTGGTCTTTATTATCTGCCTCCCCGGCGGAAGCTGGTCGAGGACAGACAGGTCGAGGTCGCCGTACAGCGTCAGCGCCAGGGTACGGGGGATGGGGGTGGCCGTCATTACC
Source organism: Chloroflexota bacterium (assembly GCA_043812795.1). Classification (GTDB taxonomy): domain Bacteria; phylum Chloroflexota; class Dehalococcoidia; order Dehalococcoidales; family UBA2162; genus JBDRLU01. Next base: position 31,793 of record JBDRLU010000002.1, read on the forward strand.
AGGACGTGCGGGTTAAAACCCTTCTGTCGCAGGGCAGAACGCTGTGTCACGCCGAAACGGTGCTGCTCGTCCACCACAGCCAGACCCAGCTTCGGAAATTCGACATCCTCTTGAATAAGGGCGTGGGTGCCGATTAATAAATCGATTTTGCCGTCCAGCAGGCACTGCTGCAGTATCTGTTTTCGGGATTGTTTAATATCGCCGGTGAGGAGGGCGACGGTCAAGGGGCGGGGTAAAATCCCGGAATAGCTGCGGAGGCAGTCCTCTTCTTGCTCTAGCCGGCCGGCTCTCTCGAGTAGCTGGCTGATGGTAGCAAAATGCTGCTCGGCGAGAATTTCAGTCGGGGCCATGAAAGCCCCCTGGTAGCCGTTGGCGGCGGCCATCAGCAGTCCGGCGGTGGCGACCACCGTCTTACCGCTGCCGACATCGCCCTGCAGCAAGCGGGACATTGCCCGCGGTCTCTTCAAGTCGGACATCAGCTCGTTCAGCACTTTTTGCTGTGCCGGAGTTAAGGAGAAGGGCAGGGAGTGGATAAATTTGTCGAAGATGGCGGGGTGAAGGGTAAGGGGGTGGCCCGGCTGGCCCTCCTGCCAGCTCCGTTTTTTGCTCATTACGCCCAGTTGCAGGATAAAAAGCTCATCGAAAGCGAGGCGGATTCTTGCCCGCTGGCGTATCTCATCGTTTTCGGGAAAATGTGCCTGGCTGATAGCCTGCGGCAAGTCAAGTAACTTCTGTCTGTCTTTCAAGGCGGGCGGGAGAAAATCGCTCAACTGTCCGGCCCAACCGTCGACGGCCTCTTTCATTAGTTTTCTGACCTGGCGGGGGTAGAGCCCCTGGGTGAGGGGATATAACGGTACCAGCCGTCCGGCATGGACCAGTTCCTGGTCTTCAAAGAATTCCCATTCCGGCGACTCGAAGACGTAGCGCCCTTTGAAAACCCCGACTCGCCCGCTGAGGATTATCCGGCTATTGGTGGTCAGTCTTTTGACTAAATACGGGTTATTAAACCAGACGACGCGGACGTTCCCGGTCTCATCACCGACGGTGGCCTCGGTGCTGCGGCGGCGACCGCCCAGCCGGATTTCGTGTGCCTCCCATACATTAGCCACGATGGTCTCTTCCTTGCCTTCGGTAAGCTGCGAGATAGTCTTCCGCTGGCTGTAGTCGAGGTGGCGGTTGGGGAAGAAATAGAGCATATCCCGAATTGTCCGTACGCCCAGTTTATTGAATTTCCCGGCCAGGCTGGTGCTGATGCCTTTAACAGCAGTAATCGGGGAGTTAATCGACTGGGTCGGTGTTATCTTTTTAACCGGCCGTTTGAGGGTAGATGAACGTGGGATAGGTCGGGAACCGGTTGTCTTTTCTTTGCTTTCATCGCCTCGTTCCGCCTCGGTCAGGAAAGTGAGCACGCTCTCTATCCAGTCGCGGCGTTGCTCTCTGGTCAATCCCGCATAGTTGGACTGGGCTAAGCCCAGCTTCTTGAAGCGCGCGAGCAAACGCGGCCGGGTGATGCTTCCGGCGGCGCCCGCCGCCCAGTTGTGGAGAAATCTGTCCAGGCCACCCATAACGGCGGCATCGGTATAGTCCTTTTTGCCTTCTAGCTCGAGGATTTTGCGTAGCGCTTCGGTATTTAACGGCAAGACCCGGCTCCATTATTGGGGTTAATACTCATAGGGTTATTTTACCCGCTCGTGGTGAGCTTGTCGAACCACGAGTTATCCCTTCGACAGGCTCAGGGTGACCGGGCTATATTAAGACTTGAGCGAGCGAAGTCGGATATTTTTGTCGCCGTTCCCTGGTGGTGAATACGGATTCTTCGCTACACTCAGAATGACAGTTTGCTGTCTTTACTCGCCCTCGAGGAAACTGAGGGCCATTGCTCCGGGGCCGCCGTGCGTTCCCAGCACCGGGCTTACCGTTGACCGGTAGATACGCTCTTTAGGGAAGAACTGAGTTAAACGCTCGACCAGCTGGTCGGCGGCTTCCGGGTTAGTCGTGTGTTCTACGGCCAGCTCCTCGACTTTGGGAGAGGAGGCAATCACATTATAGAGATAATCGATACCGGCGATTAAGGAGCGTACCCGGGTAAGCGGGGCCATCTCACCATCTTTTATCGTCAGTATGGGTTTGACGGATAACAGCGAGCCCAGCAGTCCCTGTGCCTTGCCGATACGCCCTCCCTTAGCCAGGTATTTCAGTGTATCGAAGTAAGCGACAAAATGGGCCCGGTTCATCACCCGTTGCACATAATCAACTATCTCGTCGAGCTTAGCTCCGCTCTGGGCCATCTTGGCGGCGTTAATGACGATTAGCCCTAACCCCATGGCTACCGTGCGTGAATCAATGACTTCGATGCGGCATTTTTTGGTTACCAGGCTCTTGGCGCTTAAGGCCGACTGATAAGTGCCGCTCAGCCGGCTTGACACCGTGACGGTAAGTATCTGGTCGGTTTCCTCGGCTAACTTGTTATACACGTCGGCAAAGGCAGCGGGAGAAGGCTGGGTGGTCGTCGGCCAGATACTGTCGTGGGCCAGCCTGTCATAAAACTTATCCGTGGTGATGGTGACGCGGTCGAGAAAAGACTCATGACCAAAAAGAACGGTCAACGGTACCACGGTAACGGCCAGCTTTTGCGCCAGGTCGCTGGTGATATCGGACAAACTATCGGTAACAACCTTGACTGTCATGGCGTTGGTCCTCCCCGATTTCTCATTTTTAGCTTAAACTATTTCCCGCCCTTATATATTCCACCGAATATTGTTCGGTATTTATTCGATGGAGACGATATAGTTATAGTGAGGTTGGTTACCTTTTACTACCTCGGTCTGTAGTTGCGGGTATTCCTCATGAATGCTGGAGCTGATTTCTTCGGCTTCATCCGGCTGGATACCATCCCCGTAGTAGATGGTAATCACTTCGGTATTATTTAAGTCCATTTTGGTCAGTAACTTCGTTATAACATCAAGGGCGTCTTTGCCAGTGGCCAGCAGGTTGCCATCGAGCAGGCCGATAGCCTGTCTTTTCCTGATATCGAGGCCGTTCAAGCGGGTGGAGCGTATCGCCCGCGTAATCTCGATTGTTTTGACACGGCCGGCGGCCTCTTTCATCAACCGGGCGTTGGTCTCAAAATCGGCTTCATAATCAAAAGCGAGCAGGGAAGCCACACCCTGCGGGATTGTTTCCGTCGGTACCACTTCCACCTTTTTGTCGGTGAGCGATTGGACTTGCTGTGCCGTGAGCACGACGTTCTTATTGTTGGGCAAAAGAATCACTTTGTCCGAGGCCACCGCTTTTACTGCCTGCAGCAGTTCTTTAGTACTCGGGTTCATCGTCTGCCCGCCGGGTACGATGGCACTCACGCCGAGGCTGGTAAAGACTTCGGAAAGGCCGTCGCCGGCGACAACGGCCACGGTGGCAATGTCAACCTCCGGCACTCTTTCTTTTTGCATGGCCAGATAGTCCTGGTGCTGTTCGTCCATATTACGAATACTGACCTGATGCATGGTACCGAGAGAAGTGGCGTAGCCGATGACTTCGCCCGGCTCCAGAGTATGGATATGTACCCGGGCCGTGTTTTCATCCCCGACGACGATGAGGGATTCACCTTTCTTACGCAGTCTCGCCCTGATTTTTTCGGGCTTCAGTTTCTGTCCTTTCAGGAGAAACTCGGTGCAGTAGCCGAAAGGTACTTCTTCGGTCGGCATGATGCGGGATACCCGGGCCGGCTGGGGTACACTGCTGGCAATCATCTGGGGCTTGCGGAACTGCATTTGTTCAGCTTCGCCTCTCAAATAGCGGAGAGCGCCTTCCAGAATAGTGTACAGACCTTGTCCGCCGGCATCCACCACACCCGCCTGTCTCAGCGCCGGCAGTAGGGTCGGGGTATCGGCCACGGACTCATTGGCGGCGCTGACTGCCGCTTCCAGGACTGAGACGAGGTCGTTATCGTCGCTGGCGGCTTGCTCTTTGGCCGCCGCGGCAGCATCTTTGGCGACGGTAAGGATTGTCCCCTCGACGGGATTACTTATGCCTTTATAAGCCATCGTAGCTGCCAGTTGCAGGGCCTTGGCAAAATCAGCGCCGGTTAGCGTTTCTTTCGCGGCGATGCCATTGGCTAAGCCGCGCCAGATTTGGGAAAGGATGACGCCGCTATTACCTCTCGCCCCCATCAGCGCCCCCCTCGCCATCGCCTGTACCACATTGCCGACGGTAGAGTCGCCTCCCTGAAAGGCTTCCTCGATACTGGAACGCATGGTCAGCAGCATATTGGTGCCGGTATCGCCATCGGGTACCGGGAAGACATTCAGGGCGTCAATGTCGGAGGCGCTTTTTTACAGCCAGTTAGTGGCGGTAGCGAACATTTCCCGGAATTCCTGTCCGTTGATAGATTCGATATGTTTCATTTCAATATCATCCTTGCTAAATAGAGCCTGCTTATGATATTATGCAGCATGTTACCGTAAAAACAATCTAAAGGTCAAGGGGATAGAAAAGTGAAATGCGATTTATGTGGGAAATCACCACAATTCGGTCATAACGTCAGCCACTCCAAACGCCACACTAACCGTGATTGGGTTCCGAATATTCACAGGGTGACGGTCACTATTGGTGGTAAAGAGCAACGGCTCAAACTGTGCAGCCGCTGCTTGCGCAACCAGCAGAAATCGGCCAAAGTTGCCTCCGTCACCTTAGGCTAGCTCTTATTTTCTGAATCGCCTCTTTTACTGTCTGGGTCTTTTTGAAGACAGCGGCACCGGCGACCAGTACCCGTGCTCCGGCTTTGACCACTTGAGGAGCACGCTGAGCATTGATGCCGCCGTCAACTTCCAGTTCAGTGGTTGCGCCCTTCTCGTCGAGTAAAGCCCGCATCCGGGCAATCTTTTCCTGCATACCGTCAATAAAAGTCTGCCCGCCCCAGCCGGGATTGACTGTCATCACCAGCACCAGGTCCAGATAGGGAAGAATCTCACTTAGCGTCTCTACCGGTGTGCCCGGGTTAAGAGCAACGCCGGCCTTGACTTTCAGTTCCTTAATCATCTGAATCACGCGATGAATATGAGGGCAGGCTTCGATATGAACGGTAATAATATCGGCACCGGCATCGGCGAACTGTTTCAGGTGGCGTTCGGGGGCTTCCATCATTAGATGGACATCAAGGGGCAGCTTCGTCCAGGAGCGGATAGACTGGACGACGAGCGGGCCGATGGTCAGGTTAGGGACAAAATGCCCGTCCATCACATCCACGTGGATGTAGTCGGCGCCGGCTTTGGTGACTTCTGCCACCTGCTCGCCGAGGCGGGCGAAGTCGGCCGAGAGAATCGAAGGGGCCAGTTTAACCTTATTTTTTGCCATGATGACCTCCGATTTCCTTCTTAGCGGTGGCAATAGCCTGTTTTACCCGCTCTGGCGCTGTACCACCGATAACATTCCGCGCCGCCAGCGATGACTCCACCGTAATCGAATAAACGTCCTTACCGAAACGCGGAGAAAACTTTTTGTACTCCGTTAATTTGAGTTCACCGAAAGTCTTTTTCCTGGCGCTGGCATAGCTCACCAGTTGGCCCATAATGTTGTGGGCAGAGCGGAACGTCTCCCCCTTCCTGACCAGATAGTCAGCCAGGTCGGTAGCGAGCAAATAGCCGTGCTCGATAGCGGCGGCCATTTTGTCTTTGTTCACTTTTAAGGTGCTCAGCATGCCAGTGGTCACTTCCAGAGAACCGAGCAGGGTGTCAACGCAATCAAAGAACCCCGGCTTGTCTTCCTGCATATCACGGTCATAAGCAAGGGGCAGACCTTTCATCGTGGTCAATAAGGCCATCAGGTGGCCGTAGACCCGTCCCGTCTTGCCGCGGGCCAGTTCGGCGACGTCCGGGTTTTTCTTCTGGGGCATGATACTCGAGCCGGTAGTATAAGCCTCATCGAGTTCAATAAAGCCGAATTCAGACGACGACCACAGGATAATCTCTTCGGCCAAGCGGGAAAGGTGCATCATGGCGATACTGGCGGCAGCTTCATATTCGATGATAAAATCGCGGTCGGAAACGGCGTCAATGCTGTTCCGGCTAACGTGGCTGAAGCCTAGTTCTTTGGCGATAAATTCGCGGTCGATGGGGTAGGTGACACCGGCCAGCGCCCCACTGCCTAGAGGCATCACATCGATACGCCCGAGACAACAATTTAACCGGCTGACATCCCGCTCGAACATTTCGAAATAAGCTAAGAGGTGGTGGACAAACAAGACTGGCTGTGCCCGCTGCAAGTGCGTGTAACCGGGCATGACGACATTCTGGTTCTTTTCGGCCAGGCTAATTAAAGCCGCCTGCAACTTTCTTAACCGCGCCTGAGCGTCAGCGATGGCCTGTTTGGTGAAGAGGCGTAAATCAAGGGCGACCTGGTCGTTACGAGAGCGGGCAGTGTGTAATTTTTCGCCGACTTTGCCGATTTTCTCAATCAGACGGGCTTCGATATTCATGTGAATATCTTCCAGCTCCGGCTTGAACTTAAGTTTACCCTGCTCGATTTCTTTTTTAATCGAGGTCAGGCCGTGAACGATTACCTTGGCTTCTTGTCTGGTAATAATGCCTTGCTTGCCGAGCATTTTGGCGTGCGCAATGGAGCCGGCAATATCATAGGGATAGAGCCGGCAGTCGAAAGAGATCGACTCCGTATATGCAGCGGCTGATTTGGCCGCTTCTTTATGGAAGCGCCCGCGCGTAAGGCTCATTTACCGGCTTGCCTCTTTTTCGGTTGCTTGGTACTCAATACTTTGCCCTGTGCCTGGGCCTGGTTTCTTACCGGCAGTCCCCAGATGTGGATGAAGCCGGGGGAGGCACTCTGGTCGAACTGGTCGCCTTTATCGTAAGTGGCCAGGCTGTAATTGTACAGGGAATAGGGTGACTTGCGGCCGACGACCGTCGAAGTCCCCTTGAACAGTTTCAAACGGACGGTACCGGTGACGAAACGCTGAGTGCTGGTAACGTAGGCCGCCAGGTCCTCGCGGAAGGAACTGAACCAGAGCCCGTTATAGACCAGGTCGGCGTACTCCACGGCCACCTGCTGTTTGAAGCGTAACTGGTCTTTGGAAAGGGTCAAGCCTTCCAGTGCCTGGTGTGCTTGCAATAAGACAACCGCGGCCGGAGCCTCATAAATCTCCCTCGATTTAATGCCGACCAGGCGGTTTTCGATGTGGTCGATGCGACCGACGCCATGCTCGCCGGCAAGCTCGTTGAGTTTCAGGACTAGGCTGATGCCGTCCATTTTTTTGCCGTTAAGACTCACCGGAATACCTTGGACAAAACTAATCTCAATATAGCCCGGCTTATTCGGGGCTTTGGCCGGTGAGGTAGTCATGGTGTAGGCGTCTTCCGGCGGCTCGTTCCAGGGGTCTTCCAGAACGCCGCACTCGATGGCCTTGCCCCACAGGCTCTCATCAATCGAGTACGGGCTGGACACGGTGATGGGGACGGGTATTTTGTAGCGCTGGGCGTATTTGATGGTCTCCTCGCGGGTCATCCCCCATTCGCGGGCAGGCGCAATAATCTTCAATTCCGGGGCCAGGGCGTTAATCCCGACCTCGAACCGAACCTGGTCGTTGCCCTTGCCGGTGCAGCCGTGAGCGACGGCAGAAGCCCCCTCAGCCAGGGCGATATCCACCATTAATTTGGCCATTAGCGGGCGGCCGAGAGCCGTCGCCAGCGGGTACTGCCCTTCATAGAGACAGTCCGCCTGCAGGGCCGGAAAACAATAATCATTAACAAACTGCTTCTTGGCATCGATAACAATAGACTTGATAGCCCCGACCTTCAGTGCTTTCTTCTTGACTGCGGTGAAATCCTTCTCGTTACCGACATCGATGGTGACGGCGATGACATCCATGTTATATTTTTCTTTAATCCATCTGACGGCCACCGAGGTGTCGAGACCGCCGCTGTAAGCTAAGACAACTTTTTTTGCCATGTCGCCCTCCTAATCTTATTTGCCGGGTAGGCTGGTGAGAGCTTCGTCCAGGATGTGCAATGCTTCATCGATGTCTTTGTTGGTAATGGTCAATGCCGGGATGAAGCGCAAAGCATTGGGCTTGACCACGTTGACCAGTAAGCCCCTTTCGAGGCAGGCCGTGGCTAGCGCTTGGCCGATATCGGAGTCGAATTGGATGGCAACCAGCAGACCACGACCCCGTATCTCGGTGACGAACGGGTATTTCTTCTGAAGGTTTCTCAGGCCGGCCATCAGGTACTCGCCCACCTGTCGGGCGTTATCGGAGATATTATGGTCGATGATGTATTTCACGGTGGCGTAACCCGCCGCACAGGCGAGCGGATTCCCACCGAAAGTCGAGCCGTGCTCACCGGGTACGAAAACAGCAGCTTTTTCCTTAGCTAAGATAGCGCCGATGGGTACACCGCTGGCCAGACCTTTCGCCAAAGGCATGATATCGGGTTCGACGTCGTATTGCTCGTAGGCAAAGAGCGTGCCGGTACGTCCGATGCCGGTCTGGATTTCATCCAGGATAAAGAGGATACCCTTCTGGTCGCACCATTCCCGTACGGCTTTAAGATAGCCGTCAGCAGGCACATTCACTCCCCCCTCCCCCTGTATCGGCTCTAGCATGACGGCGCAGGTGAGATTGGTGGTGGCTTGCTTGATAGCGTCGATGTTATTGAATTCCGCATTGACGAAGCCGGTCGGTAGTGGAGTATAAGGCTCCTGGAACTTCGCTTGCCCGGTAGCGGCGGTCATCGCCAGCGTGCGGCCGTGAAAAGAACCGGTGGCCGTGATGACTTCGTAGGCCTCGTTCAAATGACGTTTGCCGTAACGGCGGGCCAGCTTCACCGAGCCTTCGGTGGCCTCGGCGCCGCTGTTGCAGAAGAAAATCCGGTTCAGGCAGCTATTCTGGATGAGAAGCTCGGCCAGACGAAGCTGCGGGATAGTGTAGAACTGATTGGACGTCTGAATGAGCGTGTGTACCTGCTCGGTGACGGCGGCGGCGACGGCCGGGTGGCAGTGCCCCAGGCTATTGACCGCCCAGCCGGCCACGAAATCCAAATATACACGACCGTTTTCATCCCACACCCGCGTCCCCTGACCCTTAACGATGGTCACGGGCGTGCGGTTAGCACAGCGCATATAGTATTTGCTTTCCAGTTCTTGCCATTTACTCATTTTTGTTCTCCGATTCCTACTATGTGCCTGACTTTACAGTTGAAGTCTCCTCAGCTTACTTTCTTATCGTTGTTCCGCAACCCTCGCCCTTAAGCTGCTGGAGGAGGGCGTGGGGTTGCCGCCCATCAATAATACACGTTTGGGCTTGACCGGACAAGGCTTTGAGGCAAGCCTTGACCTTGGGAATCATTCCACCCGAAGCGATGCCGGAAGCAAGTAAGGCCTCGGCTTCAGCCGTAGTAAGGCTCGGTAGTAATTTGCCCGACTGGTCGAGGATACCCGTCACGTCGGTCAGAAAAATAAGACTTTCGGCATTAATGGCGGCGGCCAGCTCGCCGGCAGCAACATCGGCATTAAGGTTAAGAGTTTGCGGGCCATTGGATGATGTTTCGGAAACATTGAAACCCACCGGCGCAATTACCGGTATGAAACCCGATTGCAGGAGCGCCGTCAGGAGAGTGGTATTTATCTTAGTAACTTCGCCGACAAAGCCCATTTTCGGGTCTTTGATTTTCCCTTCGAGGAGGGCGCCGTCGGCGCCGCTGATGCCCACCGCCCGTCCGCCGCGGCGGTTGATGGCGGTTACCAGTTCTTTATTGACCAGACCGGCCAGCACCGCAACGACCACGTCCAGCGTAGGTTGGTCGGTGACACGTTCACCCTGGACGAACCGGCTGGGGACTCCCTGTTTAGCCAGCCAGTCGGTGATGACCTTGCCGCCGCCGTGTACCACCACCAGGGAATTACCTTCCTTTTGCAGCTTGACCAGGTCTTCGATAGTGGTATCATGGCTGCCTAAAGTCGAGCCGCCGATTTTAATGACGATTACTTTATTCATTTTGTGTCTCGCCTGACGCCGTAAATAGTCCTATTGTAGCGATGAAAGTTAATTATAATCGTTCGTGGTGAGCCTGTCGAACCACGAATCGCCCTTCGACAAGCTCAGGGCGAACGGAATAAAATTGATAACACTATTGTCAGTGCCATACTCCCAGAATCAAGTCATGTACTGGCTATTAATGGTGACATATTCTTTCGATAAATCGCAACCCCAAGCGGTCGCCGAGGCGTTGCCGAGATTAAGGTCAAGCGTAATGGGCACCTCTTTCCGGTTGAACACCTGAGCCACGCTGGCCTCACTATAATTCAACGGACGTCCGCCTTCGAGCACATTTACCTCGCCGATAGCCAGGTCGAGTTTGTTTTCAATCAATTCCGCGCCGCTGCGACCGGCCGCCACGACAATCCGCCCCCAGTTGGGGTCGCCGCCGTTCACGGCGGTCTTCACCAGTGGCGAGTTGACCACGGTGCGGGCGGTTACTCTCGCATCAGCCAAGCTGGCAGCCCCGTTCACGGTAACCTGAATAAGCTTGGTCGCCCCTTCGCCGTCGCCGGCGATTGCTTTAGCCAGATAGATACAGGCCCGGTCGAGGGCCTCCTGAAAAATTTTCGCCCCCTGGCTGCGTTGGGTAATCGGTTTATTCCCGGCCAGACCATTAGCCAGGATGAGCACGGTATCGCTCGGACTGGTATCGCCATCGACAGAAATCATGTTAAAGGAAAGGTCGGCGGCCTGACGCAGCGCCGATTTGAGAAAACCCGCCTCAACCACCGCATCGGTGGTCAAGAAACAAAACATGGTGGCCATGTTGGGGTGAATCATGCCGGCGCCCTTGGCAATACCGCCGATGGTAAATTGTTTGCCGCCGATGGCAGCAGTAATAGCTATCTCTTTCGGGCGGGTATCGGTGGTCATTATCGCCCTGGCCATGTCGTGGCCGCCTTCACGGGAAAGCACAATCTGTTTGATACCGGCCTCGATTAGCTTTATCGGTAAAGGCTGGCCGATGACACCGGTGCTGGCGACAAATACGTCTTCCGGCTCGGCGCCGAGGGCATTAGCCGCCAGGTCGGCCATTCTTGCGGCGTCCGATAAGCCCTGTTCGCCGGTGCTGGCATTGGCGCAGCCGCTATTGGCGATAATCGCTACGGCCCGGCCTCGCTTTAGCTTCTCCTGGTTCAAAATTACCGGGGCCGATTTAATCTTGTTAGTGGTAAAAACACCGGCAGTGACGCAGGGGACTTCAGCGTAGAGCATGCTCAGGTCCAGGACGCGGGGTGTTTTTTTCTTAATACCGGCGTAGGTCGCTCCGGCGCGAAAACCCTGAGGCGAGGTAATCGTACCTCCGCTCACAAAATTCATTTCTCCAGCTTTCATATCGGTTAAACTATAACATACCCCGTCAGCCTCGGCAATCGAAGGTGCTTGGAATCGTGCACGACCTCACCCCCTACCCCCTCTCCTGTCAGGAGAGGGGGATATTAGAATAAGAGGGCTGAAGCCCTCTTCTGACAACTCCTTATCACTGTCATTGCGAGGAGTCCCGATTTTATCGGGACGACGCGACAATCTTAGATTAGCTGATAGCTCAGTTTGCATTCTCCCTCTGGTTCGGGTAAACTTACTTTTGCTATGAAAATTGTGCGGTTTGCAGTCCAGAAAAAAATCAAATACGGTATTTTGAAAGACTGTGTTATCGAGGTGATTGCCGGTACACCTTTCCGTTCCATTAAGACTACCGGTGAGACTTATCCGCAGGATGAAGTGAAACTGCTGGCGCCGTGTTTGCCTTCGAAGATAGTGGCCCTGGGTCTTAACTACCGGAGCCATGCCGAGGAAGTAAAAATTCGCTTGCCTCAAGCCCCCCTGATTTTCATCAAGCCTTCCACCTCTGTTATCGGACCCGAGGACGATATTGTCTATCCCCCGTCTTCGAAGCAGGTGGACTACGAAGGCGAATTAGCCGTAGTGATTAAGAAGAAAGCCTGGCGTGTGCCATTGAAGGACGTGTTTGATTATATCCTGGGCTATACCTGTATCAACGATGTGACGGCACGTGACCTCCAGTACTTGGACAAGCAGTGGACGCGGAGCAAAGGGTTCGATACTTTCGGCCCGATGGGTCCGTGGATTGAAACGGAGCTTTATCCCGGGAAAGTAGGGCTGGAGACCTATCTGAACGGTGAGTTGAAGCAGAAGACCGATACCAGCTACCTGCTTTTTAGCGTGCCGCAATTGGTCAGCTTTAGCTCGGAAGTGATGACCCTCTTGCCCGGTGATGTCATTGCCACGGGGACGACCAGTGGCATCGGCCCGATGCAGCCAGGCGATACCGTCGAAGTAAAAATAGAGGGCATCGGCACGCTGAGAAACCATATCGCCAAGCAAAAGTTATAGGCGTGATTACAGGCAGAAGTGTTATCAGCCCAAGCCTGTTTTTGCTTGACATAGCCCACGAAAGTCGGCTAAACTGAGTTAAGGAAGATTTGTGCGGTGGCTAATCTTCCTTTTTCTTTTGTCGTGGAATATCAAATCTTCATTATCAAGGTGAGAGAAAAATGAAAGTAGATTTTGCCAAGCTTGACCGGGCGTTTAGTCCGAAGTGTGTAGTGGTGGTCGGGGACAGTGTCAGGAACGAGTTTAACTGGCTCAAAGCCCAGAAAGAGTTCAAGGGCAAGCTTTATTCGGTACAGGTCAACCCGGAGACGATTAAGCAGATTGAAGCCATGGGGGTAAAGAATTATACCAGCCTGCTCGATATTCCGGACCAGATTGACCTGGTTATTGTGTCAGTACCGCGGGTCGCCGCAATGAAGATTCTGGAAGATTGCATCCGTAAGGACGTAGGAGCAGTCCATTTCTTTACTTCGGGCTTTGCCGAGACCGATACCGAAGAAGGCAGACAATTAGAGCGTCAGTTTGTGGCCAGGGCAACGGAGGCGAACCTTCACGTTATCGGGCCTAACTGCATGGGTGTTTTTAATCCTAAAGTCGGCGTGAAACAGACGGAGAACCTGTACTCAGGTGTCAGCGGACCTGTCGGCTGCATTGCCCAGAGCGGTACTCATGCTATTGCCTTTGCTTCACAAGCCCATCTGGAAGGCGTGAACGTTGCCAAGTCGGTGAGCTTCGGCAACGGCATCGTGCTCGATTCCCCTGATTATCTGGAATACTTTGCCCATGACCCGGAAATTAAGGTGATTGCCATGTACCTGGAGGGAGTCAGGGATGGGCCGCGGTTTCTCCGGGTCTTAAAGAATGTAACGGCACAGAAACCGGTGGTGATATGGAAGGGTGGCCGGACCGAGGAAGGCGGGAGGGCAATTGCTTCGCATACCGGCTCTCTGGCGGTATCCCGGGCAATATGGGATACGGCGGTGAAGCAGTGCGGCGCCATCGGTGTACGAAACATTGAGGAACTTATTGATACGACGAAAGCGCTTGTCTTTTTGCCTCCGGTGCGAGGGCTGCGGGTTGGTATTGCCGGTGGTTCCGGGGGGCAATCAGTAGCTATCGCTGATGTTTTTGCCGAAGCCGGATTGAAAGTGCCGACTTTGTCGCCGGAATCATATAAAGAGTTATCTTCGTTCTTCTCGCTCATCGGCGGGAGCTACCGTAATCCGGTTGATACGGGCAATCCGAACCAGGACCAGATGAGGCGCATCATGGAAATTCTGGAGCGGGATGCCAATCTGGATAATCTGGCGTTACTGATGACCGCCCGCTGGATTAAAGACGACCAACTTGACGCCCAGGTCAAAATGCTTACTGAACTCAGGCAGAAAACAGATAAGCCAATTATAATGATTGTTTTCTATCATACGCCTGAAGACATGCAGAAAGCGATAAAGATTGCCGAGAGGTTTCAGGCAGGCGGCGTGCCGGCATTTTCTTCAATGGAGCGGGGCGCGCGGACTTTGAAGAATGCTTTTGAATACTACCAGATGAAAAAATCGGTGGAACTGGAGCGACGATATCTCTAGCCGCCCCATTTATTGCTTGATAATCTCATCCTGATTTTTTACTTGCAACTTCTGCCAGTCGATGCGGAATACTTCCATGAGCAGGAAGCTGAACCCATCCTTGGTGAGCTGTCCGTAGGGGATAAAGCCACATCTTTTGAAGCATTTCTGTGCTCGGCTGTTGGACTTCAGTGTCTTCAGATAGATATGCCTGAAGGCTGTTTCCTGGAAGATATGATTGACCAGCGTACTTATGGTATCGGTGCCATAGCCTTTATCCCAGTAGTCACGGTTACCAATCATAATACCCAGTTCGGTTTCTCCACCGGTCTCATCAATGTTGTAGTAAGAGCAGTTGCCGATATGCTTGCCTTCCCTGGTGTCGATGGCAAACCGGCGGCTGGTGGCAAAGGGACTGCGCAATTCACGAGTATATTCCAGCAGGTATTGAGGGAAAGGGATTGAGACTACCGAGGCGGCATCAAGGTGGGCAAGTTCGGGGTCGGTTTCCCAGATATAGTCGTTCCACGCGTCAGAGAGCCTCTTTTCGCGTAGTACGACTTTGTTCCCGACGATTGTATTGTTGTTGCCCATCTCGTTATTGAAAGAGCAGGCTCTCTTTTGTTTCCAGTTCCTGTAAGGCTTGCTCGGCAGCATGGCTGGCAGCTTCACTGCGGCTCTTCAGCAGGCGTTGCAGGCACTTTTTAGCCTCGGTGCCGCCGATTTTGCCTAATGCTTGAATTGCCGCCAGCTGGACATCCAGCTCGGGGTCAATCGCCATCGGGATGAGTAGCGGTAAGGCAGCTTCTTCTTCCAGTTCGCCACAGGCGTGGGCAGCTTCATAACGTACTTCGGAGTCTGGGTTACTTAATTCCCTGAACAGGATGTTTAACCAGGATGGGTCGCAACTCTTTCCCATCGCATAAATAGCACTGATTTGCAGTCGCGGCTGCTCACTCTGATAAGCTTCCTCAATGGCAGCTTTCACCTCGGGCAAGCTCAGGGGGGCCATCGCTTCCAGGGCACGGCGCCTGACTTCAATCGGCTTAGCCTTGTTGTTGAATACATTAAGTAAAGCCGTTTCTATTTTGGTCGTATGGCAGGGACGCAACTTGTTATGCTCGGCGAGCATGGCAAACTTACCCAGGGCACTGGCTGCGGTTGCTTGCACCTCTTCCGAGGTGTCCTGTTCGAGCATGATTAGCAGCGGGCTAATCAAGGATGGCTCTTCATTTTCCCACAAGCCCTTGATGGCGGTACCTCGTATTTCGGCGTCTTCGTCCTTAAAGCAATACTTGAAAATGCTATCGAAATTGAGCTCGACATTATCATCGGCCAAATCGACCAACCGCTGGATAACCTGCCGTCGCCGTTCCAGCTCAATGGTCGGCCATGAGTTCTTAAACAGCTCCAGTTCCTCCGAACTCAGGTTCGATAGCTCTGCTAATCTCGAATAAAGTGGTTTCTCACTCTTAGTTATTTCGGCCAAGATATCAGCCAGGGAGGGTATGATGGATTCCATGGTGCTATTCCTCTTCCTCCTCTTGTTCTTCGTCCTGTTCCCAGATGGGTTCGGTAAACAAATCGATATATTCCCCCATCGCTTCAGATGCCATTTCTTTCATCTTTTCCTTCATTTCTTTGGCTTCTTGAGTCAGTTCTACCGTATCAATACTAATATCCAGCATTTTAGGCAAGACTTCAAGTATTGCCAGAGCCGCCATCGGGTTCTGGATTCGGGTGGCATAAGTCGGTACTTCGCCAAGCAGGCACATACCGGCCACACCTCTTTCTTTGGCGACGCCTAAGAGTAAACCATTTAATCCGGCGATTTGCAAGTTTCCTCGCTGCATCAGGTCATATTTTTCAAGCTCTCCGGCTAGTTCCGGGCTGGTGGCGACTCCCCAGACTCTTGATGGCTCGCTATGATGGATACGGGTCAGTGCCGCGGCACAGGTATAGAGCCGTTTGACCTGAAAGTTTAGCCCGAGGTCAACCACGCAGTTGGCCAGTTCATATGCCTTGGCCCCCGGCTGGTCATCACCGATAAACAGAATGAGGTCGCTTTTGCCAGCAGTATTTTTCCAGTAATAGAACTTACTTTGCGGAAACTGAGGGGCTTCGACGATATTATTTTTGACCATGATGCCGATGGGGTCGAAAAAACAGGCCGCCTCGATTTCGCCCAGTTCCTTGAAGTCGAGCTTGCGTTGCAGGTAGCTGGCAACGATGCTGGCTACCTGCCCAACGCCGGGCCAGGCGGCGACCATATTTGGCGAATGCAGTTTCGGATGGGCACGGAGTTTAATCAAATTACTCATTTCTAAAGACTTCATCCTACTTGCCGGCTACCGATAGCCCCGATAAATAAAGCGACGGGGTATTCACCGAGTCATCGACCCATTTGGTATCGCTGCCGATGGCATTAATATTCTTGAGGAGACGGTAAACGTTTCCGGAAACCATGGTATCTTTCACTCTACCTGTTATTTTACCATGTTCTACCTTATAACCTAAAAGAACGTTACCGCTGAAGTCACCGCCGAGGATATTACCCTGTTCGGCACCCATCAATTGTTCGATGACCAGCCCTTCCTGCATATCGCTCACCATTTCGGCGAAGGTGGTATTGCCTGGCGTGATAATGAAGGCACTCGGAGCAGGGGAGGGCAAGCTGCTGCCGCTTCTCTGGCCGTTGCCCGTACTTTGCTTATTGGCGCGGGCCGCCGTTTGCAGGTCGTAAAGAAAGTTGCGTACTACCCCCTGTTCGACGAGAGAGGTGAGTTGACTGGGTACGCCTTCATCGTCGCAGGGACGACTGGTCGGACGATAAGCGACGGTCGGGTCATCCCGGAGGGATAATTTGGCGTCGAAGCAAGATTGACCGAGTTTCGACCCGATGGGGGAGGCCCCTTCAAGGACTAACTTGCCGTTAAAGGCGGCCATCAGGGAGGGCATCAAGGCACCGGCGACACCATCAGGAGTAAATATTACCGGTAAAGACTTAGTCGGAGCGACGGCCCGGTTTTTGGCGCGTTCCAGCTGTTCGATGACCGCCCCTGCGACTACGTCGGGTCTTGTTATCGGGTGACAGTCACTTTCACTGTCACCGACGAAGAGCATATCGGTCTCACGGATAAGATTACCCCAGATGCTCAGACTGAAGGTGGTCTGCTGATAGCTGGCCTGCCCGCCACGGGAATTCATAATCTTGACCGAAGTTACACTTTTATTTACCCAGGCGTGGCAGAGAAGTTCGGGAGTGTGCCGGCGTAAAATGGCCAGTAGCTCTTCACCGAGCGTGACCATGGCTTCGATGGGTACTTTCCCGACAGCCGGGTCGAAAACGGCGATGTGGGGGTAGGTAGTCGGGGTGGGGAAATCGAATTTGACGTCCATGCCGAACTGGGCTGTCTCGGCAGCCATCCTGACCAGGGTTTCACTGTCATCAAGGCGGGTGGCGGTAGCATAGCCCAGTTTACCCTGCTTGACCAGACGTAGCGCTACGGCCGTACGCTGTTTGCTCTGGATATGCTTCAGGCGGTTAGCTTCGAATTGAATCGGTGTCTCTTCTGAAGTTACCTGGAAGACTTCGGCTTCCTCGGCTACTTTTTTTGCTTGAGCCAGGATATTCTCCACCTATTGTCCTCCGACTAAACAGTGCTGGATGCGGATATGGGGACTGCCGTTGGATACCGGCAAAGGTGACTGGGCGCCCTTACCGCAGCCACCGCCTTCGTTCATATCGAGGTCATTGCCGATGGCATCGATATTCTTGAGGGTGGTAAAAACGTTGCCGGTCAGTGTTACCGGCCGCAGGAGTTCGGCGACTTTGCCGTTGCGAATCATATAGGCTTCACCGGCAGAAAAGGTGAACATTTCCATACTGGTGGTGCCGCCGTACCAGTTCTTGGCATAGACGCCTTCTTTAATATCGGCGATGATATCGGCAAACGAAGCTGATTTAGGCTCGATGTAAGTATTCGTCATGCGGACAATGGGCGGATAGCCGTAGTTAATAGCCCGGGCATTGCCGGTAGCTTCCTCCTGCATTTTGGCAGCAGTTTCACGGGAGTGGAGCCGCCCGACCAGTTTTCCTTCTCTAATCAGGTAGGTCTTGGTCGCTGGTGTGCCCTCGTCATCATATTTATAGCTGCCGCGCAGCCCCGGTACGGCCGCCGAATCAATGATGTCAAGTTCAGGGCGCCCGAATTCTTTGCCGAGGACCATAATCTCACGCATGCGTTCATTCTCGTAAACGAAGTCGGCTTCGGACAGATGCCCGAAAGCTTCGTGAACAAAAACACCGGCCAGGACCGGGTCTAAGATTACGGTGTACTCACCGCTTTTCACCTGCGGGGCCGAAAGCAGTTCCACTGCCCGCCGGGCGCTGTTTGTTATTTGCTGGTGCAGATTTTTCAGCGTGCGAAAATCACCGCGGCTGCCCACACTTAATCCGGCCTGCTGTACCTCACCGCCTTCCACCGCCACGGCGGTTACCCGTAGCGTAATATCGGACCGCTCCTGCTCAATATCACTGCCGATTGAGTTCAGGAAGACGGTTTTTTTGTAGCTATCCCCGTAACCGATGACGGAAGTCTGGAGTTTGGGTGTGCTCCAGATAAGGTCGTTGTATTCATCGAGCAATTGTTTTTTCTCTGACAGCGGGATTGCTAGGGGATTACGACCTGGCTCGATGAGTACCCGGTCTACAGTCGGCTCAACCGGAGCCAACTTGCTTTCGGCTTGACCCACCAGGCAGGCCTGTTCGATGGCGGCGTCAATTCTATCGGTCAAGTTGGCCAGGTTATTGAAACAGACAAATCCCCAGCCGCCTTTGACCAGCGCCCGCACATTGCCGCCGAGGGCAGTGCGGCGGGTCACCGATTCCAGCGTCCGGCCGCGGTAGGTAATCGAACTTGTCTGGCCCTCCTCGAGGCGGACTTCGAGGTAGTCGGCATTGTACTTCTTGAGTGTTCCGGCTATTTCCTGTCGGGCAGCTTCGATACTCGTCATGTCGTTATCTTCTTTAAGGTGTAGCTAAGACCAGTTTACCGAGGTGGTCAGTCTATTGTCAATCTACTTCATTTTACATAATAGTGGAGGAAAATGCCAATTACGATGTCGATTGTTACTGTTCTGGGCACTCGAGAGTTAAGCTGAAATTGACGAGGACTCCGCTGCTGGTATATCATCCTTTTAACAACTGCCAAGATAAGCCCATGGTCGAAATCAAAAACCTTTGCTTCTCTTATCAGAAGAATGTTCCCATCTTCGCCGATTTTGGCTGGCATGTCGCTCAGGGCGAAGCCTGGTCAATAGTCGGCCCTTCCGGTTGCGGTAAGACAACGCTCCTCTACTTATTGGCTGGCCTCTACCCACCATCGTCGGGGACGATAATTATCGGCGGCATGCCGCTGGATAAGCCTCGCCTCTCGACGGGTCTGGTTTTGCAGGACTATGGACTGCTGCCCTGGGCTACGGCTATCGACAATATCTCGGTCGGTTTAAGGATTCGTGGCGTAGAGAGAAAAGAGGCAACGCGGGTCGCTCGTGAGTGGTTGACCAGGCTGGCCCTCGATTCAGTAGCGGGCCATTATCCGGCCCAGCTAAGCGGCGGGCAGAGGCAGCGGGTGGCGATTGCCCGGACACTGGCCCTGCAACCCGACCTCTTATTGATGGATGAGCCGCTGGCTTCTCTGGATGCCATGACGCGAGAAGATTTACAGACCCTGATTATTGAGCTGCGGGATGTCCTGCCGGCAACGGCGATGGTACTGGTGACACATGATATTGAAGAAGCAGTGTATCTGGGGAAAAAGATTCTAGTCCTGGACAATCCGCCCAATACGCATCCGGTAATTATGGAGAACCCGGACTCCGGGTGTGCGGAATATCGCCGGACACCCGATTATGCGTTCAAGTGTGGAGAAGTGAGAGAGCTTTTTCGACAACAGGCAAAAAAATGTGGCGTTAAAACTATGAAAGTGGGACTCGGTAAATGAAAGCGGCCATGACGGTGGGCCGGTTGAGCGGGTTCTGGCGTTCGTTGTTGACCGGCGAAGCGGCTATCAAGGCGGGCTATTCTTTCAGGGAACGATTATGGGGAATGCTCATCACGGTAAAGCCGCGTTTTGCCTTGATGGTCACGCCGGTAAATGCCGCCAGCGCGGCGGTGCTGGCCTACGGTGGTTATCCTTCGCTGACTAAATGTATCCTGGGCTTGCTCAGTGTGGCTTTTGTTTCCGCTTCAACTATCGTCTTCAACGATATCGTTGACCGCAAACGCGACGTTTTGTGCTGGCCGAAACGCTCGCTGCCCAGCGGCCGGGTAAGATTGATGCCGGCACTGGCGCTGGCTTTAATTTTGCTGGCTGGTTCGCTGGTACTGACCTGGCTAGCTTTTAACCCGCTGGCCTTCTTTATTCTTCTCTCGGTGTTTGCCTTGGGGATACTCTATGCCCTCTATTTACGGCGCAAAGTCGGCTACCTAGCACTGCCTCCGATTGTAGGCTTGATTTACCTCGGTGGCTGGGCAGCTTTTTCTCCCGAAACACTTTTTTCGGCGCGTCTGCCGTGGCTGCTTTATCTGCTCGGTGTGCTGTGGCAGGCGGCCCACATTATGGTCTATTCACCTCTCCATCCGCTGTATACCGAACAGGGCCAGCTGCGCACGGAAAGCAAGGCCCTTTTCGCGGCTACTTCGCCACGGACTGCCGTGGCCCTGGGGATGGGCTTCCTGGCCCTGACGGTGTTGCTGAGCGGGCTCTTACCGCTTTTTACCGGGCTGAGTTTTGTCTATCTTCCGCTGACCATCATTGCCGGGGGCTGGTCGCTGGTCCGTACCACACGATTTCTCCGTCAACCCACCGATAAGGAAGTAGGTTTCCGGGCTTTCAGCGCCGTTTCGACCTTGAGAACGGTGATATCGGGGGCCATTCTCCTCGACGTTTTGTTCCTCTGGAAATGATGATGAGTAAGAAAGCGATAATCTTTGGTCTCTTGGTTCTGTTCTTTGCCTGGGCGGTAGTGGCCCTGGTGGTGGATAAACCGATGGTGCCGGCTCCCTGGGTGGTGATTTATTCCTTTTTTGCCGACCTGCCCCGCGGCCTGGGCTGGCATGCTCTGGTCAGCGGCTGGCGGATAATCGCCAGTATGTTTATTGCCACGGCTATCGGGCTGCCGCTGGGGCTGGTACTGGGGCAGAACCGGCGGTGGGATAAAATTCTTTACCCGCTGGTATATTTGACTTATCCGGTGCCTAAGGTAGCCCTGCTGCCGATTATCATCCTGTTCTTCGGCATCGGGGACGCCAGCAAAATATTTCTCATCAGCCTCATTCTTTTCTTCCAGGTGCTGGTCGTGGTGCGGGACGCGTCCCGTAATATACCGGCCCAACTTGTCCTGTCGCTGCGTTCGCTGGGTGCCGACCGGTGGCAGCTTCTGCGCCACGTTTATTTTCCGGCATCATTACCGGCCGTCCTGACTTCATTACGATTGAATGTGGCTATTGCCATTGCTGTTCTTTATCTCGCCGAGTCTTTTGCCACCGCTTCGGGTTTAGGTTACTATGTTATGGACGCTTGGCAGCGGATGGACTATGCCCGGATGTACGCTACGGTGGGTGCGATGAGCCTGATTGGTTTTATCGCTTTTGTCATCCTCGCCTTGATGGAAGACAAGCTCTGTCACTGGGCGCAGGTCGGTAAGTAGGGGATGAGAAAAGTAAGGGAGGCTATTTATGGCAATTAACGAGCGGAGATGGGTTATCCCGGCTTTCTGGGACAAGGAATATCTGGTGGAATTGGAGAAGGAAGGCCTCATCCCGTCTATTTACGAAGTCTATGGTTCCCTGTCCAGTTCCCCGATGGGTAGTATGCGTACCCGGGCTTCACTCCCTGAAGCCACCACCAAAGACATCGGCGATTTCGTCCAGAAACTGCATACCAAGGGGATTAAGTTCAGCTATGCTCTCAATGCTATGACTTTCCGTAATTCGGAATATACCGCCGGAGGGCGCAAAGAAATATTCAAGTTCCTGGACTGGCTGAAAGAGATAAGGGCCGACTCGGTGATTATTGCCAATCCCTTTCTGGCCAAACTGATTAAAGAACATTATACCTTTGAGGTCAGTGTATCGTCGGTTGCCTGCGTTGATTCCGTACAGAAAGCGGCCGATTGGCAGGAGATGAAGGTGGCCAGCATAAAATTACCGCTGGTGGCGAACCGTAATTTTTTATTGCTCCGGAGCATAATAAAAAATACTACGGCCGAGGTGGAAGTCATGGTCAACCAGCTCTGCCTTTACCAGTGCCCTTTTGAAAGGTACCATACCGTCACCACTTATACTGATTCCCAGGCGGCCAAGAGGTGGGGAAAAGCACCCGCCTTTCTCGATTGGTGCCGTTTGAACTGTAATCTGATACGCTGGGGAAATCCAGCCGAGCTCATCAAATCTCCCTTCATCAGGCCGGAAGACGTGCCTCTCTACCGGCGCTGCGGCGTAAAGTTTTTCAAGATAGTCGGCCGGAATAAGAGGATGCGTAACCGGATAGTAACGGTAATTAAGGCGTACCAGACCGGGAAATGGCCGGGTAATCTACTGGATATTGTCGGTATTAATGAAAACCCGCCGCCTTTTGAAATGACGCAATACTATCCCGCCAGTGATTTCGAAAAGTACTTTACCGAACCGCTCTACTATGTGGATAATCCCAAACTGGCCGGATTTATCAATTATTTCATTGAGAACGGCCAGAAATGTTCTTATCTGTGCGGCACCTGCCAGTATTGCGACCAGACGGCGAATCGAGTTGTCCGGTTGCCTTCCGAAGAGAGATTGAAGAAATTCCTTGACGCGCTGAATGAACTGGACGCCGCTACCAAAACGAAAGAGAGCCGTCTCTTTGCTTAGTATGCTACGCGAGCTTGAATTAACTTGGAGGTGTTATGCTAAAACGACTAACTCCCGTCCTGCTCCTGATGGCTATTTTATTCGCTGGTTGTGCGCCGGCCACGTCACAACAAGAGCCGAGTCTGAAGATTGGCTCGTTGCCGCGCATTATCGACCTGCCGGCCTACGTGGCCCAGCAAGAAGGATTATTTGAGCGGCAAGGCGTTAAAGTAGAGATAGTGCCTTTCCGCAGTACGGTGGAGATGAATACCGCTTTGCTCGCCGAGCAACTCGATGGGATTATCCAGGATGTTTTTGAAGCGGTCAACATGAATAAAGAGCAGCCTACAGTGAAACTGGTCGGCCGTGCGATAATGCCTCGAATGTTCCAGATTATTGCTGCCAAAGACAGCGGTATTAATAGCGTGTCCCAGTTGAAAGGTAAACAGGTAGCCGTGGCTACCAGTACCATCATCGATTATGGCCTTGACCGGTTACTGGTGGCTAATGGTCTGAACAGTGATGATATAACGAGAGTAAATATCCCGAGTATGCCGCTGCGCCTCGAGGCATTAAACCAGGGACAGGTGCCGGTGGCGGCACTGAGCCGGCCTTTGTCTGATATGGCGGTGCTCGGTGGGGGTAAGATTGTTGTTGAGGACGATAAAGAACCTTTTGCCGGGCCGGGACTCGTTTTCTCGCTAACTGCGTTGAAAAATAAATCGGAAGCAATTAGCCGGTGTGTTGCGGCTTGGCAGGAGGCGGTTGAGGCTATCAACGCTGAGCCGGCGAAATACGAGAGTTTGCTGGCCGAAATTGCTCTCGCCCCAGCTTCGGTAAGTCTTGAGGTACCTACTTTTCCTTTGCTGGCTCTGCCGTCCGAAGCCGAGGTGAAATCGGTGGTTGACTGGTTCATCGCTAAGGGATTGGCCAGCAAGCCACTGGCTTATTCCGACGTGGTGGAGACGAAGTATCTGGCAAAGTGATGAGTTGGTAACATGGCCACGGTTAGGAGAATTCCACTACCTCAGGAACCTATCGCTGAATTGCAGGCCGTCCTTGAATACGATAAAGGCGCCCGGTGCTACATCATGCCGGAATACAAATACTTCGTCCGAAAGATTTTGAACAGGGGGATACGAGGGGGCCGGGTACTGGATATCGGCACGGGGTCGGGGCGACTGGCGATTGAACTGGCCAAGAGAAAAAGCTGCGATTTTGAAATTATTGCTCTCGATATCTCCGAGAATATGGTGCGGCAAGCGAGAGCCAATGCCCGGCAAGCCGGCGTCGATAAGAAAATTAAATTCATGGTCGGTACGGCGGCGGCTCTTCCTTTTCCGGCCGGTTCCTTCGACCTCGTGATGAGCTACGCTTCATTGCACCACTGGTTCGAACCGGTAGCCGTGTTCAATGAAATCGGGCGGGTGGTAAAAGAAGCTGGAACTTACATTATCCGTGATAATAAGAGGCTGTATCACAATCCCCTATGGAAACCGGTTATCTGGCTGATGTCCCGCTTTATGAATAAGCGGCACCGGGAAAACTGGCCGAAAGCAATTATGGCCAGCTATACTGTCCCAGAAATCAGAGAAATACTGGACCAATCTGAGCTTAAGAAATGGTGCGTAAAGAGCGACTTCGTGGGGGTTGACCTGTCTATCGAATCACGCTAGAGGACGAGGGCGTAGCCGACCATATCAATCAGGCCGTGGACGGTAGCGCCCGTCTTGTAGTAAGCCATCGTGTTGGGGAGCTGGGCTTTACAGATAGCACAGGGGGCAATCAAGATAAGGGCGCCGGTAGCTTTGACCTGCTCGGCTTTCGGTTTGGAGAACTTCATTCTTAAGTCCATCAACTCATCCATGAGTATACCCGAACCTCCACCGCAGCAGAAGTTTCTGTCGCCATTGGGCCACATCTCTCTGAAATCCTCGCAGACGGCCTTTACAATCTGGCGCGGCTGTTCGATATAGCCCGCCGCGCGGCTCATGTTACACGGGTCATGGAGAGTCACCGGTAACGGGTTAGCCGATGGGTCGAGCTTTATTCTTTTGTCCCGGATATAGTCCAGGGTTTCGTCCATCAAGTGGGTCAGTTTGTAAGGCATGGGTTTGCTGAGCTGGGAGGTAAACATCTTCCATGTCCTCCAGCCATGCCCGCATTCACCGGCTACAATCCGCTTTGCCTTCAGCCGCCTCGCCTCGTCAATTAAGAGGTTGTTGTGTCTCTTCATGGCGGCGTAGTCGAAGAACAGGCCGAAGTTAGCCGTCTCGATAATCTTGCTGCTTAGCGTCCAGCTTGTTCCGGCGGCATAGAACATTTTGGCGGCACCTTTTAAACTCTCGAAAGTGACGAAGAACTCGGAAGACGATGGATTAAAAAGTACCTCAGCACCTTCGTTGTCGATAGGGAGGGGGATATCTTTCCCGGTCTCCTCCTTCATCTCTTCCTCGATGAATTTACAGGTATCCGCCATTGCTTTCGGAGGTATAGCGATATTATTACCGAACTTCTGGGCACCCTTGGCGACGGAGGCGACGAAGTCGGGGACGATGCCCAGGTTGGTTAATATCTGCCGGCCCATGATAGTTATCTCACAGGTGTCCAGCCCGAAGGGGCAGATGACAGCGCAGCGTCGGCACTCATTACACTGATAGAAATATTTGTACCAGAGGTCTATTGTCTCCGGGCTGATATCTTCTCCACCGGCGAACCTGCCGAAAAACCGTCCGGCGCGGGTGAAGTACCTCTTATAGATTTTACGCATCAGTTCGACCCGGCCGACCGGGGCATTATTGGGGTCGCCGGTGCCGAGGTAGGTATGGCAGGCTTTGACGCAGGCACCACATTTACTGCAAATATCCATGATGAGAAGCAACGACCGGAAGTTCTCCCTCGTTTCACCCAGTAAATCGAGAGCTCTTTGTGGCGTTTGTTCCCGCGGTGTCGGCTCGGGAGTACCCAGGATAGCTAAGTCTTGCGGTCTGGCCCTAAAGGGCCGGTCGGTAGATTTTTTGACCAGTCCCTCGACCATTTTAGCGACCATTTCCACTTCATCGGCCGGTGTAAGGTGGTACTTCTGGCGGTCGGCGTCGCTTACCTGCGGCGTGCCACGGCTATCATATTCCGCTTTGTCAGGTGGGGTGGTAATCTTACGGATATATTCGTCCAAGGCTCTTTGTTCGCTCTCGCTGATTTTTTCGGTCTTCATTTGACGACAGCCCCTCCCGGGACAAGCGGTTCTTCTTTCTGCGTTATCGTCCAGCGGTTAACGATTTGTCCTAGAGGATGGAATAGTTTGCTGAAGGGGAAATAGATAAATAAGGTGAAAGCGGTGGCAACGTGGACCGGAAAAATCCAGCTACCGGCGACGACATAGGGATGGAAAGTGGCCAGGCCCAGGCCCCATTTCATCACTTCCGCCATATCAACCTCGGTGAAGAAACTCATGTAGGTACCGTTAACCACGTGGAAGAGGATTAAGCCAAGAGCAACGTAATCGGTGGGTATGGTAATCCTTCTCACTTCCGGGGTAAAAAGACGCTTGAAGAGCAAGATGAGCAAAGTGGCAATTAGCGGGAAGGAGAAGGTAGCGGCTACATAGAGAATAGCTTTGCCCTGAGGGATAACGAGAGGTGTCCACAGTTCGATGCCGGCATCGATTAAGCCAAAAAAGTGAGTGCCTACCAGGACGACTAAAGCACAAATGTGCATTATCCAGGCGATAACCCAGAGGACTTTATCGCTTCTGAGCAGACTGATGAAGAGGAAAAACTCGGCGGCGATTTTACCGGTTGCCGCCTTCCAGGTTGTTTTAGCCGGGGCTAGGCCGATGCGCAATGGCACGGGTGTCTGTAACCAGTACCAGAGACGATAGGCAGTGCCCAAGACGAAGATAATAATCGCGATGTAAGGAAAGATACCCTCAATGAAGAAAGCTAGACCATTCATTCAGACGTTAGTTTCACCTCGCAAAGCCTCTGGTATGTTAACATAAGTAGGGGATGAGGGTCAAGTCCTGTGAGTACAATTTTATCCGTACCAGCGCTGGATTTGCCGGGATGCCTTCTTTGGTTGCGGCTCATTCACTAGGTTAAAACGAGGGCGGCATATATGGCAAACGCAGCGATAGCAATAAGAACGAGGATACCCATGATGGAGGCGAGACGCCATCGGCCTATCTTGTGGCCCAGGTAATCACCAATGACGGTCACAGCAGCGACGCCGACAATTAACTCGACAATAGTAATGGCCGTCTTTAATTCAAGCATAGACTTCTCTCCTCATCAGCTACGTAGCATAAAAACCGTGCCCATAGCTATCATCACCAGGCCGATGGCAATGGCAATCCAGCCGCCTATTTTCAAGGCGCCGGGTTCCGGACGTGCCGGCCAGTGTTCGAAGAACTCTCTCTTATCCATGTGGGTTAACAGAGAGCGGTCGTAATTACTTTGTTCGTGTTTACCCCAGAAGAAAGAGATTAGGCCGAGGAGGATAAAAAGACCGCCCACAGCCATAAGCGCCAGCCAATCCTGCTCAAACATCTTTTACCCCTACTTATTTCGGGATTTGACTTGATTATAGCGCTTTGGGCTGTGTTTGCAATAGGCCAGGTTTTTTGATGTTCTATTAGTCAGTGTCATTGCGAGTCCTTCGTCGTCCTTCTTAAGGAGGACTCGCAATGACAAATGATTGTTGTGCCTAAGATGATTGGGCTAAGAAACCTCAGCCGTGGCCCCGGCTGCTTCCAGTTTAGCTTTGGCGGCGGCGGCCTCATCCTTGGTGACTTTTTCTTTTACCGGCTTGGGGGCGCCTTCAACCAGGTCTTTGGACTCCTTCAGTCCCAGGGAGGTCAATTCCCGCACGGCCCTGATGACGTTGATTTTATTGGCGCCGACATCTTTGAGGATGACGTCGAACTCCGTTTTCTCTTCCTCAGCGGGGGCAGCGGCTGCGCCCGCAGCACCTCCGGCGGGTGCCGCCATCATCGGCGCGGCTGCGGTGATGCCGAATTCCTTTTCCATCGCTTTAACCAGTTCGGCCAACTCAAGGACAGTCATGCCCTTGATTTTGGCTAAGATTTCCTCGGTGGCAGCACTTTGCGTTGCTTCAGTTTCTGGCATTTTAGTTTCCCTCCATTTGTTTAATTCTACCGTTTAATACTCCGATGAACCCCTGAATCGGGGAGGCTAAATGAGCGAGTAAATTGGCTACCGGGCTTTGCATCTGGCCGATAACTCTGGCGAGCAGCACTTCTCTTGATGGTAATGTGGCTAGCGTCATTACTTCGTGTGAAGTAAGCAGCCGGTCACCCAGGAAGCCTCCCTTGATGAACGTATCGGCTTTGGTCTCACGGCCGAAATCGGCTAAAACTTTAACCGGTTTAGCGTAATCTCCGGAACCAAGCGCAATAGCCACTGGGCCTTCGAACAGGCTGACCAATTCCGTCTTTCCGGCTTTCTTGGCTGCCGACCGGGCGAGCGTATTCTTTACTACCTGATAATCTACGCCTGACTCCTGTAGCTTGCGGCGTAAAGCCGTCAGCTCGAGTGTTGAGAAGCCGCGGTAGTCA
Source organism: Chloroflexota bacterium (assembly GCA_043812795.1). Classification (GTDB taxonomy): domain Bacteria; phylum Chloroflexota; class Dehalococcoidia; order Dehalococcoidales; family UBA2162; genus JBDRLU01. Next base: position 60,226 of record JBDRLU010000002.1, read on the forward strand.
GTGAGGACGCCCAGGTTGCTCTTGGCCAGGGCGGCCTCTAACCCGTCAATAATCTGTGCCTTTTTCCCTTTCGAACTTCTGGCCATCTTTCTTATCTCCTAATTCGCTACTATTTCTGCCTGAAAAAAAAGTCCTTGTGCCGATTGCACAAGGACTCGCACTCTTTTCCGCTTTTTTGCGGAATGATGAGAATCGTAAGTCAATGTCTTCCTCGGCGGGCGGACTGGTTTAAGCCGTAAACGGCACCCACTGTCTCAGGATGATTAAATTTTCCCTTAGTTTGTTATACCTCCAAGAACTCTAGCATATTCTTGCTTAAGCGGCAACCAGCGAAAGAGTCGGCTTGAGGTCAAGGGCGATACCTGGCCCCATGGTCGTGGCCAGCACGGCCGTCTTGATATACTGCCCTTTGACGCTACTGGGCTTGGCCTTGATAATCGCCTCCAGTATGGCGGTCAAATTATCCATTAATTTGTCTTCCTCAAAACTGACCTTGCCGATAGGGACGTGGATTATTGAGGTCCGGTCCAATTTGAATTCCAGACGTCCTTTACGGGCATCCTCGATTACTCTCGGTAAGTCATTGGCGGCAACCACGGTGCCGGCTTTGGGGTTGGGCATCAGGCCCTTTCGGCCAATAATCCGGCCCAGTTTGCCTACTTTACCCATCATGTCCGGGGTAGCGATGGCGACATCGAAATCGAGCCATCCCCCTTCAATCTTGGTGATGATGTCGTCACTGCCGACATGGTCAGCGCCGGCGGTCTCGGCTGTTCTGGCCGCTTCTCCCTGGGCAAAAACCAGGACCCGGACTTTCTTGCCCAAACCATGCGGTAACAGGGCTACGCCCCGCACTTGCTGGCTGGAATCGCGCGGGTCAAGACCTGTCCGCAGGTGGAGTTCAACTGTTTCATCGAACTTGGTGTGAGCTGTCTTTTTGGCCAGTCCGATGGCTTCCTTAGGGTCATAGGTCTTAGCCGGGTCAACCAGCTTTGCGGCTGCTTCGTATTTCTTGCTTTGTTTTACCATGTTCTATTCGACCTCGATTCCCATGCTGCGGGCAGTGCCCTCAACAATTCGCTCGGCAGCTTCGATAGTTATCGCGTTCAAGTCTTTCGCCTTGAGCTGAGCTATTTCATGGACTTTATCATGCGATAGGCTGCCGACCCGTTGTGTTCCCGGGGTGCCGGCTCCTTTTTCCGCGCCGATTGCCTTCTTGAGTAAGTCGGCCGTGGGTGGTGTTTTGGTCACGAAGCTGAACGACCGGTCTTCATAGATGGTAATTTCGGCCGGGATAATCTGGCCGGCTTGCGCCGAAGTGCGTTCATTGTATTCTTTGCAAAAGCCCATGATGTTGACTCCGTGCTGGCCTAAGGCCGGCCCGACCGGCGGTGCCGGGTTCGCCTTGCCGGCTGGAATCTGTAGTTTAATTATCGCTTTAACTTTTTTTGCCACTCTATTTCTCCTTAGGTACCTTCAGGTCTAGAGCCTCTCCACCTGTAACGAGTCGAGCTCTACCGGCGTCTCACGTCCGAAAAGAGTTAACAGCACCTTCACCTTGCCTTTTTCCGGGCTAATCTCGTCAACTATCCCGACGAAATCAGCGAAGGGGCCATCGGTGACGCGCACGCTTTGTCCCTGCTTAAAACCAACTTTTACCTTGGGTACTTCTTCCGTCATCTGTTTGTGGATGCGGCTTACTTCGGCCTCCTGTAGTGGGGTCGGTTTCCCGCCGCTACCGACGAAACCGGTTACTCCCGGGGTATTGCGTACGATGGACCAGCTCTGGTCGCTCAACTTCATTTGAATCAGGACGTAGCTGGGTAGTATCTTCTTGGTCACCGTGTGTCTCTGCCCGCCTCTAACTTCCACCTCATCCTCGGTCGGTATCACTACCTCTCCAATTTCACCCTCGGCATCCATGACTTTGACGCGCTGTTCCAGGTTCTTCTTTACCCGGTCCTCATAGCCCGAGTAGGTATGGATGACATACCATTGTTTTTCGCTCTTGTCAACTGAAACTTCGTTCATAAGTGTTCCCGTTTAAAATGTTGTCTCTGCTGCCACCATAAGCCCGTTACTAACCGATAAAAAATGTATCCACGAGTTTGGTAAAGCCAAGATCGATAACGCCAAGGAGTATGGCCATGGCAACAGAGACCAGCAAGACCATGCCGGTCAAACGGATAGCCTCGTTCCGGTTAAGCCAGATTACTTTCTTTAGTTCGGCGATAATTTCACCCGCCGGCCTAATTCGCGGGCTGCTTGCTTTGGCCGTACTGGCCGTTCGCTGTTTCATATAATCTTTTCGTGCCTCTTACTTTAATTAATTCATCTGACGGAATGCCACGGCAAAAAGTCCATCTCTCAACTTTACCGGTTGTGGTGAGCTATCTTGTCTCACGGTGGAGCTGATGAGAGCCGCAACGGGGGCAGTATTTTTTCAATTCCAGCCGTTGCGTGTCATTCTTTCTGTTCTTGGTAGTAGTATATGTTCTTTCCTTGCATACCGTGCAGGCAAGATGAACGATTTCTCTGTTTTCCCCTTTTTTAGCCATAGTTATTCAAGGATTTTGGTAAACGTGCCGGCGCCTACCGTTTTCCCTCCTTCACGAATAGCAAAACGCAGACCTTCCTCGAGGGCTACCGGGTAAATAAGTTTTATCTTCATGGGGACATTGTCACCCGGCATGGCCATTTCCATTCCTTCCGGCAATGCGATATCGCCGGTGACATCGGTAGTCCTGATATAAAACTGGGGTTTGTAGCCGGTGAAGAACGGAGTGTGCCGGCCGCCTTCCTCTTTACTCAAAATGTAAACCTGGCCTTCGGCATAGGTGTGGGGCTTAATGCTACCGGGCGCGGCTAAAACCATGCCCCGTTCGATATCCTCTCGCTCAACGCCGCGGAGCAGGATACCGACGGCATCGCCGGGCTCAGCATAGTCCAGTGTCTTGTGGAACATTTCAAGGCTGGTGGCCACTACCTTGCGCGGCTCATGACGCAAACCGACTACTTCGACTTCGTCGCCGGCTTTAATTTTGCCTCGTTCGACACGTCCCGTGGGTACGGTGCCCCGCCCCTTGATACTGAAGACATCCTCCACAGGCATCAGGAAGGGCTGGTCGGTAGCTCGTACCGGAGTGGGGATATAATCATCGACGGCCTCCATTAGTTTCCAGATGGGACCGCACCACTGACAGTCCCTCTTGCCGCAGCCACACTCAAGTGCCTTGAGAGCGCTTAATCGGATTACCGGTGTCTTATCGCCCGGGAACTGATATTTGGTGAGTAGTTCTCTGACCTCTAATTCGACCAGTTCCAGAAGCTCCTCATCTTCCATGAGGTCCACTTTGTTAAGAGCGACGACGATATAGGGTACGCCAACCTGGCGGGCGAGCAGGACGTGCTCTCTGGTCTGAGGCATCGGCCCGTCCGGAGCGCTGACGACCAGTATGGCGCCATCCATCTGGGCCGCGCCGGTAATCATGTTCTTAATAAAGTCGGCATGTCCCGGACAATCGACGTGGGCATAGTGCCGCTTCTCTGTTTCATATTCTACATGAGCGATGGCGATGGTCATGCCACGGGCTTTTTCCTCAGGCGCATTATCAATCTGGTAGAAGTCTTTAAACTGGGTATTCGTGCCTGACTTGGAAAGCGCCATTGTTATGGCCGAGGTTAAGGTTGTTTTTCCGTGGTCAACATGCCCAATGGTACCCACATTACAATGTGGTTTAGTTCGCTCAAATTTCTGTTTTGCCATATTTCCCTCCCTTAATTCTAAGCCCACAACCAGATTCGAACTGGTGACCCCGCCCTTACCAAGGGCGTGCTCTACCAGCTGAGCTATGTGGGCATATTTTCCTATTATACTGGCTTTTACGCTTTGGTGTCTAGCCCCGATTCCGGATGGTGGAGGGGGGAGGATTCGAACCTCCGTAGCCCGTCAGGGCGACAGTTTTACAGACTGTTCCGATTAACCACTCCGGCACCCCTCCCGGTAATCAGGTAGAGCACCTCAGCCCGAGAGGGGATTCGAACCCGCTAACCTACCGATTACAAGTCGGTTGCGCTTCCATTGCGCCACTCGGGCATTAGTTTACCATATTTATTTATTAACGTAAGCCTCTTCCTAAAAAAGATGAAGTCTAGCGGGAGCTAACCCCTAGGCTAGACTAGACACGGCTTTACTGGCGCTTGGGCTGTGCCCAAAGCCACGGTAGTATTATAGGTACGAATGGCCTAAAAGTCAAGGCTGGAGACTGTTTTACGTTTTGCTTGACAAGGTTGTGCGCTTATGGTAATTTAATATTTGTGGTTTTTGCACTTTAACAATTGGATAGCGGGAGGAAGGTTCAAACAGATTCGTATTTTTCTGGAGGGTTTGATCCTAGCTCAGGATGAACGCTGGCGGCGTGCCTTATGCATGCAAGTCGAACGGTCTTAATCGCAAGAAAAAGATAGTGGCAAACGGGTGAGTAATACGTAAGTAACCTGTCCCGAAGTAGGGGATAACTCTGAGAAATCGGAGCTAATACCGTATATGGTCCTTTGCCGCCGGGTGAAGGATTAAAGTTCTTCGCAAGAAGGACGCTTGAGGAGGGGCTTACGTCCCATTAGCTAGTTGGTGGGGTAATGGCCTACCAAGGCGACGATAGGTAGCTGGTCTGAGAGGATGGTCAGCCACACTGGGACTGAGACACGGCCCAGACTCCTACGGGAGGCAGCAGCAAGGAATATTGCGCAATGGACGAAAGTCTGACGCAGCGACGCCGCGTGGGGGATGAAGGCTTTCGGGTTGTAAACCCCTTTTCTCAGGGAGGAAAAATGACAGTACCTGAGGAATAAGCCACGGCTAACTACGTGCCAGCAGCCGCGGTAATACGTAGGTGGCAAGCGTTATCCGGATTTATTGGGCGTAAAGCGGGCGCAGGTGGCCTGGCAAGTCAGATGTGAAAGTTCTTGGCCTAACTGAGAAAGGTCATCTGATACTGTTAAGCTAGAGTGCAACAGAGGGAGGTAGAATTCCCGGTGTAGTGGTGAAATGCGTAGATATCGGGAGGAATACCAGTGGCGAAGGCGGCCTCCTGGGTTGCAACTGACACTGATGCCCGAAAGCGTGGGGAGCAAACAGGATTAGATACCCTGGTAGTCCACGC
>JBDRLU010000003.1:0-2946 GCA_043812795.1 Chloroflexota bacterium
CTGGATATCCGCCGCGATGCCCGCAATACCGACTTCGCTAACACACTCAAGGCAGGTACCGGCGCTCTGCTTTCAGCAATGGACGCCATCAAAGCCGGTAATGCCAAGAGCATCCTGGTGACGGCGGCTGATACCCGCCTCGGCAGCGCCGCCGGCGAAAATGAGCAGGCTTTCGGGGATGGCGCCGCTGCCCTGTTAGTGGGCAATGAAAAAGTAATCGCCGAAATCGAAGGCAGTTATAGCTTATCCGACGACTTTGTTGATAACTGGCGCTCCTTCGATGATACCTTCGTCCGGTCCTGGGAAGACCGGTTCAGTATGGATGAAGGCTACCGGAAAATTCCGGCGGAAGCAGTGGCGGGACTGATGAAGAAATACAACCTGGCCGCCAAGGATTTCGCTAAAGTCTGCCTTTACGGTGCCAACTCCCGAAGGCAGGCCGACCTGGCTAAGGCGATGGGTTTTCAACCGGCACAGGTCCAGGAACCTTTGCTCGATACGGTGGGCAATACCGGGACCGCCCTGGCCTTGATGATTCTGGTCTCCGCCCTGGAAGACGCCAAAGCCGGCGACCGCATCTTACTGGTGAGCTGGGGCAACGGCAGCGATGCCATTATGCTTAAAGTAACTCCGGAAATCGAAAGAATAAAAGACCGGCGCGGCATCAAGGGCCATCTCCAGATACAGAGGAAGCTCAATAGCTATGAGAAATACCTGCGCTGGCGCGGGCTTGTCCCGCTCGAGGCCGCCGCCCGCCCGGCCGTCAGTCCAACTTCGATGGCTACCCTGTGGCGGGAACACCGCAGCGCCTTACCCCTTTACGGCGTCAAGTGTAAGAAATGCGGCACGCCGCAGATGTTCATGAATATTGCCTCGACACGGGCGCGGGTCTGCGTGGAGTGCCAGGCCAAGGACGAATTTGAACCTTACCGCTTTGCTGATAAGAAGGGTAAAGTGGTCACCTTCTCCCATAACTGGCTGACTAATGTCCCCGACCCGCCCAACACGCTGGCCGTGGTTGACTTCGAGGGGGGCGGCCGCGGTGTCTTCGAAATGTCCGACCGTGACCCCGATGAGTGTAAGGTCGGCATGGAAGTGGAGATGACCTTCCGCAGGATATTCTTCGAAAAAGGCGTGCATAACTACTTCTGGCGCTGCATGCCGGCAAGAGGTTAGCTGCAAAATTTAGGAGGTAAAGAAAATGCCTGGAAGTATTAAAGACAGAGTTGCTATTGCTGGGATGGGTTGCACCAAATTCGGAGAGCGCTGGCAAGCCAGTGCCAATGATTTGATCGTCGAGGCTGCCTACGAGGCCTTCGAGGATGCCGGAATAGGGCCGGAAGATATTCAGGCCGCCTGGATTGGGACGACCGGGTCCGGCACTACTGGCAAAGTGTTGTCTGAGCCGCTAAGGCTCCAATATATCCCGATTACCCGGGTGGAGAATGCCTGCGCCACCGCTTCCGATGCCTTCCGGAATGCCTGCTATTCCGTTGCTGCTGGCATCTATGATATCGTCCTGGCTATCGGCGTAGAAAAGCTCAAGGATACCGGTATGAGTGGCCTGGGCGGAGCACAGCCACCTCCCAGCCACGTATTAGCCCCGGAATACGTACCGCCCTCCAATTTTGCTTTAATGGCCACCACCTATTTCTCCCGGTATGGCCTCAGCTTCGAGGATGGCAAACACATGATTGGCCGGGTCTCCTACAAAAGCCACTTTAACGGCGGACTGCATAAGAAAGCCCACTTCCAGAGAGAAGTGCCCATGGAGACCATCCTCAATGCCCCGATGATTGCCTGGCCGCTGGGACTGTACGACTGCTGCGGTGTCAGCGATGGGTCGGCCGCGGCGGTTATTACTACGCCGGAAATCGCCAAGAGCCTGAGAAAAGGTAAAGAGCCGCCTATCTTTCCGAAAGCGCTACAGATCTCCATGGCGCCCATGGACGGGCAGTACAATTCAAAGTTCGACTACACCCATGTCGAGGCCACCGTGCGAGCCGCCCAGGCTGCCTACAAGGAAGCCGGCATCACCAACCCGCGTGACCAGATAAGCATGGCCGAAGTACACGACTGCTTCTCTATCACTGAGGCAGTAACCATGGAAGACCTCGGCTTCAGCCCGAGGGGCAAAGTCAGAGAGGATATCGAGAACGGCCGGTTCGACCTGGATGGGCCACAACCGGTACAGCCCGATGGCGGTTTAAAATGTTTCGGCCATCCGATTGGTGCCTCCGGACTGCGGATGCTCTACGAGATGTACAAGCAGCTTCAGGGCAAAGCCGACGAAATGCTTCTCCCGGGCAGCAAACGGTCTCGCCAGATAAAGAACCCTAAGCTGGGACTAACTCATAATCTCGGCGGCCATCCCGCGGGCTGTGCCATTTTTGTCGGCATCGTCGGATTAGAGGGAGTGTAGCCCACAAGTAGCGTAAGGAGGCAGCCGTGGCGCAGAGATTAGTGCAGACACCACCGTCCAAAAGAGAATTCGATGGCCAGCCATATATTTTGACCAAGATAGATTTTAATAAAGCAGACGCCCAGGAGGATGAGTCCTACCACAAGCAACGAGGCAGGAAGGTTAAGATAGTCGAGGAAGACGGTTTCTGGTTAATCTACACTAAGATTGGACAATAGACGGGAAGCTGGTTAACGAAAGGGGGCTAGATGCCAAATTTTGACTTAAGTAATAAGATAGCCATTGTCACCGGTGGTGGTACTGGTATCGGGCGGGGTATTGCTCTGGCACTGGCTCAAGCTGGTGCCGATGTGGTGGTGGCCAGCCGCAAACAGGCTAATCTGGACAACGCCGTGGAGGAGATTAAAGCCCTGGGCCGGCGCTCGATGGCCATCGTGACCGATATCCGCATCCCGGAACAGGTGAGTAACATGGTCAAACAAACGGTGGACAAGTTCGGACGGCTCGATATCATGGTCAATAAT
>JBDRLU010000004.1:0-3965 GCA_043812795.1 Chloroflexota bacterium
CCAGGAAGTTTTGCAAGGCTTTTTCGGGAATCTCCTCAATTTGGTAGCTTCTACTGGTCAGGTCAATTTTCAGCATCCGGTTTTTCATTGTAGGTTAACCTCTCTTTCTAGAATACATCCGACTCAGCAATAATAAGTGAAATTTTTATCACTGGCCCAACAATTCCGCACTCCCCGCCCTAAATAATCGATTCATCTATTAAGAACAGGTGGCTTAAATTACTTCACGATAACTAGCCAGCCCCCTTACTTATTTCTATTGCTCAAGACGGTAAGCTCGGGTAATCTCTATGTTAATCGATAGGTACTATACTTACGGATGATTCCAAATTCATCCGGCCCCTTATTGATTACAGGAATACTTCGCCACCGTCAACAATAAGCGTCTGTCCGGTCATGAGGTCAGAATCCGAGGAGGCGAGGTAAATGGCGGTTCCGACCAGGTCATCAGGATATTGTACACGCTTAATAAGCCGGCGTTCTGCCGCTTTCTTACGCTTTTCGAAGGCTTCAGTGTCTGAAGGGTCTTCACTAAAGGTAGCGCCGGGCCCGATACAGTTGACATTTATATTGAACTCGCCCAGTTCCTGGGCAAAAGCCCTGGTTAAACCGATTACCGCTCCCTTACTGGCCACATAGTGAGCATATCTTACCTTGCCTCCGCCCTTGTGGAACTGAGGTGAGGTAACGTTGATAATCTTACCTGATTTTTGCTCTTTCATATAGGGGAATACAGCTCGTGTGCAGAGTAAGGTGCCCTTAACGTTCACTTCCATTACCTTGTCCCATTCATCAAGGCTCAGCTCCCAGAAAGGAGTCCCTCTTGATACGCTTACCCTTCCCAACATGGCAGCGTTATTAACCAGTATGTCAATACGACCAAAACGTTCCGCAGTTTTCTTCGCCATCTCTATGCTATCTTCCTCAATAGCAATATTAGTCTTTATTGCCAGCGCTTCGCCACCTTCCTTAATAACCTCTTCCGCAGTGGCTTTGGCTGCTTCCAGATCGATATCGGCGATCGTTACCTTAGCACCCTCACGGGCAAAACCTTTCACGTAGGCTTTACCGATACCCCAGGCTCCACCGGTGACAATGGCAACTTTTCCTTTCAGTCTCATCGTTTAGTTTCTCCTCCTCCTTTTTTTAGTAGTTCTTTCCGCCGGGCGGATTGAATTTAAACAACTTCACCTTGTACACGCTGGCCCACCACTTACCCGCTCCCGCGGGATTTACCTCTCAGCAAACCGGTCTTTCGGCGTCATCAAGGCGGAAGGTTAGCGGTCAGTTATCCAGTCGCTTTACCAGAACGTTCAGCAGCAGGCCGCTGAAAAGGCTGAGCACGCCGATGGTAACCAGCAGCAGGGTTACCATCGCCCTGCCCTCGTCCAGCACCTGGTCGACATACGCGCTGCGGACCACAAAGGTGCCAATGACCAGGCCGCCCAGCAGGAATATCGCTCCCGGCAGCCCGAAGAACAGCAACGGTCGCCTCTCAGAAATCATGACCAGCACACGGTTGAGAACACTGAGACCATGCCGCACCGGGTGCATCGTGGAGCTAATCCCGGAATAGGTAACCGAAATCGGCACTTCGGTGATTTGCAGTCCCCTGGCTACCGCCGCCGAAACTGTTTCCGCCGATACCGCCATGCCCTCTTCTTTCAGCTCAAGCTGTTCCAGCGCCTTCCGGGAAAAAGCCCGAAAGCCGGATTCGGTATCGGTAAGCTTCTGCCGTGACAGTACGTTGGTAAAACCGAGCAGCACCCGCTGCCCCAGCCGACGAAACCACGGAATGCGGCTGCTTATCGCCAGTTTTCGAGAACCGATGACGACGTCAGCGCCCTGCCGAATGGCCTCGATAAGAGAAGGTATCTCCGCCGGGTTGTGCTGGGTATCGGCATCAATGAGCACCAGGACAACGGCGTCCCGCGTTTTTGCCTCGGCAATAATATGTTTAACGGTAGCGCCGTACCCCCGGTTCCGGTCATGTTTGATTAAAGTAGCCCCCGCCAGTTTAACTATCTCGGCGGTACTGTCACCACTGCCGTCATCGATGACAATGACCTCATCGGCATACTGCTGGCAACGAAGCACCATACTGCCGATATATTTTGCCTCGTTATAGGCAGGCATGGCCACAATTATTTTGCCGCCGACATTTGAATTCACCATAACGCACCTACCCGATATTCGCTATTAAAGACACCGGCTCAACGCTGACTTTACCCCATTATACTACAAGTACGGTATACCGTGGTAAGTCTTGCGTGCCTGGTGTGCCGGTGGTAATATTTAAATTCAGGACCCGGCATTATTCCGGAAACATTCAGGAAAGAATTTACCGTTTTATGCTTTTTAACTGGAATCCGAACCGGCTATTTTACGGGTGGTGGATTGTTGGCGCCTGCTTACTGACCAACCTGTACACCGGTGGCGTTATCTTCTTTGGGTTTACCGCTGTCTTTGAGCCGATAGCCAGCGAATTTGGCTGGAGCTATACGCAGATTTCACTGGCGGCTTCGCTGCGCGGCCTGGAGATGGGTATCCTGGCTCCCGTTATCGGCATGCTTGTTGACCGCTGGGGGCCGAGAAAACTGATGTTCGGGGGAGCCTTCATCAGCGGCATCGGCTTAATACTGCTGAGCCGCATTACTTCCCTGGGCATGTTCTACGGAGCCTTCGTGCTAATCGCTATCGGTATGAGCACCTGCACCAGCACGGTCACGATAACCGCGGTGGCTAACTGGTTCCGCAGGAAGATATCGATAGCCACCGGTATAATGGTCAGCGGCTTTGCCCTGGGCGGACTCGTCGTTCCGCTGATAGCGGTACTCATCGATTCGCTGGGATGGCGAACGGCTATGGTCAGCCTCGGTTTCGGCATGTGGGCCATATGTGTGCCACTATCGCTTATCGTGCGGCACAAGCCGGAGCAGTACGGCTATCTGCCTGACGGGGAGGCCAGTACGGCGATAAATGCTGGTGAAAACATGAAATCAACCGCCAGCCACGAAAAAGAAACGGGCGCCCGACAGGCCCTTAGCAGTCGCATCTTCTGGCTCATCGCACTGGGGGCAATGTACCAGGCATTCGCCGTGAATGCCGTGGTGACCCATGTAATGCCCTACCTCAGCAGCATTGGCATTGGTCGTTCGGTCTCCAGCCTGATGGCGAGCGCTACCCCACTGGCCAGTGTTCTGGGCCGTATTGGCTTTGGCTGGCTCGGGGACAGGCATGACAAGAGATGGGTGGCGGCTATCGGTTTTGCCCTGATGGCTTTAGGCTTAATCATTTTTGGAATTATTCCCACGGTTGGGACGTGGTTGCTGGTGCCTTTCGCGCTCATTTTTGGCACCGGCTGGGGGGGCGTGGTACCGATGGTAGAAGGAGGCCTGATCAGGGAATATTTTGGCCGGAGCCACTTTGGCACTATCCTGGGCTTTGTCTTTGGTGTTATGATGATAGGCGTCATAATAGGGGCACCCCTGGCGGGCTGGGCATATGATGAGTGGGGCAGTTACCAGGGAATATGGTTCGTTTATGCCGGATGTGGCGCTGCGGCGCTGGTCGCCATGCTCACCATTCCCCCGTTAGACAAAACAACCTGACCGACGGACGCCGCCCAGGGCCGGGAGAACACAGGATGATATATCATGAGTTATCTCATGACTCCCGCCGTTGATGGCTCGTGATTAAGGAATCTAGGGAAATCTGTCTTGAGTCTTTATACGTTAGGCGATAGAATTAGGCGATGTCCAGCAACAAGGTAAAGGGTAAGGTATTCTACGGCTGGCGGGTGGTACTGATGTGCTCGCTTATCGGCGCATATAGCTCAGGGACTTTTCATTACGGCTTCAGCGCTTTTGTGTACCCGGTGGCTGAAGAACTTGGCTGGAGCATGGCGCTTATTTCCGGCGCCTTCTCTCTCTACCGCCTGGACTCCGGTATAGTTGCCCCTCTTT
>JBDRLU010000005.1:0-54881 GCA_043812795.1 Chloroflexota bacterium
GGGTGAGCGATGTCTGGACATAGTAAATGGTCTTCCATTAAACACCAAAAAGGCGTGGCTGACGCTAAACGGGGTCAGCTTTTTACCAAACTGACGCGTGAGATTATCATTGCCGCCCGTCAGGGCGGGGGTAGCCCCGACGCAAACTACCGGCTCAGGCTGGCGATACAGAAAGCCCGCGATAGTAATATGCCGATGGATAACATCGACCGGGCGATTAAGAAGGGTACCGGTGAGGGGGAAGGGACGGCTCTGGCCGAAATAACCTTCGAAGGCTACGGCCCGAGCGGGGCGGCTATTCTGGTGCAGGTCCTTACCGACAACCGCAACCGGACGGTGCAGGATGTCCGCAACATTTTTACCCGCCACGGCGGCAATATGGGTGAAAGTGGCAGCGTGGCCTGGCTCTTCGAGTCGAAGGGGATCATTACCGTGGATACGGATTCCCTGGATACCGATGAGCTGACCTTGAAAGCAATCGATGCCGGCGCCGAGGATGTAAACGTCGAAGGGGACTGCATCGAAATTTATACCAAGCCGACCGAGCTGATGAGTGTGAGAACGGCTCTGGAACAGGCCAAGGTACCGATATCGGCAGCGACTCTCTCGATGATACCGAAGACGACGCTCGACCTCGATGAAAAAGCATCAATACAAGCTCTGAAGCTGCTGCATAAGCTGGAGGAACTGGACGAAGTCCAGTCTGTCTCGAGCAACGTTAACTTTACCGATGAAATCCTCAAGAAGTATGACGAGCTAGCTTGAGCTTAGCTCCGGACCACCGTAATCAGGCACCGTATATCCCCTTCCTGCGAGGAAGGGGATAAAATTAAGCGGGAGGTATATTTCCGCTCCCCGTTTGACAATTTGCTTTTGGGTTCAGGAATGAAGATTTTAGGCATCGACCCTGGTACAGTGACAATGGGCTACGGGCTGATTGAGAGCCGGGATAATGACGTGACCCTGGTGGAATACGGCGCGTTGACCGGCGCCACCTCGGCCCCGATTGCCGAGCGGCTAAGCTCCTTCTATCAGCGGCTGGTGAAGATTATCGCTCGCCATCGGCCGGATGCGATGGCCTTAGAGCAGCCCTTTTCGGCAAAGAACGTGAAGTCGGCACTGGCTATCGGGAAGGCTCAGGCAGTGGCTATTCTGGCCGCGGCGAATAAGGGTATCCCAACCTATGAATATACGCCGGCCCAGGTAAAGCAACGGGTGGCCGGTTACGGGGCCAGTTCCAAAGAGCAAATTCAGGAGATGGTCCGGCTCCAGCTTGGACTGGCCGAGGTGCCCCAGCCAAGTGACGCCGCCGATGCCCTGGCAGTAGCCCTCTGTCACCTGAGCGAGACGCATATGGGCAGCCTGCTGGCTCAGCAAAAGGAGGCCAGATGATTGCCAGCCTTCGCGGCCGGTTAGAGGCATTGGGTAGCGACTGGGCGGTTATCGATGTCAATGGCGTCGGTTTTCAGGTGTACCTGCCGACATCGACACTGAGCACACTGGGGGCTACCGGCAAGGAGGTCTATCTTTATACTTATCTGCACATGCGGGAAGACAATCTCACCCTCTACGGCTTTACTGCCACGGAAGAGCGGGAACTCTTCCAGCTTTTACTGGGCGTATCCGGCATCGGGCCGAGGACAGCCCTGTCCGTGCTTTCCACAATGACCGTCGACCAGGTGAGCACGGCGATTGCTACCGGCGATGTTGACCTTTTAGCTACCGTTCCTGGTATCGGCAAAAGGACGGCCGGGCGTCTTGTCCTCGAACTTAAAGATAAAATCGGTAAGGGCTGGGTGGTGACCACGGCGGCGCAGATGGCGGGAGAAAACGCCGATGTCATGGCAGCACTTACCTCTCTCGGTTATTCCGTGAACGAAGCCAGTCGGGCGGTGGCTGGCCTGCCGGCAGATGTTAGCCTTGAAGAAAAAATCAAGCTGGCATTACAATACCTCGGTGGTGGCAAATAGTTAGGGAGTAAGGAGGCACGTATGAATTTCGTCGAACTGGCCGGAAAGAGATATAGTGTCCGGGCTTACAAGCCCGACCCGGTTGAGCCGGAGAAACTGGAAAAAGTACTCGAAGCGGCGCGCCTGGCGCCGACGGCGGCTAACCGGCAGGCTTTCCAGCTTATTGTCATTCATACCAAGGGCAAAGAAGCCGAGATGGGGCGCATCTATGGCCGTCCCTGGTTTGTCCAGCCCCCGCTGGTCCTCTGCGCCTGCGGTTTAACTGAGCAAAGCTGGGTCAAACGAGATGGCAAGAAATACTGTGATTTAGACGTCGGTATCATCATGGACCATGTGATTATGGCAGCCGCCGACCTGGGCCTGGGTACCTGCTGGGTGGCTGGCTTCGATGCGGCGGCGGCACGTGAGGTCTTAGGCCTGCCGCCGGAGGTAGAGCCAATCGTTTTTACCCCGCTCGGCTATCCCGACGACCAGGCCCCGCCCAAAAAGCGCAAGGCTTTGAATGAACTCGTCCGCTACGAGCACTGGTAAATCACGCAAGACAAATAAGGGAGGCAGCAATGGACTTAGCCGAGGGAATATTGACGAGACGCAGCATTCGCGGTTTCAAACCCACCCCCATTCCCGAAGAGACTTTAAAACGCATTCTGGAGTTGGCCAGCCGGAGTCCCTCTTACACCAATACCCAGCCGTGGGAAGTGACCGTGGTCACTAGCAAGAAGAAAGAGGAATTGAGCCGGGTTCTCCTTGGTTTGGCCGATGCCGAGACACCAACCAAAAATGACATACCTACCCCGACCAGCTGGCCGGAGGAATTGGGACGTCGTTCACGGGAGCATGGCGCCAAGAGGTTCAAAGCCATCGGCGTCGAGCGAGAAGATACCAAAACCAGAAAAGAAATGAGGCTGGCTAATTTCATGTTCTACGGGGCGCCATGTGCCATGTTTCTTTACATGGACAGTACCCTGAGTGGCTATTCCATTTTCGATATGGGACTGTTTGCCCAGACTCTTATTCTGGCCGCTCATTCCCTGGGCGTGGAAAGTTGTCTGCAGGCGGCATTGACCGGTTACCCGGATGCCGTACGTGAATTTCTTGGCCTGCCCGAAACGAAGAAAATCGTCATCGGCATCTCCCTGGGCTATCCCGACCCTGATGCTCGCATAAATTCCTATCACAGCGAGCGGGTTGGGACGGATGCTTTCGTGAAGTGGTTTAAATAGAGCGTTTCCTTTAGTCGTTGTTTTCCTTTACTTCTGTGTACGAAAGGCGCTCGATTACCTTAGCCAGTGCCTGAGTGCCGCTCTTGCCTTCGCCAGCCGCCTGAAGCGAATAATACATTTGGTGGATGAGACTGGTCGCGGGGAGGGGTGTCGCCATCGTTTGGGCGGCCTCCATAACGAGCTTGAGGTCTTTTTGCATCAGGTCGACCATGAAGCCCGGATTGAAATCCCGGCTGATGATACGCGGTGCCAGGTTAGTCAGCTGCCACGAACCGGCGGCACCACCCTTAACGGCTTCGATGGCTTTCTTCAGGTCAACTCCTGATTTGTGAGCGAATACGAGCGCCTCAGCGACAGCATTGAGAGTACCGGCGACAAGTATCTGGTTCATCAGCTTTACCGTCTGGCCCATACCGTTGGAACCCACATGGACAATATTCTTGCCCATCGCCTCAAGTATCGGCTGGCAGCGCTCGAGTATTCCGGCATCACCACCCACCATAATCGACAACGTACCATTGATTGCCCCTTGCTCGCCGCCACTCACCGGCGCATCGAGCATGTGGGCTTCCTTATCCCTCAGTCGTGTCGCCATTCTTCGCGTTGCCTCCGGGGAAATAGTACTCATATCGATGACCACCGAATCGGAGTTAATTCCTTCGATGACGCCATTCCTGCCAAGAATAACGCTCTCTACATCGGGCGTGTCAGAGACAATGGTGATGATGACCGGGCTTTCCTTAGCCACCTCCCTGGGCGAGTCAGCTTTTTTAGCGCCATCGGAGACCATTCGCTCAGCCTTGGAAGCGGTGCGATTATAAACGGTAACTTCAAACCCCGCCTTAATCAGGTTGCGGGCCATGGGCATACCCATAATACCAAGACCGATAAAACCAACCCTTTGCTTCATCACGATGACCTCCTGTATCATTATACGCTTATGGTACGCTTAGCTTGACTTCTCCATATTCTATCTCTCCTCACGGTTTCCGACAAGAATGGTCACCGCTCCGCTATCACCGGCGAATTTCCCCAAATTGTAGCCAACCTGATAAAACGATATACTATTTAATAGAACTTATTCAAGGTTTAGTAATGTCTCAGTTTGAAATAGTCTCGGAATTTAAGATGACCGGCGACCAGCCTCAGGCGGTGGACAAGCTGGCCGAAGGCGTCGAGCGTGGCTATAAGCACCAGACGCTGCTCGGCGTGACGGGCAGCGGCAAGACGTTTACCATGGCCAACGTCATCCAGAAAGTACAGCGCCCCGCCCTGGTTATCAGCCATAATAAGACACTGGCCGCCCAGCTTTACGCCGAGTTCAAGGAGTTTTTCCCGAACAATGCCGTGGAGTATTTCGTCAGCTATTACGATTACTACCAGCCCGAAGCCTATGTTCCCCAGACGGACACGTATATAGAGAAAGAAACGGATATTAACGAAGAACTGGACAAGCTGCGCCATGCCGCCACCCGTGCTCTTTTCGAGCGGCGCGATGTGGTTATTGTGGCTTCGGTATCGTGTATCTACGGCCTAGGGTCGCCGGAGGAGTACCACAGCTTCGTCCAGAACCTGCAGCGGGGCAAGAGCTATAACCGCCAGCGGCTGCTGCACCGGCTGGTTGATATGCAGTACGAACGCAATGATATCGACTTTACGCGGGGCAAGTTCCGCATCCGTGGCGATACCCTCGAAATACAGCCCTCTTATGAAGAGATGGCACTGCGCGTCGAGTTTTTCGGCGACGACGTCGAATGTATCATGGAAATCGACCCGCTGACCGGAGAGCTATTGACCGAACTGGACTCGGTCGACCTTTATCCGGCCAAGCATTTCGTCACCTCGCAGGACAAACTGCTGCGGGCCATCGACAATATCAAGCTGGAACTCGAAGAGAGGCTGGCCGAGCTCAAAAAACAGGGCAAGGTATTGGAGGCCGCCCGGCTGGAATCGCGGACGAACTATGACATCGAAATGCTGAAAGAGACCGGCTATTGCACCGGTGTCGAGAACTATTCCCGCCACCTGGCCGAACGTGCCCCGGGCAGTCCGCCCTGGACGTTGTTAGACTACTTTCCCGACGACTTCATCATGTTTATCGATGAGTCGCACATGACCATCCCCCAGCTTCACGGCATGTACCACGGCGACCGCTCGCGGAAACAGACGCTGGTGGACTTCGGCTTCCGGCTGCCCTCGGCGCTGGACAACCGCCCGTTGAGCTTCAAAGAGTTCGAGCAGCACGTCAACCAGGTGGTCTATACCTCGGCCACCCCCGGCCCCTATGAAAAGGAACACAACCAGCAGGTCGCCGAGCAACTGGTCAGGCCGACCGGCCTGCTTGAGCCGACGGTCGAGGTGAAGCCGACGAAAGGGCAGATTGACGACCTCATCGCCCAGATAAAAACGCGGGTAGACAAGGGCGAGCGCTGCCTGGTGACCACCCTGACCAAGCGGATGGCCGAGGAACTGGCCGACTATTTAATCGAGCTGGGCATAAAGACGCATTACCTCCATTCCGAAATCCAGACCTTCGAGCGGGTGGAAATACTGCGTGACCTGCGCCTCGGCGTCTATGACGTGGTGGTCGGTATTAACCTGCTCCGGGAAGGCCTTGATTTGCCTGAGGTCAGCCTGGTCGCCATCCTGGATGCGGATAAAGAAGGCTATTTGCGGTCGGAGTCAGCCCTGATTCAGACGATGGGCCGTGCCTCCCGCCATATCGACGGCCATGTCATCATGTACGCCGATACCATTACCGGTTCGATGAAGGCGGCCATGGATGAGACCATGCGACGTCGCAGTATTCAGGAAGATTACAATAAAGAGCACGGCATCACGCCGCAGGGGATACGCAAGGCCATCAAGGATATCACCGAGCGGGTGAAGGTGGTGGCCGAACCCCACGCTCATTACGAGGCCGCGCCGGCGCTCAAAGAAGATATTGCCCGTCTCATCAAAGAGCTGGAAGGCCAGATGAAGGCCGCCGCTCATAACCTCGAATTCGAGAAAGCTGCCCTCCTCCGCGACCGTATCCTCGACTTACGCCGTGCCCTAGTCGAGGAGCCGTTTATTCCCACCGCTTCCTCTCCTCCACCCGTCAGGAAAGAAAAGAAGAAATACGCCGTGGCGGGACGGCATAACTATCACTTTCCCCGCCGCAAGCCATGACCAATAACGAGCCGTCCGATTTAGAAACGAGACAGGAACGCCGCGCCAAAAAGCTCAGGAAAAAGCGCGAGCGGATACCCCAGCACGGCAAAAGCCTGGCGAAAATTTACAAAAATACGGTGACGAAAAGGGCGAAGGAAAAGTAAGGAGTCAACAATGGTCATTCCCAGTCACTCTGCTTTTTAAAGAGGCTCTTGAACGAATTTTTGAAGTCTTTATCATTCTCGAGTTTTATGATATCGACAGCATAATTGCAGCAGTTAAGAAGGCGTTCATTGATGAAGCTTTTCTTGCCCTTGTCATCCTTAAACTCGAAGAACGCAGCTAGCACGCGGACACCTTGTTTGTTAAGTGCTCTTACGAGCGGAACGAAATCTCCGTCCCCAGTGACCAGGATTGCTACGTCAATCTTGCCGTCAAGTCCAACTTGAAGGGCGTCAACTGCCATGGCGATGTCTGTTCCTTTTTCCTTCTCTTGTTGCGAGACTGGCAGATATTTCGGTTCTATACCAGCGTGCATGAGGTCATGATAGAGATTACGGTCAAATTTTAGCTGTTCTGGAGTGGCACTCTTAGCTGTAAATAAACCTTGATGCCATGAAGCGTACACAACTTTATAGCTAGTATACCCTTGCTCTTCCTGTCTCATATACGTCTCAAAAAAGGCGTGTAGTGGCTGAAATGACAACCAGCCAAGTTGTCTATCACGATACAGATACCTTTGAGCATAAGCGAAATAGGAGCCATCATAGAATACACCAATCCTGCAAATGGAATTACTCGTTGTCATTAGTCACCTCCACTAACTCGTCTCTTCCTTCCCCTTGGTCTCTTCCTCTTCCAGCAATTCTTTCAGGCGGGCGGCGCGGGGATAGCCGATGCCCAGCCGGCGCTGGAGGAAAGACGTGGAGATTTGCGTGTGCTCTTTAGCGAGAAGGCGGGCCTCGGCCAGGAGCGGGTCCTCGGGAATGCCGGTCCGGTGCCCTGTCGGCGGTATCTTCAGTTCATCGAGCCGGAGGGACGTATCTTCCTGGCGCTGGTTGTTCCAGAAATAGACCAGCCGCTCTATTTCCGGGTCGGAGACGAAGCACCCCTGCAGGCGTTTCGGCTTATCGGCTTCCGTGGGCATGTAGAGCATATCGCCCTTGCCGAGCAGTTTTTCCGCACCCACGCCGTCGAGGATGGTGCGCGAGTCCACCTGGGAAGTGACGGCAAAGCTGATGCGGGTGGGGAAGTTGGCTTTAATCAGGCCGGTGACCACGTCCACCGACGGACGCTGGGTGGCCACGACGAGGTGGATACCGACCGCCCGGGAAAGCTGGGCGAGACGGCACAGGATACGCTCGACTTCATCGCCGCCGAGCATCATCAGGTCGGCCAGCTCGTCGATAACCAGCACCAGGTAGGCCATTTTATCGGCGCCGGTGCGGTTTTTGTTGTAGGCTTCGATATTACGGGCTCCGGCCGCTGCCATTTTCTGGTAGCGGCGGTCCATTTCCTGGCTAAGCCAGCGCAACGAGTCGATGGCTTTATCGGCATCGACGACCACAGGGGCGGCGAGGTGGGGGATGCTGTTGAACGAGGTCAACTCCACACGCTTGGGGTCGATCATAATGAAGCGGACGTCGTAAGGCGTGTTATAGAGCAGCAGGCAGCAGATGGTGGCGTTGAGACAGACGGTCTTGCCGCTGCCGGTCGCGCCAGCGATGAGCAGGTGAGGCATTTTGGCCAGGTCGGCGGCGATGGCTTCACCACCGGCACCCTTACCCAGGGCCAAGCTCAGCTTCGACCTCGCTTCTATTTTTTGAAAAGAGCTGGTCTCGATGACTCCGCGCAGGCTGACGACGCTGGAAATAGTGTTCGGCACTTCCACCCCGACCATCGATTTACCGGGCACCGGCGCTTCGATGCGGATGCTGGAAGCCGCCAGCGCCAGCGCCAGGTCGTTGGCCAGCGAGGTAATGCGGTCGACTTTAATTCTGGTCTTGGAGACTTCCTCCTGCCTTATCTTGACGTTCCCGTCCCGGTCCTTTTCTCTGATATCTCTTGTCTTTCTATCCCAGCCCGGCTCCACGCCGAACTGGGTGACCGTCGGGCCGGCGTTAATCTGTACCACCTTGGCCTCGACGCCGTAGCTGGCCAGGGCTTCTTCAATTAGCCTCGCCCGTTGCACGTTATCGGCCTGGCTGAACTGGATTTCGGGGGACTTTTCCAGAATATCTATCGGGGGTAGTTTCCAGCCATCGACGACCATCAGCGACGACGACTCGCCGTATTTCTTCCAGACCTCCTGGGCGACCTGCTTTAATTCTTCATGGGAGGATGGCCGCGACTGCGCCGTAGCCGGTGTTGTCGTTACCGTACTAGTTGTTGATGCCGCAACCGGCTCCTCTGGCGTTGGTGGCACCGGGAGAGGCATGGGGGCTTTGGGCCGGCGGGCTGGCTTCTTTACGCCCTGCCTTTTAGCCAGACCGGCCAGCCAGGTAAACAGCCGGCGGGCAACGTGCCAAGAGGGGCGGGGTACAAACAAAATAACACCGAGGATAATCAAACCGAGGACACGGAGAATAGCCAGAATAAAGCCACCTAGACCTTCGGGATTGCCCAGAATACCGAGGCCGAAATTACCGCCCAGACGGAAGAGGGCTAATATCCCCCAGATGGCGAAGAAGAAGGCAATACTACCCAGCATATAGCGACCGCGGCGAATAATTACCGGCCACGGCCAGCGCCAGACACGCAGGACTACCGCGGCAATCGCCAGCACCAGTAAAATGAGGCCCCAGCCGAATAAAGCCGCCACATTGTTGCCCATCGAGGTAAACCAGACGATGATATTGTTCCCCTGCCAGAAAAGGAGAGCAACAACCGCCACCAGCAACAGGGCATACCCCACCCAGCGCCGCCGTGACATCCTGAATAGTCCCCACCTCGCCGGTGATTTCTCTCTGGACTTGTTAGACCTTTCCTTGGCCATAACCCCCTTCCGCACCGGTTTGTTTCAATTATACCTTAACCAGAAAAGGCAGAACCATCGGACGGCGCCGGGTCTGTTCGTAGTAGTACCGGTTCAGGGCGTCCCTGACCTTGGTGTTGATATAGCCCCAGTCCGCCGGATGAGCGCCGCCATGGTCTAAAACGCGGGCCACCACCTCACGGCTTGCTTCAATGATATCTTTGGCTTCGTTGGTGTCAACGAAACCCCGCGAGACGATGTCCGGCCACCCGACCAGTTTGCCCGTTTGATGGTTGATGGCCACCACGACCATGACAATGCCGTCCTTCGATAGCATCTTGCGGTCGCGGAGAACGATACTACCCACATCGCCGACACCCAGGCCGTCGACATAGACATTGTCCGAGGAGACTTTTCCGGTTACCTTGCCCGCTTCCGGGTTCAGCTCGAGGACATCACCATCTTCCAGCACGAAGATATTGCTCTCGGGGATGCCGATAGATTCAGCCAGTTTGGCATGAATCGTCAGATGGCGGTATTCGCCGTGGATGGGAACGAAAAATTTAGGCTTGACCAGAGTCAGGAGTAGTTTCAGTTCCTCCTGGCTGGCATGGCCGTGGACGTGCACCTGGGCCAGTTTATCATAGAGCACCTGCGCTCCCTGCTTGAACAGGTTATCGACCGTCCGGTTGACCAGCGCCTCGTTACCCGGGATGGGGGTGGCCGAGATGATGACGGTGTCACCCTTGGCGATATGAATCTGGTTATGGTCGCGGTTAGCGATGCGTACCAGCGCCGAAGTCGGTTCTCCCTGGCTGCCGGTAGTCAGAAAGACAATCCGGTTGGGCGGCAGGCCGCGCAGTTCATCGAACCGGGCGAGGGTATTTTCGTGGGCGTTGAGGTAGCCCAGTTCGAGAGCGAGCCGCACCGTCTCACTCATGCTGCGTCCGGCGATACAGACACGCCGCTGGTGCTTGGCGGCCGCATCGATAATCTGTTGAATGCGTGAAATCAGCGAAGAGAAGGTGGCAATAATCACTCGGCCCGGAGCTTCACCAATGATACGGTCGAGCGTTTCCCCGACGACCTTTTCCGACGGCGTATAGCCGGGTAGCTCGGCATAGGTCGAATCGGAGAGAAGCAGCAGGACGCCCCGGGCGCCGAGCTGGGCTAAACGGGAGAGGTCGGTGGGTTTGCCGCTGACCGGAGTATGGTCGAGTTTGAAATCTCCGCTGTGGACGATGATGCCCATCGGCGTATGGATGATGAGGCCGACCGAATCGGGCAGACTGTGACAGACCGGGAAGAACTCGACTCTGAACTTACCCAACGTCACCGCGCCGCCCATCGGTATCATTCTGAGCTTGCTTTCGGCGAGAAGCTTCTGCTCTTTCAGTTTGAGGGAGATAAGTCCCCGCGTCAGTTTCGCCGAATAGACCGGGACGTTAAGCTGCGGCAGCACGTACGGCAAAGCGCCGATATGGTCTTCATGGCCGTGAGTAATGACGATACCCCTGACCTTGTGTTTGTTTTCCACCAGGTAGCTGATATCGGGGATGACCAGGTCGATGCCGAGCATTTCTTCTTCGGGGAACATCAGGCCGGCATCGATGACGATAATATCGTTCTCGTATTCCAGGGCCAGCATGTTCTTACCGATTTCGCTCAGTCCCCCGAGCGGGATTACCTTGAGTTTGGGTTTAGATACAGGCATGAATTACACCTCGAACATATTTAATTGCTTCGGCGGTGGTTCAGCAGCGGGGATATTTTCCGTCACGGCTGATTTCGCCTCGGCTAAGATGGCCGGGATTTTGAGCATATCCTGTTCAATGGCGACGCGCAGGCTTTGCTGGTGCAGGGCCGCCGCCGGATGGTACATGGCAAAATAGATGACGCCGTTCTGCTTCTGGGCCGTGCCGTGAATCTTGCTGATGCTTTTGCCGGGAAAGAACATCGCCATCGAATACCGCCCCAGTGTGACCACCATTTTAGGGTGAAGTAATTGAATCTGGCGCTCCAGCCACTGGCGGCAGTTACTTATTTCGGAAGGTAGCGGGTCACGGTTGCCCGGCGGCCGGCACTTAATCACGTTGGCGATATAGACCTGGTCCCGCCTGAGGTGAATCGAAGCCAGCAGGTTTTCCAGAAATTGCCCGGCCGGGCCGACGAAAGGACGTCCCAACTGGTCTTCGTGGTAGCCGGGTGCCTCTCCGATAAACAGTATCTCGGGGTTCTCCGGGCCTTCACCGGGTACGGCGTGGGTCCGTGACCGGTGCAAATCGCACCGCTGGCAGGCGGTGATTTCTTTATATAGTTCCGTCAGTGCTGACATCAGATGTCTTGTCGTTTAACAGGATAGTTTTAACCCTCTTTGCTGAATGATAACACGAGTACTATATCGAGTCAATTTTGGATGGGCTAGTATGGTGTTGTCAGAAGAGGGCGAAGCCCTCTTATTTTAATTTACCCTCCCCTAGAAGGAGAGGGGCAGGGTGAGGTCGTACCCTAAAAAAGCCAACCATAAATGGGCAGGCGGTCGGGAGAGCATTTGACAGCGGAGGGCGCATTTTGTAGTATTCAACAAGTAAAATGAGCCACCTGAATGAAGTCGACCCCGCTGTCAATAACGCCGTTGAGCTAGAGAAAAAGCGGCACAAAGAGACCATCAACCTTATTGCCTCCGAGAATTACGCCAGCCGGGCGGTGCTCGAAGCTGAAGGTTCGTGTTTGATGGCCAAGTACGCCGAAGGTTATCCCGAGCGGCGTTACTATGGTGGCTGCGAAAACGCAGATACCATTGAGAACCTGGCCATTGAGCGGGCTAAAGAGCTTTTTCACGCTGAGCACGCTAATGTCCAGCCTCACAGCGGTGCTCAGGCGAATATGGCGGCCTATTACGCCCTGCTGGAATACGGTGACACTGTTATGGGCATGAAGCTGGCTCATGGTGGCCACCTGACTCATGGTGATGCGGTTAGCTTCTCAGGGCGGTCATACAAGTTTATTTGTTACGGTGTTGACCGGGAAACGGAAAGAATCGATTACAAGGAGTTGGAGAAGCTTGCCCTCGAGCACAAACCAAGGCTGATTGTAGTTGGTGCCAGTGCCTATCCACGCATCATTGATTTTGAGCGGTTTCGGCAGATTGCCGACCTGGTGGGGGCAAGACTGATGGCCGATATTGCCCATATTGCCGGTATGGTAGCCGTCGGTCTGCACCCTACGCCGGTACCCTACGCCGACGCTATTACCTCAACCACCCAGAAAACGTTACGGGGGCCACGGGGCGGGCTTATTCTATGCCGGAGTGCACTTGCTTCAGCCATGGATACGGCTGTTTTCCCGCAAACACAAGGCGGGCCTTTCATGCACGCCATTGCTGCCAAGGCGGTGGCCTTTCACGAAGCGATGCAACCGCCTTTTGTCGATTATCAGCGAGCGACTCTGGACAACGCCCTCGTTCTCGCCAACGAGTTACAGAGATTG
Organism: Chloroflexota bacterium; assembly: GCA_043812795.1. Taxonomy (GTDB): domain Bacteria; phylum Chloroflexota; class Dehalococcoidia; order Dehalococcoidales; family UBA2162; genus JBDRLU01. The sequence goes on from JBDRLU010000005.1 coordinate 12,810, forward strand.
GGACTGCGTTTGGTAGCCGGTGGGACGGATACCCATTTGATGCTGGTTGACCTCACATCGACGGGCGTCACCGGCAAAAAGGCGGAGGAAGCCCTCGAAAGAGCCGGCATTGTCGTTAACCGCGACCCCATTCCTTTCGATACGCGGCCGGCCGCCATCACGAGCGGCATCAGGTTGGGGACACCAGCCGTGACCACCCGCGGCTTCGGTAAAGAAGAAATGAAGTTTATTGCCTCGGCAATCGTCAATGTAATCAGTCATATCGACGACGGGCATATCCAGCAGCAGACGAAAGAAGAAGTACGCCAGCTTTGCTCCCGTTTCCCGGTGCCCGGGATTGACGATTGAGAACCAACAAAAATCAAAAACTCCGAAGCTTTCTTAAGCACTGAAGAGAGTGGCGAGGTAGCAGGGACTCGCTAAAACGGTAGATTGGGGAGGTGGATGTATGAATAACAATACCAAAACTGGGGGCATTTTATCTATTGTCTCGGGTGGGTTAGGGCTGCTCATGACAGTCTGGTGGTTGTTCGCGATCTCTATGTTTAAAGCTATTTTTAACAACCCCTCCTTCTATGGGACTTCTCCCGACAAACTCCCCCCCGACTTTGCTGCGATTATGGGGATTTTTTTAATTTTCTATGCCGCTATGGGCTTATTCTACGCGCTCATAGGAATCCTGGCGATAGTTGGCGGCGTGTTTGCTCTACAGAAAAAGCGCTGGGGTGTTGCTTTAGCTGGGGCAATAGGAGCGACGATAGTATTTTTGCCAACCGGCATACCCGCTATCATCTTCGTTAGTCTGGGCAAACAGGAATTTTCGGAACCATCACGACCTGCTATCGTTAGTTAGGTTGGAATAAAATTCAATATAGTGTCCGCTGGAGACTGGCTGTGATTTATATATGAAGATTACCTCCGCTGTCATGCAATTTCGATTCCAAGCTAGACTGCGGGGAGGGCTTTGCCCTCCCTTTTCTTTTTCTTTCGTAAGCTTGCGGGAAGATGAGCTTGGCTTTTGATAGTGCTATAATGATATGGCGCAATTTAGTGAAATAAAGACAGTTTGGAAGGGAGTCGAAGTCAATGGATGAATTGAAGGTATTCACGGGTAATGCCCATCCCAGGTTAGCTCAGGCCGTGGCTGAGTATCTGGGCATACCTCTGGGCCGCTGTGAGGTCTTTCAGTTTAGTAATGAGAATACCTTTGTCCGTATCCTGGAGAATGTGCGGTCTCGGGATACCTTCGTCATCCAGCCTCTCGCCTCTCCGGTGAACCAGAACCTGGTCGAGCTCTTGATTATGCTTGATGCTTTGAAGCGGGCTTCTGCCGAACGGATTACTGCCGTCATCCCATATTATGCGTACGGGCGTACTGATAAGAAAGACCAGCCCCGAGTCCCGATAACAGCCCGACTGCTGGCTGACCTGCTCACGGTGGCCGGGGCCAACCGCCTGCTTACCATGGACTTACATGCCGCCCAGATTCAAGGCTTTTTCAATATTCCGGTTGACGAACTCACGGCTCTCTATTTGTTGAGTGATTACTTCAAGAAGAAAGAAATCGATGACCTGGTGGTGGTGGCGACGGATATCGGCATCTCGAAACGGGCGCGGGACTTTGCCGAAAAGCTCCAAGCACCGCTGGCCATTATGGAAAAGAGGCGCATCGGTAATGCCGACGAGACCGAAGCGCTCAATGTTATCGGCGACGTTGCCGGTTGTACTGCATTGACCGTTGACGATGAAGTGGATACGGCCGGTTCTCTGGTTGGTACGGTCAAGTCTCTCCTCGACCACGGTGCGAAAGAGGTCTATTCCTGTTGTTCCCACCCCGTGCTTTCCGGACCGGCCATCAGCCGTATCGCCGCCTCGCCGGTGAAAGAAGTCGTGGTTACGGACAGTCTGCCGCTGAATGGGGAAAAGAAGCTGGACAAAATTAAAGTGATAACAATCGCCCAATTGCTGGGCGAAGCCATTCACCGTATCCATACCGGACAATCGATAGGGGCGATGTTCGAGAAGTAGGAATCTTGCATTTGGAAATGGAGGAATGCCTCCTTGAGGCTGTCCCAATATCGTCATTCTGAACTTGATTCAGAATCCAGACGCTCTCTGGATTCCAGCTTTCGCTGGAATGACAAAACAAGTTACTCGGAGTTGAAGTATTAGATTATGCTCAAGTGGTTTAGTGGACTGATTGATTCTAACGAGAAGGTGATAAAGCGTTTACAGCCCGATGTGGACGAAATAAACGCTCTGGAACCTGATTTTGCCAAGCTAACCGCCGATGAACTCAAGGCCAAGACGACCGAGTTCAGGGAATATCTGGCGAAAACAGCAGCTGAGGCCAGGCAGAAATTAGCCGGAGCCCGCCAGGAGCTGGACGAGACCAGGCAGAAGCTGACTAACGCCCCGAACGAACTGGAGCGTGAAGACCTGAGCGCTCAGAGCAAACATCTGGAAGACGAGATAATCCGTCTCGAAAAAGAACGTCACCAGGTAGAGGAGGCGGCGCTGAATGAGCTTTTACCCGAAGCTTTTGCCGCCGTCCGTGAAGCCGCCAAAAGGACCATCGGGCAGCGTCACTTTGATGTCCAGTTGATGGGGGGTATCGTCCTGCACCAGGGCAAAATCGCCGAAATGAAGACCGGTGAAGGCAAAACTCTGGTGGCCACCCTGCCCCTCTATTTGAACGCGCTCACCAGTGAGGGTTGCCATTTGGTCACCGTCAATGACTATCTGTCCAAGCGCGACCATCTCTGGATGGGGCCGATTTATCATGCTCTTGGCATCAATATCGCCAGCATCCAACACGAGGCCTCCGTTGTCTATGACCCTACCTACGAATCGTCCGACCCGAAATGGCCTTACCTGCGCCCGGTCGACCGCCGCAAAGCTTACGAGGCAGATATTACCTACGGCACCAATAACGAGTTCGGTTTCGATTATCTACGGGACAATATGGTGGGCGACCTGGCGCTCTGCGTCCAGCGCCCGCTGAACTATGCTATCGTCGATGAAGTGGACAATATCCTCATCGATGAAGCTCGCACGCCGTTAATTATCAGCGGCCCGGCCGAGGAAGCGGAGCAGAAGTACCAGACTTTCGCCCGGCTGGTGCCCCGCCTGCGCCCGGAGACTGACTACAAGATTGATGAAAAGACGCGCACGGTAAGCCTGACCGACACCGGCATCAGCAACATGGAAAATATGTTGCGGCGGGATGGACTGCTCAAGGCACCTAACCTTTACGATGCGGCTAACTATTCGCTGACCCGCTATCTGGATAGTGCCTTGAAAGCCCATGCCCTTTTTAAGCGTGACCGTGATTATATGGTCAAGGACGGTGAGGTCATTATCGTTGACGAATTTACCGGACGGTTGATGTTGGGTCGTCGCTACTCAGAAGGGCTGCACCAGGCCATTGAGGCCAAGGAACGGGTCAAGGTACAGCGCGAGAGTATCACCTACGCCACCATTACTTTCCAGAACTACTTCCGCATGTATAAGAAGCTGGCTGGCATGACCGGTACGGCGGCTACCGAGGCCGAGGAGTTCCACAAAATATACAAGCTCGAGGTGGTGGTCGTTCCCACTAACAAGCCAATGGTCCGGCAGGACTCTCCCGACCGCATCTATAAAAATGAGAAGGCGAAGTTCCAGGCCGTGGCCCAGGAGATTGCCGAGCTTCACCAGCAAAAATGCCCGGTCTTAATCGGTACGGTATCTATCGAGAAATCAGAAATGCTCAGTGAAGTGCTCAAGAAGCGGGGCATAGCCCATCAGGTACTTAACGCCAAATACCACGAGAGAGAGGCGGGTATCATCGCTCAGGCCGGTGAGCCGGGAGCGGTAACCGTGGCCACTAATATGGCCGGCCGTGGCGTCGATATTGTGCTGGGTGGCAAAGAGCCGGAAAAGCTGGCGGCTGAAGATGAAGCGGCGTTGAAGGAATGGGAAAAGGCCCATGACGCCTGGCAGAAAAAACATGAGGAAGTAGTCGGCCTGGGCGGTCTACATATCCTTGGTACCGAACGTCACGAGGCACGGCGTATCGATAACCAGCTACGCGGCCGTGCCGGCCGTCAGGGCGACCCGGGCAGCACCCGCTTCTACGTCTCGCTGGAAGACGATATTATGAAGCGCTTCGGCGGCGACCGTGTGAAAGGTATCATGAATTTAGTCGGCATGGGTGAAGATACGCCCATTGAAAACAGGATGATTGACCGTTCCATCGAGAGCGCCCAGGTGCGGGTGGAAGGCTACCATTTCGACATGCGTAAACACCTGATTGACTACGACGACGTTATTAACCAGCAACGCAAACTTATTTATAGCGAGCGGAAAAAGATATTGAGCGGGGCCGATCTTAAAGCTAATATCATGGCCATGGTCAAGAAAGAGCTGCACAATATCGTGGTCGCCCATGCTGGCGGTGAGCAACACGATGGTTGGGACACGGCCGGCGTTATCACCGAAGCGGATACCATCTTTCTCTTGCCTCCGGAACTGAAAAATGATGGCTTGGCAACTCTAAAACCGGAACAGGTCGAAGAGAAACTAGTGGAACTGGCCGAAGATACCTACGAGCAGCGGGAGAAAGAAGTCGGCCCTGAAAATATGCGGCTGTTAGAGCGGGTGGTGATGCTGCGCATTATCGATAGCCTTTGGATTGAGCACCTGACCATGATGGAAGATATGCGCCAGAGCATCGGCTTACAGGCGGTCGCCCAGCGCGACCCGCTGGTGGCCTATAAACGCGAGGGCGGCGAAGCCTTTCAGAACCTGCTCGATACTATTCAGCACGATGTGGCCCATACCATCTATCACGTCGGCCTTGTTACGCAGCCGGCGAGACAGCAAGCCCCGCCACCTCCTTCCCCGATGGCCAAGGTTGCCGCCCGCTCTGAGGGTAACCGCCCCAAGGAAAAAGTGGCCGGCAAGAAAGTCGGCCGTAACGACCCCTGCCCCTGCGGCAGTGGCAAAAAGTATAAACACTGCTGCGGTAAATAGCCTAGCCTAAGTATCATTGCGAGTCCTTCAACAGAAGGACATGGCAATGATAGAGGGGGTGTGGTTCCTGTGAACAACCGGGAAATCGCCAAGGTCTTCCAGGATATTGCTGACCTGCTGGAGCTGAAGGGTGAGAACGTCTTTAAGATCAGGGCGTACCAGCGGGTGGTGCGCTCCATCGAGCACCTGCCTGTGGAACTGGAGCAACTAGTCAAGGAAGACCGCCTGCGGGAAGTGCCCGGCGTCGGCGAGGCCATCGCCAGCAAGATTAATGAGCTGGTCACTACCGGCAAGCTCGAGTATTACGAGAACCTCAAGGCTAAGTTTCCCGAAGGACTGAGCGCCCTGCTCGATATCCCCGGCGTCGGGCCGAAAACGGCCATGCTCCTTTCCACCGAACTGGGCGTAAAGTCGGTGGACGAACTGGAAAAAGCCATCCAAGAAGGCAAAGTCGCCAACCTTTACCGCATGGGGGATAAGACCGCCGAGAATATCCTCCGCCAGATTCAAGCAATGCGGCACAAGGAACGCCGTATCCCTCTCGGCGAGGCACTGAACCTGTTCGACGAGGTTAAAGCCGGGCTGAAGGACGTGCCCGGACTGAAAAACCTGGTGCCGGCCGGCAGCCTGCGGCGTTTTCAGGAGACCATCGGCGATATCGACCTCATGGGCACGGCCGATAACGCCACCGAAGTCATCAAAGCCTTCACTTCCCTGCCTATCGTCAAAGAAGTTATCGCCAGCGGCACCACCAAGGCCAGCGTCATTGTCGCCGGCGGCCTGCAGGTTGATTTCCGTATCGTCGAGCATGACGCCTTCGGCTCATTACTTCAATATTTTACCGGCAGCAAGCAGCACAACATCAACCTCCGCGAAAGGGCACGTCGCCAGGGACTCAGCTTATCCGAATACGGCATCACCGAAATCGCCACCGGCAAGCTGGAGAAGTACGCCACCGAAGAGGCTTTCTATGAGCAGCTGGGCCTGACCTATATCCCGCCGGAAATCAGGGAGGGTGGCAAGGAAATCGAGCGGGCGGAAAAGGGCACGCTGCCCCATCTTATCGAAATAGGCGATATCAAGGGCGACCTCCATATCCATAGCGACTGGAGTGACGGGCGCGCCGACATGGAAACGATGGTCCAGGCGGCCAAAGCCCGGGGCTATGAATACGTGGTAATTGCCGACCACTCGGCGGGGCGGGGCATCGCCCACGGGCTGGCGGAGGATGTACTCCGCAAACAAATGGCTGAAATCAAAGCCCTCAACGAGAAAATCAAGGGCATCCGTATGCTGGCCGGCCTCGAAGTAGATATTCGCGCCGACGGTACGCTGGATATGACCGATGACGTCCTCGGCGAACTCGACGTGGTGACAGCTTCCGTACACTCCGGCATGAACCAGACCGAAGAGCAAATGACCCGGCGTATCCTCAAGGCCATGGAGAACCCAAACGTCGATATCGTCGGCCACCCGACGGCCCGGCTGCTGCCCGACCGCGAACCGGTGGCCGTTGACATGGAGGCTGTTTTTCAGGGGGCATTGAATACCGGTACCGCCCTGGAAATCAATGCCAGTCCCAGCCGTCTCGACCTCAAAGACATCCATATCTACCGGGCCCGAGAGCTGGGCGTGAAACTGGTCATCAACACCGATGCCCACGCCCCCGAGCATTTCGGGCTGGTACGTTTCGGGGTGGGGATAGCGCGGCGGGGCTGGTGCGAAGCCAAAGATATCTTGAATACCCGGCCGCTGGCCGAACTGCTCAAATTGCTCAAATCAGGATAATCCATCCCCTTTCCCCACCCACCTGTCATTCTGAGTATAGCGAAGAATCCGTGCTTTTCCCGGTGAATTGCGGATTCTTCGTCATCCCGATTATCAGGATTCCTCAGAATGACACTCTATCACTCGCCCCGCTTTGGTATACTATAAGTATGGGGTGTTCTGAAAACATTCATTCGTTTGTTATTCCAGACTGTCATTCTGAACTTGTTTCAGAATCCAGAAACCACTCCCGGGTGAGGAGTCCGTAATCTTTAATGCCAAAAAACGAAGCAAAGCCTGAAAAACAAACAACATCTTCTCAGCCTCCTTCAGTTATCGAAGACGAGGCCATTAAATACCTGCGGGTAGAAATTACCGGCGGCAAAAACTGGTATATCGCCCTGCTTGAGACGATGGCACGCTGGAATAAAGCGGAGGAGACTCTTGACGGGCGTTCCTACCGTTATCTTATCGCCGGTGAAGCCTTCGACTGGCTGCTGCTCGCCCAGCGCTTATGCGAAGCCGTGAAAGGCCTGCTGCCCGAAAATGAGGTACGAAATCTGCTCTTTGGTGGCACGCCGCCACTTACCTTGCCCCGGGAAAAATTCAAGGGACTTATCGGCCCGGTCAAGCACCGCCAGTATCTGAACTATTTCTATGGTATTACAGTGGAGGAGGCTTTAGTGCAGGCCGTGGAGGAAGAAGTGCGTAAGGAGCGGTGGACGTGGGGCTTCAATAAGGAACACGATACCCTCAATGAAGCTTACCGCCGCATTTATGGCACGACACGGGCCGTGCTCCTGCGGCGCTTCCGGCGGGAACAGCGTTATCCCCAGCTTAAGTCGATTACCCTCACCGAGCTTAAGGAGTTTACCTACTGGTGCTTCGAATACCGGTTCAAGAACTCCGACCAGGCACGCATGGCCAGCGATACCAAAAAGGCGCTCAACTGGCTGCATCGCAATGGCTATTCCCGGCAACCGAGCAAGAATGATTACGAAGCGGAATTTACGGGGGCTTTTCCGGCCACGCCATAAAGTAATAAGGAGGTGGAAGATGATACGAGGTCTAAAAGTAGTGCTGATTGTCTATGGAGCTGCCGAAATTTTGCTTGGCCTTGCTTCTATCCTGGCGCCTTACACCGTGGGGCAGATGTTCGGCCTGGGCGAGATAGAGAGCTACGTGCCCTATCTCATGGCCATGTTTGGCGGTGCCCTCATCGCCGTCTCGGTGGGGTTTATCTTCGCCGGTCTGGACCCGTTGCGGAACATTCCGCTGGTGAAACTGGCCATTTTGTGGAGTCTTCTTGGCGTGGTGACCCAGCTATATTCCGTTATTCAGGGTGCGGTTGATTTCAGCCAGGCCGGGACGGGCATTATCATGGACGCCGTTTTCGCCGCCTTATTTCTGGCCTTTTATCCCTACCGCCAGCTTAAGGCCGAAAGCTAGCCGTCAGGTTCGTAATCGGGCCAGTTCCTGCTTCAGGCGGGCCAGCTTGTCCTGTCGCTCGGCGAGCTTTTCTCGTTCCTTGGCTACGATGGGGGCCGGGGCACGGGTCAGGAAGGCATTGTCACTGAGGCGGGTCTCCAGTCGGGCGACTTCGGCCTGGCCCTGCTCGATTTCGGCGGTGAGGCGCTTTTGTTCGGCGGCTAAATCGACCATGCTGGACATCGGGATGACTACCTCGGCCTCTTTCAATACCAGCACCAGGGTATTTTCCCGGGTAGCGCTTGTGCGTGCAGCCGAAGAAATGGTGATAGGCCTAGCCCGCGCCAGGATCTCGATAGCCTGGGAGTAGGGAGTAATCGACTCAGCCAGCTTGCCGCTATAGATTTGGGCTTCAATCCAGCGGGCGCTCTCGACATTGTGTTCGGCACGGACATTGCGCAGGCTGCGCGTGATTTCGATAACCGTTTCCATCACCCGCTCGGCTTCGGGGTCAACAGCCTTTGTGTCGGCTTTGGGGTAAGCCGAGACCATGATGGACTCGCTTTTCTTCCTTCCGAACGACCTCAGGCTCTGCCAGAGCTCCTCGGTGAGGAAAGGCATAAAGGGATGGAGGAGACGCAGGCTGGTCTCCAGAACGTGCACCAGCACCGGACTCGGCGAAAGCCCGGCGGCACGGTAGCGGATTTTGGCCAGCTCGATATACCAGTCGCAATACTCGCTCCAGAGGAAGTCGTAGATTGTCTTCTGGGCTTCCTCGAAGCGGAAGTCTTTCATGGCTTTATTGACTTCGGCGACGGTGCGGTTCAACCGGCTCAAAATCCAGCGGTCTTCGGTGGGCAGCTCGTTCCGCCGGATGGTTGTCCCCCGGTGCGAGTCGGCCTCGACACTCCGCACCACAAAGCGGGTGGCGTTCCACAGTTTATTGGCAAAGTTACGGCCGGCTTCCAGTTTGGCCGCGGTCAACTTGCTGTCGTTGCCGGGTGAAGTACCGGTGATGATGGCAAAGCGCAGGGCATCGGTACCGTACTGCTCCAGAGTATCGAGCGGGTTGAGCACGTTACCTTTGACCTTGCTCATTTTCTGGCCGCTCTCGTCGCGGATAAGGCCGTGGAGATAGACGTAGCGGAAGGGAATATCATGCACGTTTTCCAGCCCCATGATAATCATCCGCGCCACCCAGAAAAAGAGAATATCGTAGGCCGTCTCCATGACAGCCGTCGGGTAGAAATAAAGCAAGTCTTGCGTCGGCTGCGGCCAGCCGAGAGTCGAATGCGTCCAGAGCGCCGAACTGAACCAAGTATCGAGGACATCATTGTCCTGCTCAATCTTACTTGAGCCGCAGTGCTGGCAGGTCTTCGGTTCATCGACGGCAACGGTGAGCTTTCCGCAGTCACGGCAGTACCAGACCGGGATGCGGTGTCCCCACCACAACTGGCGGCTAATGCACCAATCACGGATATTTTCCATCCAGTTGAGATAGACCTTGGCGAAATGGTCGGGGATGATGGTGATGTGCCCGCTCGTGACGGCCTTAATCGCCGGTTTAGCCAGCGGTTCCATTTTCATAAACCATTGCTCGCTGGCGAGCGGCTCGACGATGGTCTGGCAGCGCTGGCAATGCCCGACGGCATGAGAATAAGGTTCGAGTTTGACCAGCAGCCCTTCTTTATCGAGGTCGGCCAAGATAGCCTCGCGGCAGGCGAAACGGTCCATGCCGCGATAGGGGCCGGCGTTCTCGTTCATGGTAGCATCGGGATTGAGAATATTGATAACAGCCAGGTTGTGCCGCTGGGCGACTTCGAAGTCCACCGGGTCGTGGGCGGGGGTGATTTTAACGGCGCCGGTGCCGAAGGCGGGGTCGACGGCGTCATCGCCGATAATAGGGATAGCCCGGTTCACTATCGGGAGAATAACGTTCTTACCTAACACGTCCTTGAAGCGTTCGTCGTTGGGATTGACGGCCACAGCGGTATCGCCGACGATGGTCTCGGGGCGGGTGGTGGCAACGGTAATAAAGCCATCGCTATCGGCCAGATGGTAGCGGACGTAATACAGATGGCCGGTAAGGTCTTTGTGGTCGACTTCCAGGTCGGAAAGGGCGGTCGAGCAACGCGGGCACCAGTTGATAATCCGCTTGCCCTTGTAAATCAGGCCCTTGTTGTAGAGATTGACGAAAGTCGTCCGTACGGCCAGGCTCGGCCCCTCGTCCAGGGTAAAACGCTCACGCGACCAGTCGCAGGAGATACCGAGTCTCTGGTGCTGGCCGGTAATGGTATGGCGGTAGCTATTGGCCCATTGCCACATCCGCTCGACGAACTTGTCACGGCCCAGTTGCTGGCGGGTGGTGCCTTCTTTCGCCAGTATCCTCTCGACGACCACCTGGGCGGCGATACCGGCATGGTCGACCCCGGGCAGCCATAAGGTTGGGTCGCCTTTCATGCGGTGCCAGCGAATCATGATATCTTCCAGCGTGGCGGTCAGGGCATGCCCGATGTGGAGTTCGCCGGTGATATTGGGCGGCGGCATGATGATAACGAAGGGCTTTTTCTTCGGGTCGATTTTCGGGGTAAAATAGCCTTTCTCCAGCCAGAACTGATACCACTTTTCCTCCACGCTCTTGGCCTGGTAGGCCTTGGCCATTTCGTCTGATTTTGGTTTTTCGGTCATCTTCACCCTTTCATTGCACAAGCTGTCAACTAACAACTTAATAGTACAGTATTGGTTTCTAACTCCATTTCGTGCCTCTATAACAGTTGACTGATACCGAGGTTATATTTCCGCGTTTCCTACACTTCCCTCTTCCCCTTCTTCCCCAGCAAACTCACCACTTTATCCAGTATCTTATCAGCGGCGTCGCGTTTGGCCATGAGGGGTAGGGTTTCGGTCTTGCCGTCGGGGGTGGCTAAAATTATCCGGTTGGTATCGACGCCAAAGCCGCTATCGGGGGCGGTAATATCGTTGGCGGCAACAAGGTCGAGTTTCTTTTTGGTCAGTTCTTCTCTAGCGTGTTCAATCAGTTTTTTCTTTTCTTCGGCGGCAAAGCCAACCCGCAGGAAATTGCCTTTGACCTCACCCAGTATGTCCGGCGTCCGCACCAGGTCCAGTGTCAGTTCTTTACCCGCCACGGACTTCTTGATTTTGTGTTCGGCCAGGCTCTTTGGCATATAGTCGGCCACAGCGGCGGTCATAATCAAGACGTCAGACTTAGCCGTAGCTTTGGTGACGGCGGCTTTCATTTCCGCGGCACTGACCACACGCTTGACTTCCATCCCCACCGGGTCGGGCAGGGTGCTCGGCCCAAGGACAAGCGTCACTTTCGCCCCTCTATCCCGGGCGGCTTCCGCCATGGCCACGCCCATTTTCCCCGAAGACCGGTTACCGATATAGCGGACGGGGTCGATACTTTCCTGGGTAGGCCCAGCAGTGACGACGATGCGTTTGCCCGCCAGATCATCGTTTCTCCCCAGTACCATTTTAATCGTAGCCAGTATGGTCTCATTCTCGGCAAGGCGTCCCTTCCCCATTCTCCCCGAGGCCAGGCGACCATAGCCCGGCTCGACAATGACAAAACCCCTCGCTTTAAGTTTGGCGAGGTTTTCCTGCGTGATGCTATTTTCAAACATATTGACGTTCATGGCCGGGGCCAGGATGACCGGCGCCGTGGTGGCGAGCACGGTAGCGGTCAGCGAATCATCGGCGATACCGGCTGCCAGCTTGGCGATAACGTTAGCCGTGACCGGCGCGATGACGACGACGTCGGCGGCTTCAGCCAGCGCCACGTGCTCGATGCTGAACTCGGAGGCGAGGTCCCACATGCTGGTCACCACCTGCCGGTGGGTCAGGCTACGAATGGTCAGCGGCGTAATAAACTTCGTTGCCGACTCGGTCATAATCGTTTCCACGTTGGCCCCGGCCTGGGTCAGCTTGCTGGCCAGGTCGGCTGCCTTGTAAGCGGCAATGCTACCGGTAATGCCCAGGACGATGGTCTTGTTCGCAAGCATGTTACTACCTCCTCGGTTCAGACTGGTTCATCTCGTAGATGAGTCTTAACCCGACCAGCGTTATATCCGGCTCGACTTTATCGATGGCCTTAGTCTCTTTAGCGATAAGTCCGGCATAGCCACCGGTAGCCACCACCAGTGCCTTCTCGCCCAGTTCCTGGTCAATACGGGCGACAATACCTTCAATGAGCCCCACGTAGCCAAAGACAATTCCGGATTGCATGGCGTTAACGGTATTGCTGCCGATGGCGTACTTGGGGCGAACCAGGCCCACGCGCGGTAGCGCCGACGTCCGCGTGTAGAGGGCTTCCGCCGAAATGGCAATACCCGGCGCGATGGCGCCCCCGATGTAGTCGCCTTCTTTCGAGACCACGTCGAAGGTGGTAGCCGTCCCCATATCGATAATGATAAGGGCGCCGCCGTAAAGATGATGGGCCGCGGCGGCATTGACGATGCGGTCGGTGCCGACTTCTCTCGGGTTGTCCATGCGGATGCGGACGCCGGTCTTCACGCCGGGTTCGATGACCAGCGGCTCGGTATGGAGGTAGCGCTGGCAAAGTTCATCCCACGGACGGAGCAGAGGCGGGACGACCGAACAGAGTGCCACCGCATTAATATCGGATACCTTTAGTCCCTCGTGTTGCAGCAGGGTCAGCAGCAGAGCGGCGTATTCATCCGACATTTCGTGCACGTCGGTGGCCATCCGCCACGTTGCCTTCAGCTTCTCGCCGTCAAAGACGCCTAAAACGATATTAGTATTGCCGATATCAACGGCCAGTAACATATTTTTCTCTTTCTCCTTTGTCATTCTGAGGAGTCCTTCTTTGGAAGAACGACAAAGAATCCGTAGTTTCAACAGCGGATAACGGATTCTTTGCTTCGCTCAGAATGCCATTTTAAAAAGAACCTCTTATCGTTCCTTTATTTGTTTAACAGCCACCGGTAACTCGGGCAAAAGGTCGGAGGCGAGCATGCCGGTGTCACCCAGTTTATCTTTGACCAGTTCACCCGCCTCGCCGTGCAAATAGACGCCGCCGGCAGCGGCATCGAAAAAGCTCAAGCCCTGTGCCAGCAGTCCAGCAATAACCCCGCTCAGGACATCGCCGGTACCGGCCGAAGCCAGTCCCGCGTTGACGAAAGGACTGACTCGAACCTGACCGCCGGGTCCCGCCACCATGGTATAAGCTCCCTTCAAGACAATCGTTTTGTGCCACTCCCGGGCTACCCGTCGGGCCACCCCCATTCTATCCGATTGTATTTCCCCCACGGACAACCCGGTCAGCCGGGACATTTCTCCCGGGTGCGGAGTTAGTATAGCATCGTCGGGTAGCTGCTGCCACCATTGCGGGATTTTAGCCAGTGCGTTCAGAGCATCGGCATCGATGACCAGGCGACGGTCCGGTTTTAGTTCAAAGATAGTGGACTCGATAAACCGGGCGACCGGCCGGCTCTGTCCCAGCCCGCAACCGATAAGCAGGACATCGGTATCACTCAATTCGTGGCTTACCACCTTCGTGGCTTCGGGCGAGATAATACCATGGCGGGATTCGGACAATGGTAGATACGTTACCTCGGTCAGCTTCGAGGCTAAGACAGGCAGCAGGCTGGAGGCGGTTGCAAGGGTGACCAGCCCGGCACCGGCCCGGCTGGCCCCGCTGCAGGCCAAGTAAGCCGCACCGATATAGTTGATTGAACCGGCCACCACCAGCACCCGCCCGAATGTCCCTTTGTTGGCGCTGAGCGGACGCCGGGGCAGGACTGACTTTACCCACCCATCGGTCATCAACTCGGTAGTGGCCGTTGCGGCCAGAGCGGCGGGGATACCGATATCCACCACCGTTATTTTGCCGGCCCGTTCCGCCCCGGGGAAGTTGAACAGGCCCGGCTTGGGAAAGCCGAGAGTGATGGTGTTATCTACATAGAGGCAGGCCGGGTCAACGGCGCCGGTATCGGCATTAAGCCCCGAAGGTAAATCTAAAGCAATGAGGCGGAGCGAGGGTCGTTGCTCTTTAGCCTGTCTCACCTTATCCAGGATTTTGACGAAAAAGTCGCCAAGGGGGCGGCTCTGACCGGTACCGAAGATAGCATCGATAACCACCGTCGCCGACAACAGTAGTTTATCCAGCTGGTCAAAGTTATCGTCCTGTTTTGCCTCAATACAAGTGATGTCACGCTGCCTTATCAGTCCGAGGTTCGGGTCGTTGGCTGGCCGCTGGGCGCACAGGTACAGGCTGACCGGAGTATCCAAATCATGAAAGTAGCGGGCGGCCACCAGCCCATCCCCACCATTATTGCCCGGCCCGACGAGTACCAAGACGTGCTGACCGACCATAGTGCTCAGAATGTGTTTTGTTGCCTCGGCGACGGCCTTACCGGCATTCTCCATGAGCATGCTGGTCGGCAGGCCGGCCCTGGCAGCTGCCTGTTCAGCCTGGCGCATCTGGTCAACAGTCAGGATTTTCACACAAAACCCCTCGCCTAAACTTTTACTGAAGTGTACAGTAAGCTGAGATTGTGGTCAAGGAGTTTTGGAGTGCGTACCCGAATCTTGCCTCGTAGGTTTAGGATAAATCTGTCGTCCCATCTTTACAAAACTGCTCTAATTTTCTGGTCATGGCCTGCCAGTGCGTTCCCTTCCAGTAAATGCGATGGCAGAGCGGGCATTCGACGTACTGGTTCTGGGTCTTGAAAACGTAAGGCGGAACGCGGTCTTTGACCTGCTCCCTGGTCCGTTCTTCCAGAGGCTGATTGCACTCGAGGCAAAGCGTAAAATTACGAGCGTGACAGGGTAAACTGAACGTTTTTATCACTTCTTGCATTTGCTGAAATGGATTATCGGTGGTTAGTAGAATGGCAGTCAGACGCCCGCTGGCGATTACCCGCCGTTTCATGAACTGCGTATCCCGGGTGAGGATAATTCTATTCTCGGCGAGAGCGGTAGCTACCATCTCGGCGTCGTCGCTACCATCGAAGAACCGGGTGTCATAGCCCAGCATCCGCAGCCATTTCGCCAGTTTACCGACATTAGCGTCGGCAATAAATCTCCGGTTATCCATTTCCCTTCGCCCTACTTCGGCTTACGCTGTAGTTGCATTCCCTCATAGCCCAGGGTAATGGAGCCGTTCAATTCAGCGGCTATTCCGGCGATTTCATCTTTTATCTCGGCTTCCGAGTCCGGATTCATGTGCAGCACCACCACTCTGGGCAGATAGCCTTTCATTTCCCGGAAAGTGACTAATTCATCCCGCAGCATGTTGGGGGTCAGGTGCTTGGATGCACGGGCCGATTGTTCCCGTCGGTTCGGGGCAGTAACCTCGATGAAAAGCACCTGGGGCGATATCCGCCGCCAGCAATCGGCCAGGCCTGAGCCGGTATCACCGGTATAGAAAATCGTGCTGCCGTCGGGGGAGGTTACTTCATAGCCGACGGTCGGGACGGCATGGCTGACGGCCACGGCCCGGAGGCGATATCCGGCAAATCTTTTGCTCTGCCCCGGTTCCATCACGGTGAATTTGAAGGTGGGATTATCCGGTGGACGTTCCAGAAAGTTAGGGTAAAGCTTGCCATCGAGTAAGTACCTGGTCAGTGCTTCGTACACTACTTGGGTCGAATAGATGTTAACGGTGGCGTGACGGAGGAGCAGGTTCATGCCAAGGGCCGGGATATCCTTGATATGGTCGTAGTGCTGATGGGTGAGCAAAACGGCTTTAAGTTTAAGTTGCGACCGGAAGGAAAGGCACGAGGTAATTGCTCCTGCATCCACAGCGATAATATCATCGATGAGTATGGTGGCAAACTTTGTCCGGTTCGATTCGCAGTTATGAGCACCCAGGACTCTGACCTTCACCGCTTTCTCCTATTCTGAGTCAGCGATGAGGAAGGGGTTGAAGTTGGTCTCGTAATCGTAGGTATCGATTGCTTCTTTCTTTTTCAAGTAGTTCACCACGGCGTAGGTCAATGGCGTTGCCACGGTCTCGTAGCCTACCTTGGCCGCCCAGTGAGTGAGGCTGGCAATGGCAATGAAGGATAAATCGAACCGGCCCAGATAGACCAGCGGGATAAAAATCAAGGCATCCAGTCCCTGAGCGACCACCGTCGAGCCGATGGTCCTTGTCCACAGCCAGCGCCCTTTGGTTTTGATTTTCATCTTGGCGAGGACGAAGGAGTTGCTGAGTTCGCCGGCCAGGTAGGCGATTAGTGAGGCGGCCAGTGCCCGCGGGGCAAAGCCCAAAATGCTATCGTAAGCAGCCTGGCCTCCCCAGCCGGGAGCGGCGGGCATGAGCTGTCCCAGCCAGATGGCAATAACGACAATCAAGTTGCAGAGGAAGCCGAGCCAGATTACTCTCCGTGCCATACGGTAGCCATAGACTTCCGTGAGAACGTCGCCAACGATGTAGCTTAAAGGGAAGATGATAATCGCCGCCGGAATGCCGCCCAGATTGGTCGGTTTGACAACGATGATATTGGCTGCAATGAGACAGGTAATGAAGATGGCGGTAATGACAACGAAACGGTGTGAAACTTTCATATTACATTCCTGTACATTGTCAATTAATTGAATAAACGATTATAGCATACTCACTTGCTATTAGACAGCATCTGTCTTAATATACTGAAGGAATTATCGTCGTGCGTCACTCCTCGAGACAGGCGGAAGAGTATATCGAGACGGAGGTTCAAGTATGTCGCAGTGGTCATTGGAAGACATTCTCCATCCGAAATCGGTAGCCATTGTCGGCGCTTCGACTAACCCGATTGCCCAGGGCTACAATTTTACGCGCTATCTCATCGAGCAAGGCTTTGGAGGCAAAATCTATCCCGTCCATCCCCGCTACCCGGAGGTGCTGGGTCTGAAAGCCTACCCCACGGTCAAAGAAATTCCCGGCCCGGTGGACTACGTGATTTCCTGCGTGCCGTCGACGGAAGTACTGAACTTATTGGAAGAATGCTCGCAGAAAGGCGTCAGGTGCCTCCATCTCTTCACGGCCCGTTTCAGCGAGACCGGACGGCAGGATGCGGCTGAACTGGAACAGCAGATATTGAAGCAGGCCCGGAAGCTGGGTATCCGCCTTATCGGCCCGAACTGCCTAGGCGTTTATTATCCGCAGGTCGGCCTTTCCTTCGGCTATGATTTTCCGGCGGAGTCAGGGGCGGTGGGGTTCGCTTCCCAGTCCGGGGGAGGGGCTACCGGTTTCGTGCGTCTGGCCGGGATGCGGGGGGTAAGGTTCAGTAAAGTCTTCAGCTACGGGAATGCCCTCGATTTTAACGAGTGTGATTATCTCGACTACTTTGCCCATGACCCTGAAACAAAGACAATTTTAATGTATATCGAAGGGCTGAAGAACGGCAAGAAGTTTTTCGACCTGTTACGCCGTGTCACTCCCGTCAAGCCGGTAGTCATTATTAAAGGCGGACGGGGACAATCCGGGATGCGAGCGGCATCCTCCCATACGGCCGCTCTGGCCGGTTCCATGAAGATATGGGAGACGGCGGTGGGTCAGGCCGGAGCGGTTTCCGCGCGGACCTTCGATGAGCTGGCCGATTTAGCCGTTACTTTTAACTTCTCGCCCCCGATTCTAGGCCGACGGGTGGGTGTGGCCGGTGGCGGCGGCGGGCCGAGCGTCCTGGCGGCCGATGACTGCGAGGAAGCCGGACTGGAGGTCATTCCCCTGCCGGCGGAAATACGAGAGGAACTGAAAAGCAAAAACGTCTCTATCTGGGACTGGATTGGCAATCCGGCCGATGTTTCGATTATGGGTGGGTCGGGGGTCAGCGGTATCGATTTACTCCAGATGATGGCCAAAAATAAAAACTTCGACCTTATTATCTTACTGGTTAACGAAGATGCACCGTTCCAGAAGGACGAAATGATGCGGCGCCGCCGCGAAGAGATTAAAGTTTGCCTTAGCCTAAAAAAGAAGAGTAAGAAACCGTTGCTGGTGGTAGCTGGAGAAAAAAGCACCAATACCGAAAACTATAATCACTGGCGCTGGAAGAGTCTGAGTCAGGTCCGGGCTAAGCTAATACCCGCCGGTATCCCGGTTTACCCCACCGTCGACCGAGCGGCGAGAACGGCACGCAAGGTGCTGGATTACTACCGGAACCTAAAGTAGTTTTCTTAGAATCCGTACCACTTGGTAAATTCGGATAACGGTGCCCTCGTGCTTTCCAGCTTATTGGCCGGGTGGGCATCGTCCGGATAGCCGATGGCAATTCCGCAGACGATCTTTTTCTCCGGAGGGATACCCAGCATACCGCGGATGATGTTGGGGAACCTGGCCACCGAAGCTAAAATGCAGGTACCCAGCCCAAAAGTCAATGCCGTGAGCGTGATGGACTGGGCGAATAAACCGACATCGAACACCGTCAGTGGCCCCAGGTCTTTATCCAGATAAAGCACTAGTGCGTTGGGCGCATCGAAGAACCTCCGCCCCTGCAGTCCCCACTCTTCTCTCCGTTGCCGGTCCTCCCGCTTGATACCCAGAAGGCCGTACAGGCCAAAGCCGACCTCACGCTGGCGGGAAAGGTAAGGCTCTTTTTGGCCGTGATAACCGTGCGTGAAATCGGACATCTCCGCCACTCCGGACTTCGCCGCCTGGTAAATGGCATCTTTGAGTTCTTTCATCTTTTCGCCACCGACGACGGCCACCTCCCAGGGTTGAGTGTTTGCCCCGGACGGAGCGCGACAGGCTATCTTCAGGATTTCTTCCAGTGTCTCCCGGGGTACCGGCCTGGGTAAGAAACCGCGGATACTTTTCCTCGTTTTGAGTGCCGTGACAACGTCCATTAACCACCTCCGTAGTTTGTTTGTGCAGATTTACAATTGTGAGATATATTCGGTGCCGAACCTTTTGAAATAACCGAGGAAACCGGAGATATCGTTATCCATAAAGTAGAGTTCCCGGTCGCGCCGGTCGGGCGGCAGGCGGTCGAGTCGCTCAAGTATTTTGTCCTTCGACCGGAGAGTATCGTATATTTCCTTCCGGCTGACTTCTTTGCCGTCAAAAGTAGCGATGGTTTTGCCCCACAATATCAATTGCTGCCGGTAAAATTGGAGCTTATCGATGACGTGTTCCGTAGCCTGACCGAAATGCCCGTAGCAAAGGCTTTTTGGTTTGAGATTAATGAGCCTGTTTAACGAGTCTAACTTCTGCTCCAGGTTGAAGGGCGATGGGCAGGCGGGCCGGATTAAATCGGCTTCTTCGAGATAGACTCCGCCCATTTCACCGAGAAAGAGCCGCCCCTCGTTCCGGTCGAAGAAACTCATGTGGTGCGGAGCATGGCCCGGCGTCTCCAGCACCTCCAGCTCGGTGTTGCCGATATGGAGCAACATTCCCTCCTGCCCCACAATAATTTTGTCGGGCGCCACCGGTTCCATGTCCCCGTACTCTTGCGCCCGCTGCCCCAGGACGCGCTGGCTGTCTTCCCATAAACGAGTCGGGTCAATCAGGTGCGGCGCTCCCCTTTCATGGACAACGACCTGGGCATTGGGCATCTTTTTCAGGAGCGTGCCGACACCGCCGGCATGGTCGAGGTGGATATGAGTGAGCAGGATATAGCTTACTTCGTCCGGGTCGATATTCAACTGGCTCAGCCCGGGGACAATATTAGCGATTGATGATTTCGGGCCGATGTCAATTAAAGCGGTCTGTTTATCATGCAGGACATACGAGGTGATGAAATTATCGAAGCCGGGGATGGGCGGGGCCGGGTCGATGAGGCCCACATTAGGGGCAAGCTGGTATGTTTTCAACAGGCTCTTTCTCCTTATGTCATTGGGGAAAACTCTTTGCATTCTAACAGAGGGACTTAGTAGCGTCAAACGCAGTAGCTAATAGCTATCAGCTTTCAGTTACTGATGGCTGAGCGCTGACAGCTTACGGGTCGCCTGATTGACACTCAAAATTAGGGTATGTTATATTCGGTGTGTTGGCAGCGTAGCTCAGTGGTAGAGCAGGGGACTCATAAGCCCTTGGCCAGTGGTCCGAATCCACTCGCTGCCATTCTTTTTTGAGAAGCTAATATTCTATACCTCGGCAAATGCTACGATGTAATTATGGCCATAGACCTTGGCACATTTGGGACAAGTCGTGTAATAGAAATAGTACTTCTTAATCGTCTTACCTTTTTGGTTTACGTACTGACTCATTTCTTTAACCCATTTCGGTATTTCATTGTACGATCCATCGAAAACCTTAGTGACATATGTGCCCGATAGTTTGACGTTTTCAGCGTTTGGGACCTCCTTGGTGGCATTGATGTATATTTCGCCTCTCCAAGGTGATGATTCAGTGGCAAGCATGATAAAATCTTTGATATCTGGATTTGCCCCTGCTTCTTCAATCTTCTTCCACATCCTTCCAACCGTTTTGCTGAAAGTCCCTGGCAGCGGTGAGTGCATGAACTGCATCACAGTGTCTTTCACAAAAAGCTTGTCTTTCCAGAGTAGTTCCTTTTCGTTCCAGGGTTCAGGATCGAATCTAGGACAGCATAGAGTATCCGTCTTTGTATTTGCCATGATTTGCATCTCCTTTTGTTAGCCTTCGTATCTATAATGGACACTTATTCAAATCCACTCGCTGCCCATTATTCGATTCCGGGCTTCTTATTCAGAAAAGATCGCTTTACAACTTCTGCAACACGTCTCTTGCGTGTCGCTCCTGTTTTGGCACCAATCACCCAACCAATGTACATATTCCGATAACTATTAGCGAATTTTTGAAAGTTTAACCAACTAGTTTTATTCCCTAACAAAGCTTCTTCTAGGTCGGCAGGAATCTCGTCCTTCTTTTTGTTAGTATAAGCTTCTTCCCACGAACCGTTCTTCTTCGCCTCTTTAATTTTAACTAGTCCTAAAGCTGTCATCCTGCCCTGGGCTATCAGTTGTTCGGCCTTATCTTTGTTTATCTTTGACCATACACTATTAGCTTTCCGAGGCGAGTATCTTAGGATAAACCTCTCCTCATCCACGCTTTTTAACTTTCCATCAATCCAGCCAAAACATAAGGCTTCCTCAACAGCATCATTAAGACTTAGAGATACTTTACTACTATGTTTCTTGTAGTGTACTAACCACACTTCTTGAAAGCTATTGCTGTTTTCCTCCAGCCATTTACGCCATTCTTGACTATTTCTAAAGTGCAAGGCCTGATTTGTGTTCATGCTTGATAGATTATATCTAATAATCAGGCATTCTTAAAGCGTATATAACTATAATTGTCACCGGTCCGAATCCACTCGCTGCCACTTTTGTTTTGCACTATAATTCATTAATTGACAGTTTAACCCTTCTCTTGTATAGATTGGTTAATACAATTTCGTTGCTCGGAGGTAATCATGATATCAATAGGAAGTACTGCTCCCGATTTTACACTCAAGGACCAGAATAATAAGACTGTTAAACTTAGCAGGTTCAAGGGGAAGAAGATAATACTTTCTTTTCGGCCATTAGCTTGGACTCCAGTCTGTCATGATCAAATGCTCTTATTAGAAGAAAATTTTGAGCATTTCAAGAATCATGACACAATCGCCTTCGGACTGGGCGTTGATTCAGCACCATCGAATAAGGCTTGGGCTAAATCAATGGGAATAACAAAGACCAGATTACTGGCAGATTTCTGGCCTCATGGAGAGGTGGCAAAAATGTACGGTGTCTTTCGAGAAGCTGATGGTTTCTCTGAAAGAGCGAACATTATTATCGATGAATCCAATAAGGTGGTTTTTACAAAGGTATATCCTGTTACTGAATTACCGGATGTTTTAGAATTAATTCATTTTCTTGAAAAAGGGTAATATACAAGTCATAAGCCCTTGGCCAGTGGTCCGAATCCACTCGCTGCCAGTTATTATTTTAATTCAGTATCATGCTATCTTCATCAGAAAATATCTTGATAATACCACATACTTCTTAAGTCATCTGGCCTCGTTCCGCACTTTGATTAATAATTTGATATTATAATATGTATTCGTTGAAAAAATATGAGAGCAACGTTATAGTGCAAGATCCTACGCTTACATAGAAGGATAATATGCTAGAGCAGCTCATCGAAATCATGGCTTCCAATTTGAAATATTCACTATCTCAGCTATATTCAAGTTTGGCTCAAGTAGAACCGTGGTTAATTGTTATTGTCGCAATTGCTGCCGCTGCTTTCATTGCCATTTCCATTATTTATGGAATAAGAGCGCATCGCCACCCAGCTTTGCTTAGCAAAGACGATTTCATAGCAAAGACTGCTGAAGTCAAAGAGGTCTTGAATCCGAACGGAACAGTCTTTATAGAGGGCGAACTCTGGGCAGCAATATCAGAGGGAGGAGTGGTTCAGCCAGGCGAGAAGGTAATCGTCACCAAAGTTGATAACCTGAAGCTTTGGGTAATTAAGCAATAGATAGCCAAACCGAGAGGTACAATTTACTTCTTAATGCAGCACATGTTTAAACAAGCCATTCAAAACGTTTGCATAAAAGGGTAAACATCTATTGGTCGCTAGTTCAAATCCACTCGCTGCCACTCTTTTTATCAGTATTTTGCTCAGCCTTCGCGTGTTCGAGCTTTTCTTTCAGTTCCTCTAATTCCTACCACCAATTGAACATCAGTCCACTTGGTAACGGACTCGCAAGAGTCGGCGAGTAATAAAGTAGCTGAAAACAGTCAATATGAGAATCGCTAAAGCCGCAACAGGCCATAGGGATATCGTTGGAGACATCATCACAGGTGGCATGACAGGCCACCTTGGTATGTAATTGGGATTATACTTACGCATAAGGTCAGCTTCTGCCTTAGCAAGTACCAGTAACTGTACGTCTAGTCTTTCCTTTTCATCTGGATCACTGGTTTGAAAATACTTATCACCGAGAAGTTTTATTTGCGCTGACAATTTGTTGATCTCAATCTGATCATCGGCGGATATTTTGTATATAACCGATTCTTTGGGTGCCGTTATATATGCTATCCCTATTGATGTCAAGGTACTCAAAACGCAAGTAATCAAAGGAATTATCATGGTCCACACCTTGACTTTCCTGTCGAATTCCGTGCGGCTCAACTTCTTGCGCATGATTTATCCGACGTCCCTTACACAGACCTGGCGATAGGCCAAACTGACCTGCCCCCAGAATTACCAATTTGGAGCTGTGTGGTCTGACCTGATTGTATTCCTTACTCCGGTCGACGGTCAATACCATGACCTCGGTTGTCACTTCTACCCATTGATACCTCAGTTCCAGCTAAGAGGATTCGAACCGTGATTCGCCTCTGCATAAAACTTGTTGCACAAGGTTATTTACATTCTCACTGGTCCAATCCCACTCGCTGCCACTTCTTTTATTCCCCCTACGTAGATTATTCTTTATTGTCATTCGGATGCATGCGCAATGGTAGGGAATCTGTGCTTACAACTAGATTGGTAAGGGTACCTGTCGAAATTCAGGTACCCTTACTTTTTATATCACCTTACTTAATTCCCCAATCGTGAGGATATGGAAAGTTTATTGTGGTTCACATTTTTGAAAAGTACACACTATTTGGGGCAATTCAATCACCACTTATCTTTTATTTAGCGTGAACAATATTTCCCCAACCTACCATCTGGATATTCGAAGCCGAAGCGTTAAGGATGGGCACAAATATCGGCTCGGAAGAGCGAATACTAATAACCGGCTGGTTTGTCTGTGTGCCATTGTGAACCAATACTTGTATAGTGCCTTCAAAAGAATAGTAATGAGCGGCTATGGGTGAATTTAACGAACCTATTATTATCCAACCGCTAAAGGCAGTGACTCTAAACCATGACTCCTCTAAGGCTATACTGCTTGCCGGTCGGAGAATATGGCCGGTAAATGTCCCTGTAGCCGGGGTACCTGGAATAGGAAAATTTGGAGTACCACCACAAACTGTTATTAGTATTCCGCCTATTTCTTCAGATAATATTATATCTCCACTTACACTCATTGGAGGACCGTTTGCAGCAGCGAGCGGCATACTAAACGTTAAAAGGAGGCATAATACAAGGGTAATTGCCACCAGTATTTTCTTCATACTCATCTCCTTTCATAATCTGCCATTATTCGCCAGGTATTGTAACGATACCCTTTTCGCCTTTGTTTTCAGCAAGATTGTCAACCTTTTCAAAAAACTGCCTTTCCCCCATCTATTACTATATTTGGCTCATTGCTAACCAAGTTCCCATTTACAGATGGAAGTTTAAAACCTCCTTGACTGTTTCATAATACATTCGCTTTTATGCTATACGATCGACCATCTCATATTATACACTCTTAAAATGATAAGTCATAGTAACTAATACTACCTGAAATCATGCTTTTGCCGTATTTTACACTCGGTTACTGGTCCGAATCTACTCGCTGCCACCATTTTTTGTTTGAGAGAGTGTGGCCATCCGAAAGCCACTATCTTATAGGACAACTCCGCTAATCTTCTACGGGAGTCAGCCGATTAGCTTGAGGTGGACGTGCTTTACAGCTATTGGCCTCTGCAACAACTTTTAAGTCCTGTCGGTAGCTACATTGGAGGCAATATTCTGCCCATACTTTGTCCACTATCTCGATAAGTAGGTCGCCCTTACATCGAGGGCAACCCTTAAGCTTCCATTTGCGCATTTATTTCACCGCCACTGATTATTGCTTGCCTGATATTTCCGCATACCTATTAAGCGTAGCTATATTACTCTATTGAGGTTAAGAAAAGGTGAAGTTCTACCCCCTTGAAGTAACGAAATAGTTACAACTTGCTAAAAGATTATCAGTAGCTTATTGGGTTTAGTAACGGGTCGGTTCAACTTTTGGGTATCACATCCCTATTGACCTTCTCCAGATTCGGACTACACTCGCACGCACCTGGAAGAGATGGGAAACCGCCTTTATCTACCCTAAGAATATACTATTCTTTTCACCCGCTATTACAGTATAATGGTTTAACACAGTTTCATCTGGAGGACTGACAATGCCAGTGACGAATTCAGAAGCTGAGGAGCTCAACGGCATAATAAAGGCCCAAAATCCCGTTGTTTACGATTTGCTTTCAAGTAAAGGGAAGGCAATTTATTTCCCCCGGAAAGGAATACTGGCACAGGGCGCCGCTGCTAAAGATAAAGAGATAAACGCCACCATCGGCACTGCCTATGAAGACGATGGCAGTCCGATGGTCCTGCCCAGTATTGCCCGCGGCCTGGACTTAGATACTAGAAATGCTTTTCCATACGCTCCCAGCGAGGGTATCAAACCCCTGCGGGACAAATGGCTGCAACTTATCAGGACAAAGAACCCGTCTCTGGGTGAGACCGAGGTTAGTCTGCCGGTCGTGACCTGCGGCGTCACCAATGGTTTGAGTGTGGTGGGCTACATGTTCACCGAGGAGAGGGATAAAATTTTAATTGCCGACTTATATTGGGAAAACTATGACCTGGTGTACACCCTCGCCTACGGCACTGAATTCAAATTCTTTAACTTCTTCAAGGACCGGCTTTTTGATATCGATTCATTCCGGGAAACTATCAATACCGGGCGTCCCGGCAAGAAGGTAGTGCTGCTGAATTTCCCGAATAATCCCTCCGGTTACACACCAACCAAGTCCGCCGGCCGAGAGATAATAAGCGTTTTAGGCGAAGCCGCCCGGGCTGGTAATAAATTAGTTGTTATCTTGGATGACTCCTATTTCGGGCTTGCTTTTGAAGAAGATATTTTCACTGAATCGCTTTTCTCCGAGCTGGCCAAATGCCATGAGAACTTACTGGCTATTAAGGTTGACGGCATCACCAAGGAAGAGTACTCCTGGGGCTTACGGGTGGGATTCGTTACCTACGGCATCAAGAACGGTAGCCGAGACCTGTACCGCGCCCTCGAGGACAAGACGGCCGGGGTAGTGAGAGGCAACATATCGAACTCGTCACACCCGGCGCAGTCTATTTTTCTGGCCGCCTTGAAATCACCCGAGCACGAGAAAGAAAAGGAGCACAACAAGCTTAAGATGAAGGAGCGCTACCTGAAGGTTAAGGAGGTGCTGGGGGCGCACGCCGAGTACGGGAAGTACTTTGAAGCACTGCCGTTCAACTCAGGGTACTTCATGTGCGTCAGGCTAAAAGGACTGGACGCAGATAAAGTCTGGGAGGTCCTGCTCAATAAATACAGCACCGGCGTGGTCTGCTCCAGCGAAAAGAACTTGTTTCGTATTGCCTTTGCTTCAACACCAACGGACAAGATAGAGAAGCTGTTCGGTAATATCTATGCCGCCTGCAAGGAGTGCGCCTAACTAAGCCCTTGGCCAGTGGCCCGAATCCACTTGCTATCGTTTTTTGTTTTTCCTATGTAACTTCTGAAGGACTTTCCTTGCGTTATTGCCTCATTTGTTCTAAAAAAGGATAAATATTCGTAGCATAATATGGAGGAGAACCTTCAATGGTAAAAATTCGCATAATTGCTTGCTGGGCACTGCTGGGAATCATGTTTGGTCTCGTGCTCATCATAATATCTCCGCTAAGGGGACTCCTACAAATACCCGGGGATTTAAGCAATTATGTCATACACCTGGGAGTGCTCGGAGTATCACTGGTAATATTAGCGATGATAACAAGAATGAGCAGAGTACTGAGGGACTTTCTGATAACGGCGGGAGCTTCGGCATTAGGCTGGCCCATCAGCCTGTATCTACATGACCTGCTAGTTCGTTTCTTCCCTACTGAGCCTATTACCTATATTCTGGTTTTCTTTGTTCTCCCGGTAACTTTCCTGGCTGGAGTATTAGGAGCCATAGTTATCGGCATTATACAGCTCGTGTCTTCAAGGTAGCTACCCCTTTGCCACTGGTTCGAATCCACTCGCTGCCGTTTAGTTTTTATTGCTATTTCGGTTAAATCTGAACTCAAAATTTATCTAATGCTATTTCTGGCTTTCTGGAGTATAGGTCTTCCTTATCCAATGAATTTACTTCGGTAGAGTGGTTTGAGATTATGTGCTCATTCATTTTAATTAATCCGAAGTGCCGGTCGTACTCGGTTATCTCATAACCACACAAGGTACAACGGAAAACGAATGTAGTTGGAACTATTTTCAGTTTTACCACCTCTTTGAAGTCCTTCATCTTATCACTTCCCAGCACTTTAATATTCTCCGCGGCAGCATAGTCCCACTCCTGATTAGTTAGATTATACCCTTTCCGTTTGTCAAAGTGAAGCTTTGATTGTTACAGCTAAAACCTGCATCACTATCCCCCTTGACTTCTCCCAGCAAGTACTATCAACGCACGCGCTAAACTAAAAAGGAATGTCTCCAACCCCAGTCACCGCTGCTTTGACCCACCGGCGGCGAACATTTCCTGGTTCGACAGATGATACCATGGTCAATATTAATTAAAACAAGCTCTTCGCGGCAGCGGCTGGAATATTTTCATAACCTTTGGCACTTCTCGCAATAATAGATACTGCCGCCCATATAGGCTTCTTTTTTGATTATCGTCCCGCAGACCGGACAGGGCTTATTTACTGTATTTCTACACAGTATGGTCTCATAACTGCCGGGATGGCCAAACAAATCCAATTCAGTATCCCTGCCCCTTTGTGCAGCCATTACGGAGAGAGTGCCTACTACAGAACTGAACAAGACTGCTTTATCTTTTTCAGGAAGTGTATTAACCTTTTTCTTCGGGTGCATTTTTGCGTTGAATAAGATATCCTGTAAAACACCATTACCCAGTCCAGGAATTCTCTGTTCGGTAGCCAGTAAAGCCTTTAAACTTAATTTTTGGACCTCCTGTGCGGAGATGATGCCATTAAAATAGACTTTATCAAACGCCGTGGATAATGGAGAGGGTTTTTCTTTTGCCGCTTTGTAGTATAGGTTATCCAGTTTACCCTCAAGGAAACTCCCTATTCCGCCATACATTTGAATCGAGACGCTTAGAGCCGAGTGGTCGTCAAATTCGATTAGAAGCTGGTGCTTAGTTGGACGTGGTTCACTTTCACGATGAAACCTGATTGCTGCCCCCTCCCCTAACAAAATATTAGCGTTTTCAGCCTTGATTTCCACCATGCTACCAAAGGCAGTGGCTTTCCCGACGGTCCTGCCGACAAGAATATCAGAATATTTTGCTGGTTCTCCGTAGTACCAGACTAATTTGTGAGGGGTGTGAGCTGATATTACGCTGGAAATCCGCTTCCCGTAAACGGTATCGTTAATCTGGCCTGTAATGTTTATAGCTTCAGGTAATTCAATCACGTGAACACCTCGCTTCTTAATTTCAACTTTATTACTTTCATATTAAACCACACTTCCGGCTGGCTTCACTAAAAACTAGGATATGACAGCGACCGCTTTACTTTAAGGTTGATATTTAATTCTACTTGTGAATCAAAATAATAATAATAGAGGTGTCTCTCTACGAAACACCTCTTATTTATTCTTGTAGATACTCGGCCTATTTCTTCGGCGGCACGGTACTCACCGGAAAGATTACCGTCTTCCTCCGTTCGCCTCGTCACCGGCCGATAGACTGGCCGTTTCCAGTATCTGCCCGATGGTAGGCACAGTCTTTCGCTGAGCACTCCTCAACTTCTGACTCATTGCCACACCGAAGGCCACCCAAATTAAGACCGGCATAAGGATGCCACCCATTAGTGCCAGGATAACTTTACCCGTTCCCTTTAAAATCTTTTTTGCCGTTTTCATTTTTATCTCCTCTCCGCCAGATATTCTCTTACTATTGCTTATCGGTTGTGTCCGTCTATTTAATTTCCAGCGCGTCACCGGTGGCGGGTACAGGCTTTCGCTGAGCGCTCCACTGATGCAGTTTCTGATTCACCGCTACCCCGAAAGCCACCCAAATCAGGATAGGCATGAAAATACCGGCCAGTAATGCCAGGAGAACCTTACCAATCCCTATTGCGGTCTTCATCGTCTTTTCCATCTTCATACCTCCTTTTAGTATCTTCTCTCTACATCCACCTTCATAATAGCAGGGAGGCATGAGGAGGGACATCCGCTCTTAAACCTGTTATGACATGCGGTTAAGCGCCGACAATTTTAAGTCGGAATTAGCCGATTTACCTGCTTAAGGACAAGGGAAACTGCGTATTTATGCTTATTCCCGGGTAAACCAGAGGAATCACACGCACTAATCCCCAATCTGGTAGAATATGGGACGGAATGTCCATTCAAAGGCACAAGCTACACAAGCGGGCTCTGGCGCTTTCCTACTTCACCGTGGGTTATAACGTTATCGAGTTTGCCCTTTCGGTTTTCGCCGGCGCCATTTCAAATAATATCTCCTTAATCGGGTTCGGACTGGATAGTCTGGTCGAATCGCTATCGGCGGGGATTATGATATGGCGCTTCGGCAAGCACAGGGAAATGTCCGGGGAGCAGGAAGAAAGAATCGAGGCAAGGGCGGAAAAGTTAGTCGGCTATACTTTTCTGGTACTGGCGGCTTACATCTTATACGAGTCAATCGCTAAACTGGTGACTAACGAGGTCTCGCAGCCGAGCCTTCTGGGGATAATTATTGCCCTTGTCTCTATCATCATCATGCCGGTTCTTTATTATGTAAAATATAAGACCGGCAAGACGATAAACAGCAAAAGCCTGATCGCCGATTCCAAAGAAACACTGGCCTGTGCCTTTCTTTCTCTGGCTTTACTCATCGGACTGGGGAGTAACTATCTCTTCGGTTTCTGGCAGGCCGACCCCATCGTCGGTCTCGTGATAGTAGTGTTTTTAGCGAGAGAAGGCATCGAAATACTAAAGGGTGAGGAAGAAAACGGTTAGTATGCCTTTACCGGGTCCTTCTTCAGATAATTTTTACAATCAGCCCTAACTTTTTATGTCGCCGTCCGTTATACAATGTGAAAGTAACCAAGGCCCAAATGAGGAGGTCAACAAGTTATGAAAAAGGCTCTTATCTTCGGGGTAATTGCTGCGTTGTTTATTTCCACACTGGCCTTAGGCTGCACCAAAACGGAACCGGCGACTCCCCCGATGCCTCCTCTGAATGGAGGGCAGGAAGCGAAAACAATCGAAATTTCTGTAGATGATTTCATGGCACAAAATCATCTTACCAGAGACGTCGTTCTCATCCGCCCCGGCTCGCTGATTGTCAGTCTGGGAGCTAACCCGACCACCGGTTTCACCTGGGAAGAAGCCGAAATAAGCAACCCCTCGGTGGTTACCGAACAATCGCATAACTTCGTAGCGCCTCAAGCCGATAGCCAAGTCGTAGGCGCTCCCGGGAAAGATGTCTGGGTCTTCGACCCACAACAACCGGGCACAGCTACGATAAAAATGAGCTACAGCCGACCGTGGGAAGGCGGCGAGAAAGATGAATGGACGCTGACGCTAAACGTGACCGTCGAATAACACCAGATTAAAGATTAATCTGACCCAAAACCAGTCACTCTCTTTTACTGTTTATCGGTATCTGGCTCAGCTTTCGCCCGTTCGAGCTTTTCTTCCAGTTCCTCTAATTCCTGCCACATCTTCGGCGGGACGGAATGTGCCGGCCACCTGGCTTTAAGCTCGGCAATAGCTTCTTCTATTTCTTTGACGTGTTTATTTTCCATACTGACTAACCTCTACTCAATGCGTAGTCTAATCCTCTTGTATGGTATAATTTTTTTCTGAATATGGAAAAGTACTATTTACTTATTTTCATCGTAATCGCTTGGGTAATTTTCCGTATAATCGTATGGCAAAGGAAAAATCTCGGTTACAAATGTCCCCATTGTCACGCTGAATTCCAGTTATCGAGCTGGCTGGACTATCTGGGCCCCAACTTCTTTCTTCATAAATACGTCAGGTGCCCGCAATGCCATCAGCGGGGCTGGGCCTCAGTGATACGGGTAAGCCAGCCCCGCTAAGAAGACGCATAAGGTCAATAGCGTCCGTGCCCAAGCGCAGGTTTTTATCCCGGTGACGTACCTTCCGTTCTTCTCATTGCCGTCACCAGACTCCCCAGCCCGAAGACAATGGTGAGCAAGCCGACTATCCAGCCGATATAGGGAATCAACCCCAGGAGAAACAGAATAAGCAGGCCAAGCGCCAGCGCCCCTATCATCAGGGCTTTGGACTCTATTTTCCGGTTCTGTTTGATAATCAGCCGCCCAATAAGTGAGGCTACCGGAACCTGACTCAGGGAAAGGGCGATACCATACAATGCCAGGGATATCAGCCCGACCGGTAAACCGATGACAGTTATCATGACGATAACGGCAGCTATCGGCGTGACAATAAGGATTACCGTACCCCAGCCGAGGCTCTGCCATGGTTTAGCCTGTATCGAGTCGGCCATCAACGTAACTCTTCGCGAGGCGATGAGGATAATAACAATGCCGACAACCAGTATCATCAGAAAGCCTAATATCTGCCATACCACGGCAATGCCAGCCAGCACCGGGTAGAATGCCTTTGCCGATTTCCTCGCCTCTGGCAGTTTGTGGGTGGTTGTACCGAATATGCTGGCTCCGGACTGGATACTAGCTTCGTTTTCGCTGGTGTAGATTAGATTACCCTGAATACTGGCCGTAGAGGTAACGGTCAGCCTATCGACAGCAAGTTGAATATTTCCTCCCACTCCATCAGCAAGAATGACTGAACCGGCACCGCCCTTGATATTGCCGTTCACTCGACCTCTAATAAACGCCATATTGGTGGCCAGGATTAGGTCACCGACTATCGTGCTCTGGCTGTTGGTCGTTACCTCGGAACCGGCCACCAACAGGTCGCGTCCGACGTTGCCGTTGAGAGTAATCGATGTTCCCGCTAACCTGGCGCCATGGCTGATGTCTCCGTTTAGCGTGATAGTCTGACCGGCAAAAGTAACACCGCCGTTGACCGCTCCATTGATGGCCAGCGACTGGCCGGCGCCGAAGACATCGCCATTTACCGTGCCATCAATTATGATGTTTCCGCCGGCGACATAGAGGTCTCCTTCGACTACTTCTCCGCTCGGGACGGTCACAGTGTCTCCGGTACGGCCATCAAAAGCCAGGACAGGTGACGCAACGACAGCCACCAGCAATACCACCAGCAGACAGATACCCAGTCCCCGAAAGATATTCTTCAGCATTTCTCCCCTCCTCGAAGTACAATCAGGTTCGATGGCACCTACTTTTACCTTTAACTCATTCTAGCATTATTTGAAATTCCGGGGGAAGATGAGGTAATTTTAAACAGGCTTAGAGGTTGATAAGTCTCTCTCATCACGCAAAGGACGATTGAATTCTATACTGAAAAGTGCATCAGGAGCCTTACCGGAGACCATTTCTTCAAGCGGAGCATGTATTTGAAAAGGGCCGGACATAATTCCACCCATGCTTTTTGAAGCTTGATGGTGTCCTTGTTTTCGAGCACTTTTCTCGGGCCGTATTGCGTGCCCAAATATGATACGACTATCGTATCGATAGCTTCCTGGTGCAAAGGAAGATAACCGCTCAGGCGACGGCCGTATTCCGATGGTGTCTCAAAATCGCCCGGCCCGGAATTACTGCGATGGGCCAAGTAGCACATCCGGTCGTAAGCCTGCACAGCTGTCTGCACTCTCTCGAGCTTACCCAGCCACCGATTAATATATTCCCGTGCCATGAAGGTAGCCACGGCAAGCATGAAAATAAAACTGAACAGATAAATGTAGGGCCAGGGTAAGGTTGGCGCGCGGGATACGCTCCTGGTTGCCCCGCCCGCAGCAGGGTCGAACTCCCCGTCGAGCATCCACAGCGGATACCCCTCATCTTCGGGAGCCGGAGGGTAATAGCCAGAGCTGGCAGCAAAATCACCATCGTCCAGCGAAACACCACGCGGTGTCGCCTCAAACTCAATCCAACCGTATTCCGGGAAATACACTTCTATCCGGCTATGATAGTCACGGGCGCGGATAACATAATTGCCAGTAGCTTTGTCTACCTCCCGACTAAGATAGCCGGTACTCAGTCTGGCCGGCACATCGCTGGAGCGTAACAAGATAGCCATGGCTGAAGCAAAGTGCACACAGAATCCCCGCCGTGAGCCGAACAAGAAGTAGTCAACTCCATCCCTTCCGTCCGGTGGTGGTTGTGCCCTCTCGTCGTACCAGTAAGTCTTCAAGTAATCCTGAATAGCTACCACCTTATCATAAGGGGTCTTTGCCCGGGAGGTAATTTCAAGGCCCAAAATCCAAACACGATCCGGTAAGTT
Organism: Chloroflexota bacterium; assembly: GCA_043812795.1. Classification (GTDB taxonomy): domain Bacteria; phylum Chloroflexota; class Dehalococcoidia; order Dehalococcoidales; family UBA2162; genus JBDRLU01. The sequence goes on from JBDRLU010000005.1 coordinate 46,214, forward strand.
ATCAGGTAATTGTAGGTAACGGCTTCTTACCCAGGCAGGATATTCTTCACCGGCACCGGCCAGTTCCTCCGGAGTGGCAGTGGCAACATTAGCGATAACCCGATACTTCTGATAAGGACGTATCAATTGAGTGGAAGCTATCGCCGCAATATCAGGCGGAGCCTCACCTTGAGATGAAATATCGGCTCCCTCAGAGAAGGTCTGCAATCTGACCGGAATACTGGCCGAAATAACTTCACCTCTTGAGAGAACAACGTCAGTCTTTAACCTGTTGTCCACCGTATAAGCTATCGGGGCGCTCTCCGATGATTTTTCGGGATAAGGAAGGGGGACACCGGCACTCAGGGCCTGGGCCGGCTCAGCCGTACTTACCCAGCCCCATGGCTCATACCTATCGTAGCGCCAGATAGGCCAGTATTCGGAGCTTGCCCCGCTTATCAGGAAATTAATTCTGGTGCTGCCGGTAATACGGTCTTTGAACAAAAGCTCTTCCTGCGTTTCGCTCTTGACTACAGCCCATTTGGACGGGACACTATGAAAGATATTGAACCAGATTTTTTCCATTCTCGCACCGCTAAAGGGGGCAGCATTTATCTTCAATCCGATATTATCAAGAGGTGGGACAGGCATGAAATGGACGATGCCAACAGTTATTACCGCAATTCCGGCCAGGGACATAAAAGAATAGCCTAATCCCCGGCGGATGCTTGTATCCGCCCAATCGGTGAGACGGTGGCTCTTCCTGGCCAGGTGGGCGATACCGAGTAAAACGATGGCAGCTAGAAAGTAGAGGGCAAAGAAATAATAGTCCTCGCGGGGAAGATTACTCAGGTTGACCAGGAGCATTACCGTACCTGAGGCGATGGTTACCCAGGCGTTCTGCTGACGTACGATGAACCAGACTGAAATAAATCCGATAAGCCAGGTGACGAAGACAAGGAATATGGCAAAGAACACGGTCCCTTCGCTGGGACGGGAATCACTTACGGCCTGCCACCAGAGTTGGAATGATGAAGAGTCGTTGGTAGCCGTAAAAAGTCGGACTGTCTGCCAGAACACGATAGCTAGGCCAAAGGTCAGCATCAGCGCTATCGTTACTTTCTTGGGGAGGCCGGTATTTGCCAGAAGAATACCCGCTACGGTGGCTAGCACCAGCGCCGTGATTAATGAAGGCTGTGGAGTAATCCAGCTAGCTTTTTCTACCGACCAGACCGCCACCGCCAATGTCAGGAACCCCAACCCGGCACAGACCAGGGTAAGGAAATTGCTGAAGCTGAATCGGCTTATTGCCCGCCGGAAAGGAATGACTATTTTGCCACTTATTATTTTTATTTGTTCCATGGGTCATCCTCAAACCGACAACAAATGAGCATGGATTTGGCTATCGAGTACTTTAGCCAGGTCGTCACCCTTTCTGACGGTATAGACCTGGGCACCGCATAAGGTGAGCGCCCGCACCATATCAGTCGAAAGCGGGCGTCCTCCCCAGCTTCTAATATCAAGGAGGACGACTAATATGGCACCAACGCGATTTCTGAGCCGGTGGATAGTCTCCATCAGGTTCGGTGTCGCTGATGTGGCAACCATAACCGCCAGAGGGTTATGCCGGAAAATATCCGCGTGCCGGGAAGCTGTTTCACTCAGCCTTACCTTCGCCTCGGTCTTCATCAAGGCCGTGGTCTGTAACAACTGCCACAGGTGCTCTTCTCCGCCCCGGGGCATTACCGGGGAGCAGCTCTCACCTGAAGCAATCATACCCACTTTCATCCCTTTTTGAACACATTTTTGCGCCACCGAGGCAGCAACTGTAACAGCGTATTCTTCACTGGCATCCCCGTCACGGTCGAAATGAGATTCTTTATTCATGTCGAGGAGTATCCAGACAGTTCGGGAAGCATTAAAGGAACGGTCGGTATCGAACATCTTGACCATCAGTTTGCCGATGCGGGCCGTGCTCGGCCAATGAATGTGATGCAAACTATCGCCACTGGCAAACTCACGTACGCCGGAAGCATTGGGACTGAGATGGCTGACTGACTGGTAGCCGGACCCGTTACCGAAGTCTCTGAAGGAACTGAATTTCAGGTGAGGCAGGTCAATAGTCGCCGGGTAAACAATGATTTCCTGTGTTTCTCCCAGAGTACGCTGGTACGTGAAGATACCGAAGGGGTCGGTAGCCGTCAAGGTCACCGGGCCAAGGTGATAAGAACCTCTTTTATGACACGAGAAGTCAGCATTCCACGAATAGGAGCTTCTTCCGGGAATATTGACCATCTTATCCTGATGTTCCAGTAAATCAGTGTTGTCCTGTAATATGAGCCACAGAAACGGCAGCTTATCGGCGTTAGTAATAACTACCTTCCGCTGGAAACAATCACCGGCCTGCAAGTGCTCTGGCGGTAGGGCGATATGGGCACCGAGCCGGCGCGGGCCGAATCTGACCCACAGGTAGCTGAACGTAATGACCAGTACGACAAGGAGAGCCAGACGTAGTAGTAGCATCGAACTAATAAGTAGCCCCAGCGCGAGGAGAAGCAATGGTACCGAAACTATGATTATCTTGCGGGTGTTCATCAGCATACTCCACCACGACGGCCTACGGACAGATAACTTTGTTCCTTACCTGTTTACCGCGCCGGGGACCGGGATAGACTCGAGCAACCGGGTAATGATATCCCGCCCGTTTCGGTCATGAGAGGCATCATCCAGGCGAGGGACCAGCCGGTGGGCGAGTGTCGGCTCGGCGAGGGCTTTAACATCGTCGGGCAGGACGTAGTCCCGCTCGTGAATCAGCGCCCTGGCCTGAGCGGTACGATAGAGAGCCAGGGAGCCGCGAGGCGAGGCGCCGAGAAAGATGGACGGATGGCCGCGGGTTGCCCCGACGAGTTTGGCGATGTATTCCTTGACCAGGTCATCGACATAGACCTCTCTTACCGCGGACTGCAGGGCTTCGACATCCGGACCACTAACTACCGGTTGCAGTTTCTCGATAGGGTGGGAATGCTGCTGGTGGTCCATGATCGTCATTTCTTCGGCCGCCGATGGATAGCCGAGGCTGATACGCATCAGAAATCTATCCAGCTGCGTTTCCGGGAGAGGGAAAGTCCCTTCGTATTCAATCGGGTTCTGGGTGGCCAGGACATGGAAGGGAGCGGGCATTTTATGAGTGATACCATCCACGGTTATTTGCCCCTCTTCCATACATTCCAGCAGGGCCGACTGTACCTTCGGCGTGGCCCGGTTGATTTCGTCGGCCAGAACAATCTGCGCCACTATCGGCCCCGGGCGGTATTCGAAATCGCCGGTTTTCTGGTTATATACCGAGACACCGGTAATATCGCTGGGTAACATGTCCGGAGTAAACTGGATTCGTTTGAAGGTACAGTCCAGAGATTTGGCGAGACTGCGGGCGAGCATGGTCTTGCCGACGCCGGGCGCGTCTTCAATCAGCAAATGCCCCCGGCTCATCAGGGCAATAACGGCCAGTTCGACCACATCCCTCTTGCCGATAATTACCTGCTCAACATTGTCGATGATTGCTTGCGCTTTGGTCTTCACCACTTCCATCCTTTATCCGTCTGCCTCCCCGGTGCGGTATTGGTTAGGGAAAAGTAAAAGTTGAATTGATATACTCATTTTAACACAAATTTTTATTAACATAAAGTTGGATACCGTTACCCTTTGATTCTGAGGGTGTTCCCGCTCATACCTTTCGATAAGTTCTGGATTCCGGCTTCCGCCGGAATGGTTTTCAAGGTGTTGTTAGAAGTCCCGACGCTTCGGGACTTATTTCTTATTTCCCCTCTCCTACCAGGAGAGAGGTCGGACTTTTAGGAAATGCCACCCATAAACTAACAGAACCCAAATTAGCAATATCACCAAACATAAAGACTGGTCCTATCTCACATTCCAGTTGACAAGAAGCGAGAGGTATAATAGATTGGCTTAGCGGTTGAATCGGGAAAGTGAGGTGCACCATGAATATCGGTTTCATCGGACTCGGGGTGATGGGGAGCGGGATGGCCGACAATCTCCTTAAAGCAGGATACCATCTTACGGTCAATGATGTGCGCCGTGAAGCAGCCAAGCCCTTTTTGGACGCCGGCGCTGTCTGGGCGGATACGCCGGAAGCGGTGGCTAAAGCCAGCGACGTAATTTTCACGTCCTTACCCGGGCCGGTGGAAGTGGAGGCAGTAGCCCTCGGTAAAAGCGGTATCATCGAAGGAATACGCCCCGGCGCGGTGTATATCGACCTGACGAGCAATTCGCCGACGCTGGTGCGCCGCGTTTATGAAAAATTTAAGGAAAAAGGCGCCCGCATGATGGATGCGCCGGTAAGCGGCGGGCCGGCCGGAGCAAAGGCCGGTACGCTGGCGCTGATGGTGGGTGGAGACGAGGAAATCTTCCAGCAATACCTGCCCGTATTGAAGGCCATCGGTGACAAGATAACTTATACCGGGGCGATTGGTTGCGGCAGTATCTGCAAGCTCATGCACAACTGCGTCTTCTACGGGGCACAGGCCGTCATTGCCGAGTGCCTGACACTGGGCGTCAAGGCCGGGGTTAATCCCAGGACGTTATGGCGTACGTTGAGAGACGGGGCCTACGGGCAGGGCAACCTGCTCAACCGCGTCCTGCCGGACACCCTTTTCCGGGGACGTTTCGAACCTCCCCAGTTTGCCCTGCGGCTGGCTTTCAAGGACGTATCACTGGCTACCTCGCTAGGGCGCGAGCTTAACGTTCCGATGGCCATGAGCAACCTGGCCCTCCAGGAAATGATGACGGCGGTGAACAAGGGCTGGGGCGACAAAGACTCGCGCAGTGCCATGATGGTCCAGGAAGAGCGTGCCGGCGTCGAAGTCCGCATTCCCGAAGCCGAGTTAGAGGAAGAAGCCAGGAAAAATAAGAAGTAACCTGCCTTAGCCAGTTTTTATTTCAGGAAAAATCCAAAATCAGGAGGTAGTCCAGCAATGAAGATTATCAAAGGTAACGATATTCAGGCGAGGGAAGTCACCAACGAGCCGCTGTTCACCGGAGGGAAAGTACTTTCGACGCCGCTGATTGGCCCGGAAACGTCGAAGGAAATCGGGGTTGGCGTGGTCACCTTCAGCCCGGGCGCCCGCAACGTTTTCCACACCCACACCACGGAGCAGTTACTGTACGTTACCGCAGGCAAGGGAATCGTCGCCACGGAAAAGGAAGAGATAGTGGTCACGCCGGGGATGCTCATCCATTTTCCGGCGGGAGAAAAACACTGGCACGGGGCCACGAAGGACTCGTCGTTCACGCACATTACCATTGCCCCGCCACATCAGACCAATTTCTAAAACCATTGGAGCCGCAGGGTGGGGACGATAAAGTACTATCCTTATGGAGATTGCCGAAATAGTCAGGGTACTTTAGGCACGGATAAGCTCTTTACCGGTCAAAGACTGGATGATACCGGGCTTTATTATTACGGCGCCAGGTACTACGACCCAACGATTGGAAGGTTTATTTCTCCAGATACAATAGTTCAGAAGCCTACCAATCCTCAGACACTAAACCGATACTCTTACGTAATTAATAACCCGCTGAGATATAGAGACCCAAGCGGAAATAAGATACTCTTTAATACAGGTGACCCAAATTTCACTGATCTTTTGGAAGCTTGGCAGTATTTCGAATCGTTGTGTCCCGACGTTGCAGACCTTCTGATGCTGTCTCCAGATGACATCTTTATAACTACTGCCGACCCCTCATACGCGAAGAATAGGGTGGAAGGTAGCATGGGCGAGGGTCAGCGAATTTTCATTACCCAGCAAACAATTGATCTTGGATGGAGGAACATAGTTAGTGTTTATTTTCACGAAACGACCCATGCGTGGGAAGGAAATGAAGGCCATTCATGGCTGGAAGAATGGGTAGCGTGCAGACGCCAGGCACGAGCAAATATTATGCTGGGAATTTCCCAGAATGAAGAGTGGATTAACATAGTACTGGGTCTCGGGCCGTTCCCATCGGAGGTAGACCTCATAAATGCTGGAATAAAGCCACGCTATTACAGCGCGGCTGTTTTTCCTAGGCTTCCTGGGGAACAAAGGTTCGCCAGCGACAGAGGACCTTATTCGGCATGGGATATTGTCTCCAGTATTTATCCCGGAGGGGTCATCTACGGAGATGATATTTTTAGCCTTGGGGGAGGTTTCATTCTTATGGACGACATAATTATTGACGTGTGGGGAGACCTGGGTTACAACCCCTTTGACTATTAAGCTACTCCTACGCAAACCTGAGACATTATTATGGTCAAAGTTTTCACCCAACAAGAGCAGATAGGTAGAAAATCGTGATTAAGAGATGTCTTTTCTTCTCAATAACGTTACTCGTATTATTTAGCGGCATAACCAGTTCCTGCCGAGATAATGATTACAAGACGTTCACTCTGAATGAAGATGAGATTCATTTTTCGTTTAAATATCCGGCTGGGTACACGCTTGTGCATTCTCAAGTAGAGACCGTAATCTCCGAAGACGGTACTCCATTTAAGAAAGCTGAATTATTTTTGCAGGACAATGGGGAAGCGGACTATCGGCTTATTACATTTTACCTAATAGAACCTACAAAAGAAGAACCTAATGCCGCAGCTCTACAAAAACGTACGCTATCCAACGGGCCCCTTGGGTCCTTGGAACAAAGGACCGTGACAATCGCAGGAATCCAAGGTCAGGAGCTCTCTTATAGGAAGGGAGGTTTCTTCGTGAAAACAGTATCCTTTGACCACAGAGGTTTGATCTGGAATATTAGCACGCATTCTGTCGAGGCCATCAGCGAAGCGGACAAAGCTGCTTTCGAGCTAATGTTGGAGACACTGAAGATTTACAACTAGCCTCCATATGCTAGCAATCACTGCGCTTGTATTGTAGAATGAGACAGAAATCACTCTCAGGAGGTGCTAGTGCTTAAACCTCGTTCTCCTCAATCTTCATTCTACGGAAGTTACTTCCATGGCCGTATTGTTCCAAAAGGCTGTTTATTTAGGAATAAATTAGGTGAAGACTTTTTCAGCAGTCTGGTACGCGTTAGCGTTAGGTTAAACCCAGTAGGTTCGCCGGGTTCGTCTTGACCATCGTTTCGATGTCTTGCTCGGTAAGGCCGTTCCGTAGCATGGTGGTGATAAACAAACGCAGGCCCTCGGGTGCGGGCGGATGGTAAATCTGCCCGAAATCGGAGCTCATGATGCACCGTCCGGCGCCGGTGGCTTTCACCGATGCCACAATCAGTTTCGGGTCGGCGGCATTAGCTATCGTCGGCATCCATCCCCAGAATGAGTGTTCGATAAATGCCCCGCTTTTAGCAAGCTGCTTGACGTTATCCTCGCTGATGGGGGTGTCCACCAGCGGCCATTGCAGGGCATGAGTCACCACCATCTTGGCGAAGCCAATCTTTTGGGCTTCCTCGGCCAGGGCAAAGGTTTCCTTCGGCGATAGGTGTCCGCTGGCCAGGACGATATCGTATTCCTTGACGATTTGAAAAATTTCTTTAGCTGCGGGCAGCAGCTTACCCTGTGTATCGAGAATGGTCTGCGCCGGGCCGGGTATCTTAAAACCCATCGTTTTTTCCGTTCGCGCCTTGGAATTAGCCGCCGTGATGGTCGGCATCCAGACCACCCTGGCCCCCATCCGGGCCGCCGAGAGCACCGCCGCCGGGTTCAGCCCGCCCACTTCGTTGTCCAGCGTCACGCTGCCGAAAGTGCGGACTTCGGGCACTAGTTCGCTCACCAGCAGCGCCACCGGTGTAGTATTGCCGTCGTGACACTTCAGCACGATAGCTCTCATCCCTAAATCGCGGGCCGAATACGCCAACTTCAGCGCGTCCTGACGGCGCTCTTGCAAAGAATCAGGATTAAAATGGACGTGCATATCGATGGCACCGGCTATCAGCTTATCGACTGCTGCCATGATTTGCCCCCTCTCCTAAAATCTCTTATTCCTTTATCTGCTTCCCGACGTTGAACGCATTGGCTATCGGCTGGCCGAACGTCCAGTATTGGTTCGTCGGGCGGACGACCCAGATGAAAGGTTTTATTTTGGTGACATCCGGTTCGCCATCGGTCAGACATGAGTCCGTAACGTGGACTTCCTCGATTTGCCCCACCACCAGCTCGTGGCTGCCCAGGTTCAGGATGTGCAGCGTACGGCATTCTAGGTTTACCGGGCACTGGTCAATTAGCGGGGCACTGGCCAGTTTGCCGTAAAAAATATCGAATTTACAATCGGCGACTTTATCGGTGTCTCTCCCCGATTTCATTCCGCAGTAATCTGTTTCCTTGACCAGCTCGACCGAGGGGATATTGACCGAAAACACACCATTCTGCTTGACCCCTTTCAAAGTATGACGATGGTGCTGGAAAGCGACCGAAAGCGTGGGCGGGGTACTGTTGACGATACCGCACCAGGCATACGTCGAGAAGCTCGGCTTCCCGTCAACGTTAGCCCCGACCAGGACTGCGGGGAGAGGGTAAAGAATGGTACGTGAGCCGATTGCTACTTTAGCCATCTAGGACAACCTCCCGTTTCTCAAGTCCGAATCTTATTGTGGTTTCGTTACCACATTAAAAGTGGGGTTTGCAGAGAATTTCTCTTACCCGCATTTCAAAGAAATTGTGGACATTAGCCGGCTGCAGCAC
>JBDRLU010000006.1:0-2092 GCA_043812795.1 Chloroflexota bacterium
CTTGGGATGTCCACGGTCCTCGGCTTTGGTTTCGGCATTATTCTGATGAATCTGATTTACCTTATCTTCTCCCGTGCCAGCTCGAGTTCTATGCGCCGGAATTTCGGCCGATTGCAGATAGTATCCGCCGCCTTTATGGCATTCAGTCACGGCAGCAACGATGGGCAGAAGTTTATGGGCATCTTCTCGCTGGCGCTGGTGCTTGGCGGGATTCTGCCCGAATTTACGGTGCCCCTCTGGGTAATTCTGCTCTGCGGTCTAGTGATGGGAGTGGGGACGATGCTGGGCGGCTGGCGCATTATCAAGACGATGGGCTTCAAGATTACCCGTCTCGAACCAGTTCACGGCTTTGCCGCGGAAAGCTCCGCCAGCCTGGCAATCTTGCTCGCTTCTTCTTTCGGCATACCCATCAGCACCACCCACACCATCAATACGGCGATTGTTGGGGTGGGGAGCACCCGGCGGTTCTCAGCGGTGCGGTGGGGCACTACCAGGCAGATTGTGATGACCTGGCTACTGACTTTTCCCGGCTGTGCCATACTCGGTTACATTTATGCTTTGTTGCTCAAACCCGTGCTCGGCTAATCAAAGGAGGTCCTCATGTTGAAAGATTTGGTCCTGAAGAACCGCAGTTACCGGCGCTTCGATGAGAAGTCGGTCGTCAAGACGGCGACTTTGCGGGAGCTGGTCGATTTAGCCCGGCTGTCTGCTTCCGGCGCTAACCGCCAGCCACTGAAGTATATCCTTTCCGCCGACCCGAGGAAGAACGCTCTCATCTTCCCCTGCCTGATGTGGGCGACCTATATCAAGGGGTGGGGTGGCCCGGCGGAAGGGGAAAGACCATCCGCCTATATCCTGGTGCTGGGCGATACCGAGATTGCCCAGTCCTTCGGCTGCGACCACGGCATTGCCGCGCAGAGCATTATGCTCGGGGCGGTGGAGAAGGGGCTGGGCGGCTGTATGATTGCCTCAATCAAGAAGGACGTCCTGCGCTCTGCCCTGAACATCCCGCCCAAGTACGAGATTCTGCTCGTGCTGGCGCTGGGGAAGCCGGTGGAGAAGGTGATGATTGACCCGTTGGGGAAAGACGGCGATATCAAGTACTACCGCGATGCCGAGGGCGTCCACCACGTCCCCAAGCGCTCCCTGGACGATATGATAGTGGGATAGATAGTCCCTGCTTGTATCAGGTTAGTATATCCCAAGAGGTGACAGAAACTGAGTGTCATTGCGAGGGCGAAGCCCGTGGCAATCTCAACAAATCAGACCGAGATTGTTTCGCTTTACGGTGGATGAGTGGGTTAGGACTTCCTAATTCATTTCATCCACCGTAGCGAATTTCGAGAAAATGTTATATACTTTATTACCGTAACATGAATTTCCTTTAAAAAGGAGTATCTGCTATGAGATTACGTCTCTTCGCAATCCTGGTTCTTACAATCGTTCTTTTCTTAGCCTTATCTACTTCATGCAACTCTAGGTCGGTTGGGCCAAAAAGAGAAATACAAAAAGACATAGACATAATTGGATTATTCCGTGGATTAAAGGAGGGAGATGACCCTGTCATAATACACATCTACAATTTGGATACCGGCATAGAGCATGGAAAAATAAGCGTTCCTGGCAAGAATGGTCCTTTTGAGATGGGAATAGGTAGCCCAGAAGAAGGCCAAGTTTATACTTTAATAGCCGAGGCTCAGGGATATAGTGTACAGCCGGAAAGTTATAAAATCAGAATATTAGGTGATAGAGCTTATTTTGTAAGCAATAACGAGACTGGTGAAAAAGTCTTAATTTTAGACTTTTATTTTGTTCCAGAGAGTCCACCAGCACCATTACCCCCGGGGCCCGGCACTCCCGGTGCCGCCAACGATGACATTGTTAGTGCCCCAGGCGGATTTACCTATCGAGCGAGGATTCACCAGCAAGGTCAGCCGGACTGGCCGCCTGTCCAGGGGTCTGAGACAGCTCTAAGTACTCCCTTGGGTTATATCGGCATCGGGTATCGGAGCTACATTGAAACCCTTGCTGGAGAGACGCGAAACAATATCATTTATCTTGATGCCAACAACGCACCTGAAATAGCGGACCC
>JBDRLU010000007.1:0-10864 GCA_043812795.1 Chloroflexota bacterium
CTGACTTACGACAAGATACCGCCACCAGCTATCGAACGCATTAAGCTGTGCCTGCTCGACACCTTCGGCTGCGGACTTTTCGGCTCCACACTACCCTGGTCAAAAATAGTTGCCGGCTTCGCCCGTGACCTTGGAGGAAAACGGGAAGCCATTGTCTGGGGAAGTCGTTTTAAAGTCTCGGCACCCAACGCCGTCCTGGCCAACGGTACGGCGGTACATGCTTTCGAGCTTGACGACCTGCATAAGACATCCATCGTCCATCCCGGCTCCGTAGTCGTAGCTCCGGCCCTCGCCATGGCTGAACATATCGGTGGCTGTAATGGCAGGGAATTCCTTACCGCCGTGGTGGCAGGCTACGAAATTGCCATCAGGGTGGGCATGAGCGTCGGCACGGCCCATTTGCAACGGGGTTTTCACCCCACCGGTACGAACGGCACCTTCGGGGCCGGTGCGGCCGCCGGTAAAATAATCGGCCTGGATACGGACAAAATGACCCATGCCCTGGGTATCGCCGGCACACAAGCCGCCGGTTTAATGGCCGCCCAGTATTCGGCAATGGTGAAACGGATGCACGCCGGACGGGCAGCCCAGAGCGGTGTCTACGGTGCGCTCTTAGCCCAAAGGGGGCTTACCGGCATTACGAATATTCTGGAGGCTGATTACGGCGGCTATTGCACCGTGATGGCCGAGACCTGTGATATGGCCAAACTTACCGCCGGACTGGGTAAAACATTTGAGACGGCCCGCGTCGGCTTCAAACCGTATGCTGCCGGCGGGAGTACTCACACTGCCCACGAAGCGGTAAAGTCCATCATGGCGAAAAATAATCTTACCGCCGGCATGATCGAGGAAATTATTATTCGTGCCACCACGGTTACCTACCACCACACCAGCTGGGAATACCAGCCGGAAGGAGTGACCGCCGCCCAGATGAACACGCCCTACGTCGTTGCCGTCACCGCTTTGGAAGGTGATATCTTCATCGACCAGTTTACTGAAGAAAAAATTAAGGACCCGAAGATAATAGCCTTCAGCCGTAAAGTAAAAGTTATTCCCGACCCGGAGCTGGACAAGCTGGGGCCGGAACTCCGTCATGCCGTCATCGCCGAAATAAAGACTACCGATGGCCGGACTTTCCGGCAGCGCGTTGACACGGCTAAGGGGAGCGACCAGAGGCCGATGACCTCGGACGAAGTTTTACGCAAGTACCAGATTCTAGCCGGTAAGGTGCTGGGCCGGACTCGTGTTGGTCGATTGCAAAGCACAGTCATGAATCTGGAGAATGTCCCTGACGTCAGAAAGCTGGCGGCGCTACTTGTACCTGAATGAGAGACTCGGTGAAGCCGTATAACTGCATAACGCTCTCCGGCAAAACGGGCCGTTTTTTATTGTTTGATACTGACTCTAACTAGAGGAAAACAAGGCACGAATCTGTTCCCGGTTTTTTGCGTACTCCGGTTTGGATAGTAGTGGACATTTCTCCAGCGATACTACTCCATTGCGTAGGTCGGCAGCGTAAGCCAGGCAGGTAGCATAGCCGCATTCTTTACAGTTGGTCCTGGGGAGCAGTTTGTAAATATCATAGACGGTCGGCAGGCTGCGTTCCTTGAGATTGGGAGTAATGAGTTCGTGCTCTCTCCAGACCCGGTTGACCAGCTCGACCACTTCGTCGGCAATCGACGATGCTTCGGACGGTTCGTTAACCATGCCGACCTGGATTTCGTTGGGGCGGAAAGCATATCGCCGGCGGTTATTAACACCAATCAGGATGCTGTTCTCGTGGTCGTAGATGGTATCATCCAGCACGGCGTTAAGATAGGGGAAAGAAGCGCTGATATCGACCGGCGAAGTTATCCGCACTCCGTAGTTTCCGCTTCCGGGATGGTGATGGTCTTCGACCAACTCGAACCTGTAGTCGGTTATCAGTTTGCTCGAAGTGCCCACACCACTATTATAACCCTGAGGCCACCATAAAGCCAACGATTTCTTGGCTACGTGACAAAATACCTAACTGTCGTTGACCTATTGGCGGCTATAAGCTAATATAAGTATATTAGTGATTACTTATAGAGATAAATGACAAAAAAGAAAAAGGTAAACATCGAAGAGCAGGCAACACTATTCGGTGTCCTTGCCGACCCAACACGACTGAAGTTATTGGGACTCCTTGCCCAGCAGCGGGAGCCGACCGCTCTCTGCGTGAACGCGCTCGCTTACCAGCTAGGAGTAACGCAGTCAGCCGTCTCTCAGCACCTCAGAATACTCAAATCCGCGGGTCTGGTTAAGGGTGAAAGGCGTGGCTATCGTATTCACTATTTCATCAATCAGGAAGCATTAATTCAAGCTCAACGACAAATAGCCACGGCTCTTCCTACTGAAGAGAAGATAACTGACCGAAACAATCCTGGAGGGGTAAGATAATAATGGCGCCAGATAGCCCAGCTATTGTGGTATCAAGCCTCGCCAAGCATTACGGCAATATTATTGCCGTCAACGATATCAGTTTCCAGGTAAATGGGGGTGAGTTGTTCGGTTTTCTCGGGCCCAATGGTGCCGGGAAGACCACCACCATCAACCTGCTCACCGGTCTGGCACGGCTTGATGCCGGCACGATTAACATTGGTGGTATCGATTGTACGAGGCATCCCAAGGCAGCCCAGCACCTGGTAGGGATTGTTCCCGATGAGAGCAACCTTTACCCTGAACTGACCGGCTTCGATAACCTTTGTTTCTGTGCCGCACTCTACGGGATGCGCAAGAACGAGCGTCAGACACGGGCGCGGGAGCTCCTGGATATGTTTGGTCTCACCGCTGCCGCCGACCGTAAGTTCGCTGGCTACTCCAAAGGCATGAAACGCAAGCTTACCTTCGCTGCCGGTGTCATCCACCAGCCTCCGATATTGTTTCTTGACGAGCCGACTACGGGGATAGACGTTGCCAGTGCCCGTCAGGTGAGGCAGATAATTGCTGACCTCCATCGGCGGGGGACGACGGTCTTTCTCACTACCCACTATATCGAAGAGGCCGAGCGGCTCTGCGAGCGGATTGCTTTTATCGTGGACGGACGGATTGTGCGGACTGACCAGACGGCCGACCTCTTGCAACCGGTTAAGGGTAAAAACGTGCTGTTTCTCTCCGTATCTAACTCGGGGGCCAATTTACCCGAAGAGCTGGCCTCAACCTTCCCACAATATCAGTTTCAGTCGGCTAATCCAGGCCAGGTCCGGGTCGAATCAGCCGAGCCTGTCGATGTCGGCCCGCTGGTGCGTTTCCTTGAGGACCGAGAGGTTAAAGTGACGGAAGCCCGTCGCTATCTGCCGTCTCTGGAGGATGTGTTCGTCCAGGTTACGGGTATTGAAGCGGGAATGATGCAGAGGGAGAAGGAAAAGGCCGGAGGTGGGGGGAACCAATGAAACGCTGGACTGCTTTCTGGAACATTCTCGCCAAGGATATGCGGGCCTACTACCTCAAGCCGCCCAACGTTAGTTGGGGAATTATCTTTCCGCTGGCGTGGACGGGGATGTTCTTCATCAGGTCTGGCAGCGGGTTGGAAAGTGTCTTAGTACTGCTGCCGGGCGTTGTCACCATTTCGATTCTCTTCGGGACCACCTCGATGCTGGCAGTAACCATTACATTTGAAAAACGGAGTCGTTCATTTGAGAGGTTGCTACTGGCACCAATTTCGCTTGAGCTTCTCATGCTGGCCAAGACCTCCGGGGCGATATTTTTCGGGATAGCCAATGCCTTCGTGCCCATTGTCATTGCTGCGTTTCTGGCCGACCTGTCAGGCATCGTATGGTCTCTGATGGTCCCGGCTATCGTTCTCATTGGTATCGCGTCCACCTTCCTCGGGCTTTTCATCGCCGTTTCGGTGAGTGAAGTATTCGAGGCCCAGACGTTTTCAAATTTCTTCCGCTTTCCGATGCTCTTCCTGTGCGGGCTCTTTTTCCCCATCGCGTCACTGCCCGTATTCATCCGCCCGCTCTCTTATGTCTTGCCGATAACCTATGGCGTCGATATTCTCCAAGGTGCGGTCAACGGCGGGAATATCATGTCTTTCGCACTCGACTTTCTTATCCTCGGGGCGTTCTGCATCGTCCTGTTTGTGCTGAGCTTACATAACATCAAGCGGAGATGGATTCTTTAAAATCAGGCAGTGTCCTTGCGATTCGATGTGTTCTATCAGGGCCCCTATTTCAGCACGTCCCATTTCTTGAGGTACATGGTCTGGCCTAACGTCGAGCCGCGCTGAATTTCCTCACGGATGCGGTTCTCTTTTTCATTGACATCAATGGCACGGTTGGCCATCTCCATGGCAGCGCTCTCCGGTACGACGATAACACCGCTTTCGTCGCCGATAATCCAATCGCCCGGTTCGATTCTTCTCCCGCAAATCTCAATCGGCGCGTTAATTTCACCGAAACCCTTCGGCTCTCCCGCGGTCGGCGTGAAGTGACGGGCGAAGAGGGGGAACTTCATTTTCCGAATATCATCGATGTCCCGAACGGCTCCATCGATTACCACCCCGACGACTCCCCGGCTGCGACAGCTATTTGTCGCCAGCTCGCCCCAAACCGCAATCTCGCCCTGGCAGGCATCGATGACGATGACATCTCCGGGCCTGGCGTGGTCGATAGCCTGGACCGGCGCGCTCCAATCTCCATTATAGGTCCTGACTGTTACGGCCGGACCGGCAAATTTAAGTTCACCCGGTTCACCTACCCATACCGGCTTCAGTCCTCTAAGTTCTCCAGTCCGGTGCATGGCATCGCTGATATTGGCCGTGCTTACTTTCATAAAGGCGTCGACGAGATGGGCGGCATCGTATTTCAAAAATTCTTTGGTGGCAATAGGTTTTCCCGCCTTTAATGACCGCATGATTTTCCGGGCTGATTCCTCGGGGCTTTTGGCTTTATACAGGGGGCCGCCGACAATGATGATATCGGCGCCGGCTTCGTAAGCCTGGATGGCGGTCTCACTATTCAGCCCGCCGGCGGCGGAGATTAACGCTTTTCCCGAGATGGTCCGGGCGACATCCCGGACCAAATCCACCGGTTTGAAGCCCAGTACCTGCTGGTCGAGCCCGACGTGGATATTGATAATATCCACCCCCATTTTTTCGAGCTCCACGGCCCGTTTCGCCGGTTCCTGGCACGAAATTAAATCAGCGGCGACTTTCACTCCGTAATTCTTGGCGGCGCGGACGGCTTCGCTGATGCAGGTATCCGGCGAACAGCCGAGAATAAAGACGACATTGGCCCCGGCCTTGGCCGCCATCTCGATTTCAGCGGCCCCGGCATCCATGGTCTTCATATCGGCGCAGATAGTGTGACCCGGAAAAGCCTTGCGGAGCTCACGGACGGCATTCATGCCTTCGGATTTGATTAAAGGGGTCCCCGCTTCCACCCAAGCTTTGGAAATGTCGCCGGTTTCCGCAAGGATTCCCTTTACCGCTTCTTGGGCAATTTTGATGGCCCGGGGCAGGTCAACCAGGTCCAAGGCAATCTGTACCGGTGGAACATTACCCGTTTTACCCTTCTTCGCGTCGGATGTACTTGTTATATTTTTCTTCTTTGTTTGCGCCATGATGTTATCTGCACCTCCCTTGTTCCGCAAATAAAAAACCCTTTCCGGCGCGACCGAAAAGGGTCCCATCTTCCTATTCTTGTCGTCTCGGTCGCGACCGATCCAAGCGACTGGTTTAAATTATAGTAGGTAAGCGGAGTGTTGTCAACGATTACACGATTGGGAATCACATATTCCTGACTTCCTGTTGGGTACAGGCTACCGTACCGGGTAAACGTCAGTCTCACTGGTTATGTTATAATGCTAAGACGTAATCAATGCTCTAAAAGATTTACCTGACCGCCAGAGCCTGAACCCGATGCAGCAAGGAGTTTGTGGACAGCATGTACGTCAACTTCTACCAGTCGGCGATGATAATAGCGTTAATCATGTCTTCGTGCGTGGTAGTGCTGGCGTGGCGGCGGCGCCACTCTCGCGGAGCGAAGACGATAATGGGGCTGAGTATCGCAACGTTTGTGTGGACGCTCGGGTTTTTTCTGGAGGCCAATAGCGACACACTGGAACGGCAAGTATTTTTCAACGCCATCGGCTATCTCGGTTCTATGTCCGTACCGGTGGCCTGGTTTGTTTTCGCTCTGCAATATGCGAGCGGTAAGTTGGTGACCTGGCGCTACCTTATACCGTTCTGTATTATCCCTCTAGTCACCATCGTCCTCGTCTGGAGTAATAATTGGCACCACTTAATGTGGACGAACGAGCACCTCATCAATTCCGGTCCTTTCCTGGTGACGGCGAAGACCTACGGGCCGTTTTTCTGGGTGGCGTTGACCTACAACTATGCTCTGGTCCTCGCCGGAGCTTTCCTCCTGATGCGCCGGCTCTTTGTCGGGACTCCCCTGTACAAAGGACAGGCTATTTCTCTGTTAGTGGCGGCGGGTCTGCCTTTAGTGTGGAATATCATTTATGTGTTCGACCTGGTTCCCTTCCCGCGAAAAGACTTGACTCCGGCGATGTTTGCCGTTTCAGGGATGGCCATTACCCTGGGCGTGATGAGTTTCCGATTACTTACGGCCGTGCCGTTTGCCCGCCGGTTCATTGTCGAGCAACTGAGCGATGGTGTTTTTGTCTTCAATACTCTTAATCGTTTGTTGGAAGTAAATCGGGCGGCCCTTAAAATAACCGGAATGTCTAAAAATATCATCGGTAAAGAGTTGACAGAATTATCGCGTTTTTCGACGGTATTCGAGCGGCTTTCGCCGATACAGTCCGCTCGGGTCGAGTTGCCGCTGAGGGTATCCGGAGAGAGCCGTTTCTACGAATTGGAGACGGTTTCCATGCGCGATAACCGGGACGAGCCGGTGGGGTGGGTGGCCACTTTGCGTGATATTACCGAGCGCAAGAAAATGCAGGAGCAAATCATCGCCCAGGACCGCCTGGCTTCCATCGGACAACTGGCTTCAGGCATTGCCCACGAGATAAACAACCCCCTCACGCCCATCCTCGGCTTTACCGAACTGCTTCTCAAACGGGAGCTTCCCAATGACATCAAGTCCGACCTGAAGGTTATTTATGAAAACACCAGACGGGCTGCCAGTGTCGTCGGGAGACTGCTGACTTTTTCCCGCCAGAGTAAACCGGCGCTGGCGCTCTGCCGGATTGATGAAGTCATTGAGTCAGCCATCCAACTGAGGGCTTACCAGCTCGAAAAAGACGGTATTAAAGTCATCAGGGAGTATGCCCCGCAAGCTCTACAGACTCTGGCTGACGCTACTCAGCTCGAGCAGGTGTTTTTGAATTTAATCATGAATGCCGAATATGAAATGTGCCATTCCCACGGAGGCGGCAATCTTCTTATTAAGACGGAGGAGTCGGGGGAAATTATCCGCGCCTCGGTCAAAGACGATGGACGCGGGATATCGAAAGAGAACATGGACCGGCTTTTCACTCCCTTTTTCAGCACCAAGCCGGTAGGCGAGGGGACGGGACTGGGATTGAGCATTTGCCACGGTATTATCGCCGAACACGGCGGCAGGATTTTTGCTGAGAGCGAGCCGGGTATGGGGGCGACCCTTATCGTAGAATTGCCGAGGCATCATCCATTGACGGTGAGCAGCTAGGGAGGAACTGAGGACCAAGTCGCTAAAGAAGAAGAACGCTTCTTTCCGGGTATTTCAGAATGAATAAACGGGATGATATGAGTATGGAAAAGAAAACGCGCGTTTTAGCCGTGGATGACGACCGGGATATACTACAGTTGCTCGAGCGGGCTCTCGAGGAGGAGGGATTTGCCGTTACCACGGCCACCGACGGCGAGTCAGCCCTGGCGCTACTATCAGAAATTAAGCCGGATATCATTCTCCTGGATATCCGGATGCCACGATTGGACGGTTACGAGGTCCTCGAACGCATCCGGGAGAGTTCGAATGTTCCCGTGCTAATGCTTACCGGAGTGGCCGAAGAAACCGCAGTGATGCGGAGCTTCGACCTCGGCGCCGACGATTACATACGTAAACCTTTCCTCACGGGTACCCTTATTGCTCGCATAAAGTCGAAGCTGAGACGGGCGAGGGGTAATATGAGCCAGGCTGATAACGCTTGACGGAGTGCCCGCAGACCGGGTAATGATTTTTCCCCATCAGGCTTCCGTACCGCTACATGTCATAACTTTGTAACTTTTTCAATCGTGATTTTATGACTATTCAAGCGAAACTCCTTTAGAGTAAGAGAGTACTAGTACTTCGTTGCAAAAATCTGTGGTCATAAAGGCAGCCTTCTCCCTCGATGGGAGAAGGTTAGGATGAGGGTGAGACTTGTGTTCCCCTCACCTTAATCCTCTCCCACAAGGGGGAGAGGAAATACGTAGTCAGTTATGCAAGTTGGGACTAGAACATTTAACAAAGATGGGGTGTGAGAGGTCTAAGGAGGAGCATGAAAGAAGAAGCCCCGGCTACCCGGACGGTCAGGAAGCGATACGATAGAATCGCGCCGGTATATGACCGGGTAATGCACATCGTCGAAAGAGGGAACGCCAGTACCTGGCGTTCGTTGCTCTGGAAAAAGGTCGAGGGCAGAGAAGTCCTCGAAGTCGGCGCCGGTACCGGGCTGAATTTCCTCTATGCCGATACCATCAATCATAACCTGACGGCTATCGACCTGAGTGATGGAATGCTCAGGCGGGCGCGCCAGAAAGCGGACAGAGCGCAGCTCCGGATAAAACTCCTCCAGATGGATGTACAGAATCTCCAATTCCAGGATGACATTTTCGATTCCGTGATAGGCTCCTTCCTGTTTTGCTCGGTGCCGCACCCGCTGCTTGGGCTGCAAGAGGTCAAACGTGTCTGCAAGCCCGCAGGTAAAATTATCTTGCTAGAACACGGTCTCAGTGAGAATCGTATGCTGGCTGGATTCATGAATCTGGCCGACCCGGTGATAGCCTGGGTAACCGGTGCGGAACACATCAACCGAAAAATAGAGGAGGGTGTGGCGCAAAGCGGGCTGCGGCTGGAAAACATCACCAAGCTCGACCGTACCGGTGTTTTCAGGCTGATAGAGGCACGGAAGATTTAGACGGTGGGTAAAGCGGCTCATAAGAGAGCTATTGGAAGCGACCCCGGTGGGATTTGAACCCACGATCTACGCCGTGACAGGGCGTTATGTTAGACCGCTACACCACGGGGCCACCAAAGAAAAATAGTGGATTTCTACCTAGAGTCTAGCAAGAGCCGTGCAGTGTGTCAATATTAGACCCCGGCCAGTTTCCTACCCTCGGCCAGGAGTTTTTCGACCCGTTCGGGCGTGCCGGCCTCGGCGTAAATACGGAGTACCGGTTCCGTCCCGGAAAACCGGATGAGCAGCCAGCTACCGTCATCCAGCATAAAGCGGAAGCCATCGGTGGTGTCAATTCTGGCTACTTTAACACCTTCTATCTGTTGCGGAGCGTGGTGGTTTACTCTTTCCGTGACCGCCGGCCGGTCGGCTTCGTTGAAGGTTATGTCGCGGCGGTTGAAGTGGTGTGTGCCCACTTTGCTATAGAGATAATCGAGAAGCTGGGACGGCGTCTTACCTGTCCTGACCATGAAGTCGAGGAAATAGAGGTTGGCCAGGATGCCATCACGCTCGAGAACATGGCCACGGAAACCGTAGCCGCCGCTTTCCTCTCCGCCGGCAAGGGCGTTTTCCTTGAGCATTATCGGCGCCACGTATTTAAAGCCGACCGGTGTTTCATATACCGGGACGTGGAATATTTCCCCCAGCCGATAAATCATGCTAGTCATAGTGATGGTCTTGACGATGGCCCCGCGTTCGCCGCGCGCTTCGAGCAGGTAGAGACAGAGCAGGGCAAAGACCTGCAGGGGAGTTAAGCTCACGCCATTTTCGGCAACGATGCCCATGCGGTCGGCGTCGCCATCGTTGGCCAGTCCGACACTGGCTCCGTGCTGTTTGACGGCGGCCGAAAGGGCGG
This sequence comes from Chloroflexota bacterium, assembly GCA_043812795.1. Taxonomy (GTDB): domain Bacteria; phylum Chloroflexota; class Dehalococcoidia; order Dehalococcoidales; family UBA2162; genus JBDRLU01. The sequence goes on from JBDRLU010000007.1 coordinate 9,989, forward strand.
TGAGGTTGGCCGCAATCGGCTCAGGGCGCTCCATGCCGGGAAAAAGGGGATTGCGCTCGCCGTGTATTTCCACCAAATCGAGCGCCCCACCGCCGAGCAGATTTTTCAGGTAACCGCTACCGGCCCCGTACATCGGGTCGAGGACGATTTTAAGTTTGGCCTGACGTAAAGCTTTAAGGTCGACGAGTCGGGCCATCTGCTCATCATAAATCGGAGCGAGGTCGAGGTGTTCTACCTTGCCCTCTTTTAAGGCGGCGGCCAGCGGCATGTGTTCGATTTTCCCGGAGGGGAAGATGCGGGCGATGTGCTTTTCAATCTCAGCGGTGGTCTCTGGCGGGGCGCTGGAGCCGGACTCCGATTTAACTTTAAAACCGTTCCATTGTCCCGGATTATGACTGGCCGTAATAATAATTGCCCCGCCGGCCTTCCGGGCCAGAACGCCATAGCTGACCACTGGCGTCGGTGCCGGTCTGGTGCAGAGGGATACTTTTATCCCGTTGCCGGCCACCACTTCGGCAGCCGCCGCGGCGAAATCCTCGGAGGCAAAGCGGGTATCGTAGCCGATAATCAGGCCGCGCCCGGCCAGCTTTGCCTGTTTCAGGTAATCGGCCGTGGCCTGGGCACAGATACGGACGTTGTCAAAAGTAAAGTCCTGAGCGATAATCGCCCGCCAGCCGTCAGTGCCGAATTTTATGGGATTGTTCATTTACCTTACCCCCCTGCGAAGTTGTCCGGGAATGCATTGTCATTCTGAGCACAGCGAAGAATCCGTATCTTCCGTCGGGCAAACGGATTCTTCAGTCGTCCTTCCCTTGAAGGACTCTTTCAGAATGACAATTTGGGACGGCCTCAGGTTTTTGTGAGAGAGGCTTCGTC
>JBDRLU010000008.1:0-32752 GCA_043812795.1 Chloroflexota bacterium
AGTTGGTATAGCTACCGGTATATTCTGACCAGCTGGTGACGGCTTTTTCTACTCTGGCTCCAGGCGGCCCGACTTTCAGATGTTCGATGAGTTTCTCCAGCTTGGCTCGTTCGCCTTCGGCATGGACTTCGACGGTGTTCCCATCGGGTAGATTACGTACGTGGCCGTCCAGTCCTATCTCGGTGGCATGTCTTGAAACGAAGGCGCGGAAGAAGACACCCTGAACACGACCATAGACTATTATCCGAACCGAGGCCAAATCAGCCATGAGCTCCACTCTTGGTAATGGCAGCCTGTTTAAGTCAAGTGTACATGAAGCCGGGTATGCAGCCCCCTTTACTCCTGCTCCTCTTCCTCGTCCTCGTGCTTCTTCCCTTTCCTGACTACTTCCACTTCCACCGTAGGCCCTAGAGGCAGCAAGGTAGCTGATACCTTTTTCTTCAAGTCTTTTTTGGGCTTCTTGGCCTCTCTATGCCGGTAATCACGACCACCCATAGTAACACCTCGTGATATTTCCCATATTTGGTTTATCCAAGTTTAGCAAAGAGTGGCTAGGGTGTAAAGTGCTCTGATAATCGCTCCAGCGCCGAGCGGGCGGCTTCAGCTTCGGCTGTTTTGCGACTTTTCCCGGAACCCTTACCCAGCACTGTTTCACCCAGCCTTACTTCAATCGTGAATCTCTTGTCGTGGTCGGGGCCAACGGCTTCAATCAGGTGGTAGCTGGGTGCCGTCTGCTTCCTGGCCTGGACTAGTTCCTGAAGCTCCGACTTATAGTCAATTGCTTTACTCTGACCGGCGGCTTCGTGCAATTCGACGTAAAGCCATCTCCAGATGAAATCTCTGGCGGCAGGCAAACCTTCGGCTAAGAAAATAGCGGCTATTACTGCCTCCATGGCACCGGCCAGGTTGGCTGGCTTATGCCGGCCGCCGCTGGCTTCTTCACCTTTACCGAGATATAGGTAATCGCCGAGACTAATGGCTCTGGCCATGTGTGCCAGAGCCTCCCGACGGACAAGGCCGGCACGCAGCTTGGTCATCTTGCCTTCATCAAGGTGAGGAAAATCCTGATATAGTTTCTCGGCTACAACCAGACCCAGAATAGCGTCACCGAGAAATTCGAGCCGTTCGTTTGCAACTGAAGCAAGGGCGGGGTTTTCATTAACATAAGAGCTATGGACCAACGCTTGCGTCAGCAATGACGTATTGGCGAAAAAGACGCCCATTGTTCGCTGCAAATCAGTTAAATCAGCCACGAATTCAGCATAAAGGGTCAAGCCAGACCTGTCAATGTTACGTAGACAAAAAAATATGGTCGGGGAAAACCCCGACCATATTTGGGTAAATAGTACGTAGTTGCTGCTTAAGACTAAGCGTGTGCAGCAACTACGGCATTACTCTAGCCCGAAGTACGGATAACGTTCTATTGTTTTGGTTGCTGGTGTAGTGCCACCTAAAAACAGGTCAACTACTTCGCCGATTATTGCGATTGACTTCTTCATTACTTTCATCCTTCAGCCTCCTTTACTTAACAATTTTAGTTTAAGCCACACAGGTTAAGGGGTAGTTAAAATTCTTCCCGCGAGGTTAAGCGGATGTTACAGGCTGGTAACAAAAAAGTTACAGTTTTCAAACCAAACGGGGGGTGAGGCTGACTAAGAGGATATGGGCAAGTCAAGTAATAATCGTTATTAAATCAGTCGGTGGTTTTAGGTCTGGTCAGATAGTAGCCGATGCCGGGTTTGGTCAGGATGAACTGGGGATGGCTTGGGTCGGGCTCAATTTTCTCACGTAGCCGCCGGATATGCACCTTTAGGCTATCGGCCGCACCCGGATAATCGTTACCCCAGACGGCTTCGGCCAGCCCGGAATGGGTAGCCACGTGACCGACGTTACTTATCAAATGGCCCAGGATTCTATTTTCTGTGATGGTCAGGTCGATTTCTTTGCTATCGATATTGAGACGACCCGTCGTTGTATCGAGCCGTAGCGGGCCGCAGACCAACTGCTCTTCCTCAGCCGGGTTGTGTCGGCGAATCAACGCTTTCACCCTCGCCAGTAACTCCAGTTGCCGGAAGGGTTTCACGATATAGTCGTCTGCTCCGCTTTCCAGACCTTTGACAATGTCGGCTTCATCCGACCTCGCTGTAAGAATAATCACCGGTACACGGGAAAAAAGACGGACCTGGTGGAGGACATCGAAGCCGTTAATATCGGGTAGTCCCAGGTCGAGTATAACGAGGTCGGGTGACTCACTTTCGACGAGTTCGGCCCCTCTTCGGCCGAGGCGGGTGGAGACGACCTTAGCTTCTGGCCAGCGTATCTGGAAGGCCAGGGAAATCGCATCGACAATTTCGCGGTCATCCTCGATAATGAGAACTTTCACCGGGCTTCCTCCTGCTGCTCAGCCGTGGCCAACGGTATGGAAAAACCAAAGGTCGAACCCTGGCCGACTTCACTTTTTACCCATATCTTACCATGATGAAGCTCAATCAAAGTCTTGCACAGCGCCAGCCCCAGCCCCAGCCCGCTGACGTGCTCCCGGTCGCTTCGTTGCCGATAATAGGGCTGGAAAAGGTACTGCTGTTCCCCTCTGGGAATTCCATGGCCGGTGTCCTGCACCTCTACTACCAGTTCGTTATCTCTGGTGCCGGCTTTCAGGGTTATCTGGCCGCCTTCGGGCGTAAACTTGGAGGCATTAATCATAAGATTCAAAACCACCTGCCGCAGGCGTTCTTCGTCAGCCCAGACCGGGGGTAAAATGGGTTCGAGAGCACAAACGAGGGTCTGGCCGTTATTGGCAATCATGGCTGACATGTCCTCGGCAATGCCCCGAAGCAATGGTAAGGGGTCCAGAGTCTTGGGATGGACCTGCAACATGCCGATTTCACTTCTGGCAATATCGAGAAGCTCGTCAATCCTCTTATTGAGATTATTCGCGCCTCGGTGAATGTTTTTGGCGATACTCAGCCACGGCTCTTCGTGCAGTTCGCTTACCAGAAGGTCACTGGAAGCCAGCACCGGTGTCAACGGTGTCTTCAATTCATGGACCAGAGAACGAGTAAACTCAATCCTTCTCTTGGCTTCGGCTTCCAGCTGCTGACGTAGCTCACGCTCCTGCTCATAAAGTTCTCTGAGCTTGGCCTCAGCGCGCTCTCGTTCGGTAATGTCCATCGAATGTCCCATAACCGCCCGCCGTCCCCGGTATTGTATTGGAACGACTACTTCTAACATCCAGCGTACCTGTCCCTCTTGGTCGATGAGCCGGTACTTGTAAGGCGAAAGACGTTCTCCCTTCAGCATGTTGATGGCATTTTCCCGTACCAGTTCCCTGTCGGCGGGATAGACGAGCTTCATCGTGTTTTCGCCCTCCTTCGCTCCGGTGACCTGGCGAAACTCGTCATTGACGAACTGGAACTTACCGTCCTGAATAATAAACACACCCACGGGGGAGTTCAGACGGAAGATTTGGAGAAGCTCTTCCTGTTGCCGTTGGCCCTGTTCCAGGGACTCCAGCTTAGCCACGCGCTGGCGCAATGTGACTAACTCACTCAGTAGTTGTTCTTTTGTCTTCCGTTCATCCGATACAGTCATACCGAACCTTCTTCCCCGGTAAATATATCATAGCACGCCTGTCTGGAATATGGATAGAAGGCGCTGCAAGCGAAGATGGCATAAGAGAAACTTGTGCCGGGGAGCCAGAGGCAGCTACCCGGTCGAAGGGGTATAATTACTTCTTATCGAAAGCCAGTTCGATTTTACGGTGTAAGTAAGGCCTCAATGTAGCTTCCGCTGCGGCGGCTCCATTATCGCCCAGTTTCGTCTTTAACTGTACCAGTGCTCCGCGCAGGGTGAAGTACTCCTCAGCGTGGCGAAAAGTCCGGCGCAGCTCGATATTCAAACTCTCACCGGAGAAAGCCCCGCTGATGGCAGAAGTAATATCTTCAACATTGCACACCTTGTCTTCGGCCAGAGTGAAGGAAAGCTGGTTTGCTTTCGCGGACAGCCGGTCGAAAAATCTGTCCATTTTCTCCACATACCTCTTTGCCGGCAACGCCATCTCTTCCATGGCTGCTTTGAATTCCATAAACTGCAGGGCTGAATTCATGGAGTCGAGGTTACTCTCCAGCTTGGTCAGCATTTCATCGTAGCCCTTGATTTTGTCGCCGGAAAATAGCCCGGTTTTTGCCGCCTCAAAAACATCGCGCCGGAACAGCCCGTGTGCCGACAAGGCAGCTGACCGTTCTTCGTCAGTCAGGCAGGACTCCTTAATTTCGTTTTCTTCGGTGCGGGAGAGAAGTTCAAAAGCCAGCCTGGGTATAAAATCTCGGAACAATCGCTTGCGATAGGCTACCAGTATCGCGCTCAGCCGTTCTTTTTCCTCAGACTGAAGCTGGTCGGTCAGTTCCCGGATTTCAGCGAGTTGCTTTAAGAGCTGGGCTAACTCTTCGGGTGTAATCTGGTCAGTGTTGCCCTGATACTTATTTAACTGTTCCCTGATGGTAGCCAGAAGGTCGTTTATCTTGGTGTGGGTCTCCTGGTTGAAGATGAAATAAAGGAACTGGGGCGTAAGCTCGAATACTCGACCGAAATCGATTTTTTCTCCGGTGGCCACCACTCTGAATTTGACCTTATCACCTTCTTTGAGAGCGGTCCCGCGGATAACGACGATTCTACCTTCAGGGGTCCGGGCCAAAGGGTCACCCTTGCTACCCAGGCCGATGACCTCACCTTCCGTGATGCCCTGTTTTTTGAGCTCGGTGTTCAGCCAGTACCATCGGGGAATCATACTCTCGGCACGGAGGGCGAAGGCCGATTGGAACTTCTGGCTGTCTTCTTCTTTATTGCGGCGAGTCAGGCCCTGGATTTTTTCATTGATTTCCTTACCCGCATCCTCAAGCTGTTTGGCTATTTGAATGTAGGAATTGAAAATAGACTCGTAGTCTGCCTTTTCAATGGCTGTTACCAGGGTCTGGTACTCTTCGCTTGAAGCTATCTGCTTCAAAACCTTCTTTGTTTGACTCATTGCAACTCAGGATGTTCTGGGAAATCTACGCTAAAAATCTTACAACAATATTCATTTCGAGGCAACTCGAAGAACCGTGCCAACCTGTCACAGTTCTTCGGGACTCAATTGCTTCGCAGGTGGGAAAGGTTACTCATGCGACAAAAAGCTAGGGCTTGACCTCCGATTCCGTCAGCGGAGATACCGCGTCCTTCCACCAGTGGTCCGGGTCACGGCGGATTTCATAGACCACTTTGCCATGGTCAGGACAGCGATAGGTAGTGACATTCGGCGCCGGCATACCGTTCGCCAGGCCGTAGAGCCGGGCGATGCTCTGAGCCAGCACACCAAGGCAAATTTTGCCTTCGACATCAGTGTTGTTGATAGTTAATTTGTCCCCGACTTTATGCACCGGGCACGGGGGTGGTAACTCCTCTTTGACCTCTTTCACTTCCATAACGACCGGATAACGCGGCATGGCAACCTCCTTAGCTTATCGACAATACCAAATAATAACAGACCGCCGTCGCCAAATCAAATTTCCCGTAGACCTACGTCCTGTCGTAGCCGACGGTGGCTCTCAATCCGGCTCCTAACATTGGGATTTTGACGGCTAGAGATTGCCTTCCTGCAACTCGACCGTTACGTTCTCTGGCGCCAGCAGGAATGACATCTTGAACCCGGGCCGGACTTCTCTGACCTCCTGAGTGAACCTGACGCCCTTGGCTTTTAGTTCGGCAGCGGACTTTTCGACGTTATCGGTAGCGATACCGAAATGGACCAGTCCGGGTTGCGTCGTGTCACCCGCCTTCGAGACCAGGATGAGGGTACCGTTGAAATCTACTTCGACGATGATACGTCCTTTGCCAAGGTCGCGTATTACCTTTTTGGCACCGAACATCTGCTCGTAGAACTCGCCGGTCTTCACCGGGTCTGGGCTCATCAAATGGATGTGGTCAAACCAGTATTTGGGCATCTGATACCTCCGCTTATAGCAATATGGAAACAATAGGTATGTTAGTAGGCGGTCTGCTGTCTGTCAACATCATTAACCCATTCCCTGACCCTTTCCTTTTCGTCGAAAAGTCGGGTAGAATAGACAGGTGATGCGAGAAGGCGCGACTCCTATCCGGCAGCAATACCTCAGGATAAAGCAAAAATATCCCGGGGCCATCGTCCTTTTCCGTCTCGGCGATTTCTACGAGACCTTCGACGATGATGCGAAAGTCGTCGCCAAAGAACTGGATATCGTCCTGACCTCGCGGGAAATGGGGAAGGGACACCGCGTTCCGATGGCCGGCATCCCCTATCATGCCCTGGACAACTATCTGTCCCGGCTGGTCAACCACGGCTACAAAGTAGCCATTTGCGAGCAGATGACTCAGCCCGGCGAGACGAGAGGTATCGTCGAGCGCGAGGTCATCCGTGTGGTGACGCCGGGTACGGTCGTCGAGCCGGGACTGCTCGATAGCCAGAAGAATAACTACCTCATGGCCCTGGTGCTGGGTGGTGAAGAAGTGGGCATTGCCTACGCCGATATCACCACCTCCGAGTTTGCCACTACCCGATTGCCTTTGCCGCGCCTGGTGCCCGAACTGGAGCGACTGCGGCCAGCCGAGATAATTGTGGGGCAGGGCGCCGATTTGACCGCATTGACATTATCCGTGCCGGTGACTAGACTTGACGACTACTGGTCCGACCCGGAGGTAGCCCGCAAAACTCTCCTCGACCATTTCGCTGTGGCGACTCTCGATGGCTTCGGCTGTGCCGGGTTCCCTTTGGCTGTCAGCGCCGCCGGCGCCATCGTCCATTACCTTCAGGAAACACAGAAAGGGGCACTGGGTCAACTGACCCATCTGGCGACTTACTCCACCGAGGCCTTCATGGCCCTGGATGAACAGACGCAAAATAACCTCGAGCTTTTCCGTAATGCCCGCTCGGGAACGGCTGATGGTTCGCTTCTTTCCGTGATTGATTTTACCAAAACAGCGATGGGTAGCCGCCTGCTCAAAAAATGGCTGGGACAACCTCGGCTCGATATTGCCGGACTGGTCAGGCGGCAGGAGGCAGTTGCCTGGTTCCATGATAACAGTCTTGCCCGCAGCGAAGTTATCGCTTTGCTGGGTAAGCTGGCCGACCTGGAGCGGCTGATTAACCGGGTGCGGGGGGGCATTGTCCTGCCCCGCGAGCTGGTCACGCTGCGCCACGGCCTGGAAATAATTCCGAAGCTGATTGAAGTTTTGCAGAATAGCCCGCTCGACTGGCTGAAAGACGAGCTTAAGCCCTGCCCTGAAGTTGTCGATTTGATTGCGCAGGCTATCACCGACGAGCCGTCGTCCAGTTTGGGGGAAGGCAATGTAATCCGAAAAGGTTTTGCCGAGGAACTGGATACTTTGCGCTCGTCTTCGCAGAATGCCAGACAGTACCTGGCCAACCTGGAACGGCAGGAGCAGGCCAGGACCGGTATTAAATCGCTCAAGGTAAGCTACAATAAAGTCTTCGGCTACTATATCGAGGTATCCAAGCCTAACCTTGCCCAGGTGCCCGAACACTATATCCGCAAACAGACACTGGTCAACGGCGAGCGCTATTTCACCCCGGAACTGAAAGAATACGAGTCGCTTATTCTGAATGCCAGGGACCGGATTGGCGAGCTTGAAAATGAGCTTTTCCGTCGGGTGTGCAGTCAAGTCGCTGCTTACAGCGAGCGCATTTTAGCCATCGCCGGCGCTATTGCTAATATCGATGTCCTGGCGGCGCTGGCCGAGGTGGCAGTGCGGCATAATTACGTACGACCGGAACTGACCGACGGCCACGCGATAACCATCAGGGAAGGACGCCATCCGGTCGTCGAGCTCAGCCTGGCGGGCGGCAGTTTTGTCCCGAATGATACTTACCTCTCTAACGACGATGCCCAGCTTATTATTTTGACCGGGCCGAACATGGCCGGTAAATCGACCTATTTGAAGCAGGTGGCCTTGATTGTGCTCTTAGCCCAGATAGGCAGCTTCGTACCGGCAGCGGCAGCGAAAATCGGACTGGTCGACCGCATTTTTACCCGCATCGGCACGCGGGAAGACCTTGTCTCTGGCCAGTCCACCTTTATGATTGAGATGGTGGAAACGGCCAATATTTTGAATAATGCTACCGCCCGCTCGCTGTTGATTCTGGACGAAATCGGGCGGGGCACCAGCACTTATGACGGGCTGTCCATCGCCCGCGCCGTGGCCGAATATATCCATAACCACCCCCGCCTTGGCACGAAGACGCTCTTTGCTACCCATTACCACGAGCTGGTCGAACTGGCCGCTTACCTGCCGCGGGTAAAGAATTTCAATGTGGCCGTGACCGAAGAAGGCGGCGAGGTCATTTTCCTGCGCAAGATTGTTCCCGGCGGCGTGGACAAAAGCTACGGCATCCATGTCGCCCAGCTCGCCGGACTGCCGAAGTCGGTGGTACACCGGGCGCATGAAGTCCTCGCTGACCTGGAAGAAGACGGTAAAACCACATCGAAGGCCGTTTCCAGAGGCCGTCGTCCGGCTAAAGAAGCGCCTGTCCAGCAGTTACCTTTGCTGGGGCAAAAACCGCCGGTCTTAGACGAACTGGAGAAGCTCGATATTAACTCCCTGACCCCCCTCGAAGCCCTCACCAAACTCTACGAACTCCAGAAAAAGTCGCGGGAAAAGTAAGGAGAAGCGTTAACCGTGGAGCGTAAAACGACCTGCCCCGGGTGCGGCGCGGAGAACCTGGCCTGGCGATTTCGCTGTGAGCAGTGTGGTGAAGAGTTGCATAAAGATTGGGTAATCCCAAAACTCAGAAGCAATAATGGTACACTATTGTTACCTTACCTCTCTGGCCTGCTGGGCACCGGTGTCTTGGCTTTTGTTTTGTTATTGGCGGCCGGTCTTGGTGCACAGGCTTACTTATTAGGGCTACTAGCTGCCCCGCTCCTCGGTCTGGGTCTCGGCTGGAAGTGGCCGCTGGCCGGCGGTGTCTTGCTAATTATCGGCAGTATATCAGCCCTGATTCTGATGGTGACGGCTGATGCCTGGCGGAACGTCCTCGGTCTGATTGTGTTAGCCATGACTTTTTTACCACTCCTGGCATCTGGTATACTCTTTGTTATGGCCGGGAGATATAGATAGAAACTATGTCTATGGCTGCAGCCTGTGTATGTATGCGTGTAAGTACGGGAAGAGGTAAATTTTTCGGGTTGCAAGTGATGTGATAATGAGCTATAAGACGGTTTTTCTAGATTGTATGCAAACTCACCCCTTGTGAGCACGGGTATTTCATGCCCCTTTGGTACTTTGGGGAGTGTATCAGTATGGCTTCACTCGAAAGTCCACTTGCTAAACTTACCAGGGCCACTGAGCAGTGTGACGTATTGTGCATGGAGTTGGTGTCCCTTTGCAAACTCGAATCTTATGTTATCACAAAAGAGACCGAAGCTGATACGGGATATACACTCTATCGCTTCAGCAGCGTACCGCCTATGCCCGATGGCATCGGTTTGCATGTCGGAGAGATGCTGTATAATTTCAGGTGTTCCCTTGACCATCTTGTTTGGCAACTCGTTCTTTCTGAGGGGAATAAGCCCACAATCCGTAATGAGTTTCCTATTTTCAACAACGTCGTCAAATATGAGAGTGAAAAGTGGAGTAAGCTCAAGGGGGTTTCCGACGCAGTAATTCCCATCATAGATTCGCTTCAGCCGTGCAACAGTACGGGGGATAATGACTTCTGGAAGTATCTCTGGTATCTCCAGGGTCTCTGCAACGCTGATAAGCATCGTCACCTCTTGCTCACTAGACGCACCCTTGGGAAGCGAATTCACGTATCATGGACGGGCAGCGGAAGCCCCAGAGGAAACTATTTTGCAGTCCCTGTCGAAAATGGCGCGGTATTCTTCCGTGTCAAACCTGACGTGAATATGGATGTTAAGCCGAGCATCCATATATTCTTTAGCAACGCTCCGTCCGATATTAGGGCAGATTTGGCGGTTGGAAGCATATGTCAACTTATCAGAGCCTCTGTTAATTGGGTCTTTAAACAGCTTAGTTGTCATGTCAAGTGATCTCTTTCCTTGTACAGAGATGGAATAGTTACCTTTGGTAAAGCATTAAGGGGGGGACTAAGTGGGATTTGAAATCCCTCTCCATCTCAAAATAGCTGAAAGCTGACAGCTAAATGCTGAGATTATGCTTTTCCTGCGTCAGGGTGTAAAATTTGACTATTACGGGTGATAATTTGAAAGTTCCTGGCATCATCGCTAAGTGGCTGTTCGCGCTCTGCGTTCCCTTCATGCTCCTGACCGCCGGCCTGGCCGTCGCCGCCAATAGTCTGTGGCTTTACGAGCGTGGTTTTGAGAAATACGGCGTCAGTCAGGTTACCGGCCTCTCCGATACCGAATTGACCAGGGCCGCCACGGGCCTCATCCATTATTTCAATTCGTCGGAGAAGTATATCAGCGTTACCGTGACCAAAGACGGACGGCCTTTCGAGCTTTTCAACCAGCGCGAGATAGACCATCTCTATGACGTCAAGAAACTCATCCGGCTGGACTACATCGTCCTGGCCGGAACGTTAGTTTATATACTGGCCTATGCCGCTATCAGCCTTTTCTGGCGAAGACGACGGTACTGGCGCCACCTGGCACAGGCGATGGTCGGTGGTAGCAGCCTTACCCTGGCCTTGATGTTGCTGCTGGGGCTGGGAGCGTGGCTGGACTTTGACTGGCTGTTCTGGCAGTTTCACCTGCTGAGCTTCGCCAATGATTTGTGGCTGCTCGACCCGACCAGGGACTACCTGATTATGCTCGTCCCGCAGGGCTTCTTCTATGACGACGCTATCTTCGTGGTGGTGTTTACGGCGCTCGGCGCCCTGGTGCTGGGGGGAATAGCCGCGTGGTATCTGTTCTCTCTCAGGAAGAAACTAGGCCAATAACGTCGTTTTCGGGTATTGATTTTTCGGCGGCCTGTGTCATAATACAGTACAATCAAACATCGGTGCGTTGAGAAATTGAAATGAGCCGGGCGACAATACCAATGTATTGGTATCGTTATTCGCTGCGGCTATTTTGTTTCCAGGATGTTCTTGATAAATCACCCGGTCCGGTTGGGAAAGGGAGGATAAGCGAGATATGGAATGACTGGATGGAAAATCGTAAGGTGCTGCGTTTTCATTTAGCCAGAAAATAATCCATTCGAAGGAGGTGCGGACATGGCTAAGATTACCAGGAACATACTCATCAAGGCGCCGGTGGAAAAGGTGTACGAGTATCTGAGTGAACCGAAAAATATGTTGGAGTGGCATCCGAGCGTCATTGCCATTCGTAATATTTCGGGCCGGGGGGAGAATCAGCAGTGGTCATGGGACTACAAGCTAATGGGGCTTATCTTTAAAGGTAGAGTGCAGGTTACCAGAAGCGTTACTAATACCGAGCGTACCATAAAGACCACAGGCGGTCTTAAGAGTACGCGGACATGGAGATTTGCACGCGAGGCCGGAGGGACCCGGCTCGACTATGAACTGGAGTACAAAATCCCGACGCCGGTAGTTGGCAAGGTCGGCGAATTTATCGCCCTGCAGCGGAGCGAGCGGGTGGTGGACATGGCCATGGCTAATATCAAAGAGAGAATGGAAGGGTAAGGTCGCAGGATAAGAGTTACCTGACCCGGACTATAACTGCGTTCACGACTCCCTCTTTACTTTGATGAGCCTCTCGAGCGCTTCTTTCTTCTCGCCCAGGCCGAGTTTAGCTTTGTTAATGGCTTTGCTCAGGAACTCGATGGACTGGTCGTAGGTCTTTCTATCGACCGGGTAGGGAATACCGTCCTTGCCGCCGTGGGCGAAGCTGTAACGGGCGGGGTCGCGGTAGCTGGGAGCAACGCCATAAATAAGCTCGGAGATAAGGCTGAGGGCGCGGATAGTTTTCGGCCCGACGCCCTGAAGGCCTAATAGCTGCTCGAAGTTTTCCGGCTGGCGCTCGTAAGTGCTGAGCAGAATTTTGCTCAGACTATCGGGATGAAGGTCGGCCGTGCCCAGGTAATGGTGCGCCGGCAGACTCAATGTCTTGATTCCTTTTAGTTCGGCGAGGAGTTTTTCCGGCTTTTCTTTAGCAGCGATTTCGGTAATGGTGGTGCGGGCGGGAGCACTTTCACCGGCCACCAGGTTCAGGGTCTGCCCCTTCGCCTCCGAGAGAATCGCCGAATGAGGTTCGTTAACAAAGTCGGTAACGGTCTCACCCAGCCAGTGATAGCGACGGGCGTAATGGTTGGTCTCGTTCATCCCCTGCTGGACAACCGCCCAGGCATTCTTTTTCGTAAAAAGAAAGAATGGTGATAGAGCTGGTAGCCGTCCTGGAGGGCCGAGTTGTCCACCTTGGCCGACATGCGGCTTGCATAGACCAGCGGCGCCGGATTGACTGAGATTAACTCGCCCCACTGCTCCAGTTCGGCGGGGGTCTTCCGCGACGTCCGTCCCTTGCCGCCGGCGACAAACAAGCCCAGGTCGCGTTCTATTCCTTTGACTCCTTCTTTCAGAGCGCCGCAGAGGGTGGTGGTGACGCCGCTGCTGTGCCAGTCATAGCCGAGGACGCAACCGAAAGCCTGGAACCAGTATGGATGAGAGAGACGCCGCAGCATTTCTTCGGGGCCGAAGTCAGCAACGATAGTGACGGTGATTTCGCGGGCCAGTTTAACCATGCGGTCGAAAAGCCAGCGCGGCGCTTTGCCGTAGTGAAGGGGGAGATTAGCCACGCCGGTACGTGTTGCCGGGGACATGGCCTACATGCCGCAGGAGCCGCAGTTGCTGGAACCGCAGCCGGAGCATGAGCTGCCGCCAACCGGGGCACTCATGCCGCTCTCGTTGGTCGAAAAGCAGGCAAAACTGGATATTTTCCGTTTCGCGGTCTTCTGGCATTTGGGGCAGGAAACGGGTTCTTCAGCCCGGCTCATCGGGCGTAGTTCTTCAAAGTTACAGGCACAAGCAGGACAGACATACTCATAAATTGGCATATCTCACTCCTTACTTTAAGTTTAATTCTTAGTGGGGTGTTAGTCAACTTTCAGTTATCAGCTGTCAGCTGAATGAAAATATCGCTCGTGGTGAGCCTGTCGAACCACGAACACCCTTCGACAAGCTCAGGGTGAACGGGTAAGGAAATATTTAGGTACGACGATATCCTGGCTATGCTTCATAGACCACCTTGCCGCCAAGGATGGTCATTTCAACCTTGATGTCCTTTATCTCTTCGGGTGGTACCGTGGTGGGGTCGCCGCTTAAGAGCACCAGGTCGGCCAGCTTCCCTGGAGTAATTGTGCCTTTGATATTTTCATCGAAAGAAGCATAGGCCGCATTGGCGGTGTACATGGCGAGGGCTTGGCGGGCGGAAATGCATTCCTGGGACGGGAGCTGTTGCCCGGACTGCACGCGCCGGGTAACAGCGGCATAGATACCCATAAGCGGATTGTTGGGGACGATAGGTGAATCCGAACTGCCGGCTACGACCAGGTCGTTCTCCCAAAAAGACTTGAACCGGTAAAGCCACTGTATCTGCTCCGGTTTTATCATGGCCAGGTATCTTTCTCCGCTATAGTAGATAAACGGCGGCTGGCTGACTACCACCGCCCCCACCTTCTTGAGCCTTTCCAGCAAGGCTGGAGGACATTCCGAGCAGTGCTCGATGCGGTGACGCCGGTCGGTTTGTGGAGAGTTGCTCCGCACATATTCGAGAGCGGTAATAGCCGCCTCGACCGTACTGGGTTGGACGGCGTGCATAGCTACCTGAAAACCGGCCCGGTGCATATCCAGTACAATGCGGTTTAATTCCGGCTGAGGTGGGTAGAGGGCACCGGTACTTTCCGTCAGGACTATTTTGATGCCGCCCAGACGCAAATGGTCGTCCCCGGAGCGGAAACCCAGACCGGCCTCCTGAAACTTACTCAGTTCGTCAACACCGGTCATCAGATAGACCCGGCTCTTCAGTTGACCCTTTTCCTTGAAACGCTGGTAAATCGGCCAGCGGAGATACTCGTTAGTGATGGTGGCATCCTGCAACGAGGTGAGACCTACCGAGAGAAAATGCTGGTTCACCAGGGCCGTTCCCTGAGCTAACTCGGCTTCCGAAAAGGCAGGCATTACCTTGTGGCGGATATAGCCGAGCATTTCAAAAAGTAACCCGGACGGCTCTCCCGTGCTCAGGTCGCGCTCGATAACCCCGCCCGGCGGTTCGGATGTTTCCCGGTTGATGCCGGCCAGCGCCATGGCCTGGCTATTAAGCACGCAGGCATGAAGAGACCGGTGACTTAGCACTACCGGATGATGAGGAGCAACTTCATCAATCTCCCAGCGGGTGGGGTGGCGTTTTTCCGCCAGGTAAAAGTCATGGTAGTCGGTACCGGTAATCCATTGACCGGGCGGAGTGGCCGCCGCTTTTTCCCGGATGGCTTCCTTTATAGCGGCAATCGATTTTACGGCGGCCGGGCTAAGGTCAACGCTGAGCACTTTACGGATGAAGGAGAAGATGTGGCAATGGGCATCGTTGAAACCGGGTACCAGGGCCTTGCCCTGACAGTCGATTACTCTGGTCTTCGCTCCTTTGACCGTTTCGAGGTCTTCATTCCGGCCGACCAGCACAATCTTATCGCCCTTGACGGCTACCAGTCCGGCGGCGGGCTGGCTGGTGTCAACGGTAATGACGTTGGCGTTTTTTAAAATAAGGGCAGATACAGGCATTACATTGAGACCATCAAACTCTCTTTTAGGACTAGTTTAGCATACTACCGATAAAGTAGTTCCAACAAATAGGCCGTCCAGGTGCTTCCGTCTTTTCGGTTGGCATTAGGGTCATTGCCGAAAGCTGGAATCTCTAATCGAAAGAGGTGGTACTAAGCTAACTGCTTAATGGCACTTTGGACGGCTATGTTGTAAACTGTACGGTAATAAATATATTACGGAGAACCTGTGGCAGAATCGTTTCTCGTAGCAACAGACCTGCACAAGAGCTTCAACGACCATAAGGCTGTCAATGGTGTTTCTTTTACCATCGAGAAAGGTGAAATCTTCGGTCTACTTGGGCCTAATGGCGCTGGCAAGAGTACCACCATCCGCATGTTGTCCACCGTGCTACTGCAGGACCACGGTGACGTCATGATTGGAGGCCATTCCATACGGCGTCAAGCGGAGGCTGTCCGCCGTCTTATCGGTGTTTGCCCTCAAGAGTTGGCTCTCTACGAGGAGCTTTCTTCTTTCGATAATCTCGTCTTTTTTGGCCGGATGGTCGGGCTTAACGGTAAGGAAGCGCGGGCTCAGGCGATGACTCATCTCGGGCAGATGGGGTTGCTGGAACGGAGAAAGGGCAGGGTATCTAAATTTTCCGGCGGGATGAAACGGCGTTTGAATCTGGCGGTAGCTTTAATGGGCAGTCCCGAGCTTCTCTTTCTGGACGAACCTACGGTGGGCATCGACCCGCAGTCCCGTAACAACATCTATGAGACTATCGAGGGGCTACGCCAGAAAGGAATGACCGTTCTTTACACAACACACTATATGGAAGAAGCCGACCACCTCTGTGACCGGGTGGCGATAATGGACGGCGGACAAATAATTGCGATGGATACGCCGCTCAAGCTCAGGAGCCAGATTGGGCCGCTGGAGCAGGTCACCCTGGAAGATGTTTTCCTGAAGTTGACCGGCCGGAGCCTGAGAGACTAGCAGTAACATGATGAGGGCACTGGTAATTGCGCTGCAAGAAGTCCGTATTTACCTGAAGGACAAAGGCGACCTGGCCTTCAGTTTGCTTTTGCCGATAGCGATTTTCGCCCTCATGTACGGCGCTTTCGGTGGGTCGTCCCTCTTCCACGGCACGGCCTACGTGGTCAATCAAGACGGGGGCGGCGTCTACGCTAATCTTCTCTTGCAGCGATTAGACGAACTTGAGAACTTGGATGTTACGCTACTTTCCGCTGCGGAAGCCGAGTCTAAGCTGGAGAAATCCGACCTGTTACTGGTGCTCTATATCCCGGAGGGCTTCTCGGATAAACTGTCTCGTGGCTGGCCGGCACAGCTTACCTTCAGGCAGCGGGGCAATGGTGGCCAGGAAGGGCAGATTGTGGCCAGCCTGATTCGTGGCGCGGCTCAGGAAATAAACCAGGAAATACAGACGAAAAAGCAGGTCAGGAACGCCGTCGGGGGTAGTCAGGAGCATATCGATGTCACCGTACAGAAATTTCTGGACGGTGAACGTGCTCAACCTTTTGTCACCGTCGATGAAGTAACCGTAGGGAGCAGTCCCGACCCGGTCAATCAGTTTTTACCGGGCATCGTGACCATGTTTGTCCTTTTCTCGATAACCCTGACGGCCCGGACACTGGTAGAGGAGCGGAAAAAGGGTACTCTGGAGCGGTTGCTGACGACTCGCCTTAGTACCGGGCAGCTTTTCATCGGAAAATTTTTAGCCGGTGCCGCCCGCGGTTTCACGCAAACGATTATCCTATTAGTGCTGGCCTACATCGTCTTTCGTCTGTTCACCCCGTTTTCGTTTATTGAAGTCCTGGTTATTGCCGTACTCTTTGCGGGCGCCGGTAGCGCCATCGGCCTCCTCATCGGCGCTGTCGTGCGCACCGAAGACCAGGCCTCATGGCTAGCCGTCTTTGTTACCATGGCGATGACGATGCTGGGGGGTACCTTCTTCGAGATAACCGAGGGGTCGGGGCTATACGCGCTAAGTCGTCTATCGGTGAATACTTATGCCAACGAGGCCTTCAAAACGATAATTACCCGTGGCGGCTCGCTGGCTAACGTCGAATCGGAACTGATAGTTATGGCCGGCGTCACCATTGTCGGGCTGGTGCTGGGCCGTGTTCTTTTCAAGTTTGTGCCGGGTGGGAGATAAGCCGGGATGAAACAACTCAGTCATGTCTGGTTTATCGCCCTCAAGGACCTGAAGCTCTTTGTCACCGACCGTCTGGCCCTGTTTTTCTTCATTCTCTTTCCGTTTCTCTTCGTCATCCTGTTCAACTATCTGTTAAGCGGAGTGGGGCAGCAAGATGAGCGTTTAGTACTTCATCTGGTTACTTTAGAAGACTACGGTGGATTGAGCCGTCAAGTAATCGATTCGCTGGAGACCAAAGATGAAGCCGAACTCAAGCCCGGTGAGGCGAAGATAGTCTGGGACAAGGACTATGGTCGGGCATTGCGCGCCGTCGAGGACAAGAAGATGGCCGGCTTTATCCTTTTTCCGGAAGATTTTACGAAAAGCGTATTAATCGGTTACGGGGCCAACCTGACCGTAGTGGTCAACCCGGAGAATACGGCTTACCGGGCAGCCCTGAACGGTATAGCTGATGCCATTGCCTCTGCCATCGGGTTGCAGCATGCCACCCAGAGTGCCATCGCCGGACTGATTGCCGAGCAACAGTGGCTGAACCCGTCGGGTGTCATGTCCCCGTCCGGTCGGGGAGGCCAGTCGCCGACGGCCTCATCGGGTGGGAGTCAAACACAAGCCTCTCTCATCAAATTCGGTACAGAAAAGGTGGGCGAAGTGGAGGCGGAGAATCCGTCCAACTATGTCATTCCCGGCTACCTGGTGATGTTTGTTTTTCTGGCGGCAGCTTCTGCGGCCGAGATGATTGTCCGCGAGCGGCAGAATCATACTCTGGAACGGCTGCTGGCCAGCTCGGTGAAGAAAGGTGCCATCCTGGGCGGAATATTTGCCGGTAATGCTGCCAAGGGGCTGATTCAAATAATCATATTCTGGAGCGCCGGTATTCTGGTGTTTAAGATAGACCTGGGCGTTTCCCCGGCGGCGGTCTTCATCCTCTCGATTCTCATGGTATTGATGTCTTCCGCTTTTGCTCTTATGCTGGCGACTCTCGCCAAAACGCAACGGGGAGCTAGTTCCAGTGCGGTGCTGGTGTCATTGGTGCTGGCACCGCTGGGCGGCTGCTGGTGGCCCCTTTTCATCACGCCTAAGTGGATGCAGTTTCTGGCCAAGCTGACACCTCACGGTTGGGCTAATACCGGCTTCAACAAGCTGATGGTCTTCGGCGCCGGCTTCAGTGCGGTAACGCCGGAAATGTTGGCCCTAGCCGGGTTCGCCATCGCCTTTGCCCTTATCGCCGCGCTGCGTTTTCGCACCAGTGCTGTTTGAGAGACCGAGCTCATTCTCTGTGAGATTAGCCTTTCCTGTTGTGATACAAATGTCTTTGGTTCTATTTCAGACTGTGTTAAAATGATAGTGCGGGTTAATTTTAGGAGAGCGGGTGGGTAGTTATGAACAGAGTGCTGGTGATAATAATGGCGGGGGGTGTCGGGGAGAGGCTGTTGCCTTTGACCAAGGAGCGGGCTAAATCGGCCGTTCCTTTCGGCGGGAAATTCCGCCTCATCGATATCACGCTAAGTAACTGTGTCAATTCAGGCATCCGCCAGATTTTCGTGTTGACACAGTACCGCTCCGGTTCCCTGCACATGCATATTCAGGAAGGCTGGGGCATTTCAAGCTCTAGGTTGGGCGATTACATTTATTCTGTTCCGCCACAACAGAAGCTTGGCTCGGACTGGTACCGGGGCACGGCCGATGCCGTACGGCAGAATCTCGATTTAATCAGAAGTAAGGATATCGACGATGTCTTGATTCTCTCCGGCGACCATGTCTATAAGATGAATTACCTGCAAATGCTCAGTTATCACCGGATGAAAAATGCCGACCTGACAATAGCGGCGAACCGGGCGAGTAAAGAAGAGGCGGCCGGTAAGCTGGGCGTGCTCGAGGTGGACGAAAGCCACCAGCTCGTTGGATTCGAGGAGAAACCAGACCAACCGAAGACGCTGGCCGAGGCCCCGGATTACGCTTTAGCCTCGATGGGGGTTTATCTGTTCCGCGTGCCGGCCTTACAAGAAATCTTACAGAGGCCGGGAAATGATTTCGGCAGGCACATTATTCCCGGCATAATCGGCCAGGGTTTTAACATTTTTGTTTACGACTATGAGAAAGATAACAAGATACAGGACTTTATCTTCGAAGTTCATGATGGGAAGAGGAAAAAAGTTCTGGTAGAGCGCACCCGTGACTCCGGCTACTGGCGGGACGTAGGTACTATCGAGTCGTTTTACGAAGCGAGTATGGACCTCGTTGGTATTGACCCTCTCTTTAATCTGTACGGTGAGAAGTGGCCGTTCCGCACATACCAGCGGCCGTTGCCGCCGAGTAAATGTATTCTGGGTGGTATCACCGCTGATTCTATCGTTTCGGATGGCTGTATTATCAGCGGCGGGAAAGTCTATAGCTCTATTCTATCTCCGGGTGTGGTCGTGGAAAGAGACGCCATCGTTGAGCGGTCGATTATTTTCGATGATGTGGCTATCGAGCCTTATGCCCGGGTAAAACGGGCCATCCTGGATAAAGAAGTCGTAGTCGAAGCCGGCGCCTGGCTTGGTTATGACGCGGAGGCCGACCGGCGGCGCGGCTGCTTTGTTTCTGAGTCGGGCATCGTGGTTGTCCCTCGAGGTATGGTTATCGCATCAGCATGACAGGTAAAACATGATGCAGACCAGAGTCACTCGACCAAACACCAAACTCGATGTCGTTATGGTCACCCCTGAAGCTTCCCCCTTCGCCAAGACCGGTGGACTCGGCGATGTTCTCGGGGCACTGCCCGGTGCCCTCGAACAACTTGGTGCTACGGTCTCGCTGGTTATGCCGGCTTACCATTTCGTCCTGCATGGTGCCGCTTCGATACAGGAGACGGGTATCTCGTTTACCGTGCCGGTCTCCGACCGGAAAGAACGGGCGATCATCCTGAAGTCTTCTCTCGGTCGGAATGTTTCCGTTTATTTTGTCCGTAATGATAAATATTTCGACCGTGAATATCTTTACGGGACCTCGGAAGGCGATTACGCCGATAATGCCGAGAGGTTTGTCTTTTTCAACCGGGCGGCCCTCGAGTTGGTACGGATGTCGCCGCCCCGGGTCTTGCATTGCCATGACTGGCAGGCAGCGCTGTCGGTAGCCTTTCTGAAATCACAGCCTTCCTGGTACCCAGAACTGGCTTCAGTAAAAACAGTAATGACCGTGCACAATCTGGGCTACCAGGGACTTTTCGGGTACCCTGACTGGCATTTATTGAACCTCGACCCGGGTCTTTTCACCGCGAGATATCTGGAATTCTACAGCAGGATGAACTTTCTTAAAGGGGGTCTGGTGTTTGCCGATGCGATTACCACTATGAGCCCGTCCTATGCCGAAGAAATTAAGACTACGGAAAATGGCTTCGGGCTTGATGGTGTTTTCCGCGAGCGGGCAGCGCAACTGGTCGGTATTTTGAATGGGGTGGACTACGATATCTGGAACCCGGAAAATGACCACCTTATTGCCCGGCAGTACGGTTTGCAAAATCTTGCCGGGAAAAAAGCCTGCAAGACTGACGTGCAGCGCAGCCTGGGTCTGGCCGAAGAACCGGATGTCCCGCTCATCGGGATGGTATCACGCTTAGCCGGCCAAAAGGGACTCGACTTAATCGAGACGGCGTTCGATAAGCTGCTCAGCCGGAAACTCCAGTTCGTTTTGCTTGGCTCGGGCGACATGTATTATGAGGATTTTTTCCGGCAAGCAGCGGCCCGGTATCCGGGGAAAGCGGCGGCGCGGGTTACTTTCAATGAAGCCGTCGCCCACCAGATAGTTGCCGGAGCCGATATCCTGTTGATGCCTTCCCGCTACGAACCGGGTGGCTTGACGCAAATCTACGGGATGAAATACGGCACAGTTCCTATCGTAAGAGCAACGGGCGGTCTGAAGGATACCGTTACTGAATTCGACCCCGCCACGGGGCAGGGCACCGGCTTTCTCTTTATACCCTATACAGCGGACGCCTTCTTAGCGGCGGTTGGCCGGACGCTGGCCTGCTTCCGTAAGAAAAGGCAATGGGCCAAACTGATAAAAAATACCATGACCGCCGATTTCTCTTGGAGTCGCTCGGCGGAGATGTATCTCAAGCTTTACCGCAAGCTGCTGAACGATTAGTTGTCGGTGCGGACGAAACGTAGCAAGTAGTTTTCTGCCAAAATCAGGGCAGGCACCGTCTTTCTTTCTCGCGGAACAGCTAAAATATTCCGCTTTCACCAGGGCTATCGGCAAACACCACGTCGGCGGGAGCATCCAGCAGTATAGCCATTTTCAACTCGTCATAGTGACCGTCATAGATGTATGTTTGCTCACCTATTTCATCAAAGACCAAGACCATATCATCGACGAACCGTACTACTTTATTTATCATTTCTTTCTTCCTTATTTATGGTTACCTTCAGTTTAAAGTGACGGTGTTAGTATTTTCATAAAAACAGCGTTAATTTTTCGTTAAATTTCCGGTCTCTACTAATATGGTTCGGTGTGATTTTCAGATAAAGCGTTCGCGCCATCAAAAGTAGTTAGATAACCGACAAAGTATCAAGAGTAAAGTGGTAATTCTCAACGGGTCGGTTGGCTTGCCCCTTGCGGACAGGATATGATAAACTTCTCAGGTAATCCAGCAGTGAGCTTTTTGCCTCACTATCGTGCGTGGCGCATTCGTCTAGGGGTTCAGGACACCTCCCTCTCAAGGAGGAGATCACCAGTTCGAATCTGGTATGCGCTACCAGCCGCTTACAAAGCGTAGCAAAAGTTAGCCAAGGTAACCCGGCAATTATCCCTTCTATTTTTTTATGATGTCAAAATGCATTGGTAGCCCATGCACGTTGTATTTGACTTATGCTTGCGCTACAGTATAGTCCACAATTAGGTGTGAGGGACGAAGTGAAGAAGGCGACGATGCCGCAGATTGCCGGGATTCTCAATTTAGTCGTTGGTGTCCCCATGCTGGTCGTCGCTTTGGTGAGCGTCGTCGGTGGAGTGATGACTATGGGGCAGGACGGTGGCGGTAGTATCTTTGTTGTTATCGCTATCATTTTCGCTGGTTTGGGGGTTTTGCCCACACTGGGCGGTATCTATGCCCTGCGCCGGAAAAAGTGGCGACTGGTACTGGCCGGCTCTATTGTCGGGGCTATTCTGGGGTGGATGCTGGCAACGGCCTGGCTGCGCATGGCGGCCCAGGCTCTGGCCGGTGTGCCAGTAGCTGTGGTCGGTATGGGTGGTCTGCTTGGCCTGGCGATAGGAATTGTCGCTACTGTTTTCGTCGTCCTTGCCCGGGAGGAATTCACCTAGCTGCTCTTAAGCGGCGACATAAAATTTCCGGCTGTCCGGTGTGTCAGCGGTTCCACGGCCGTGACTCTCTTGACGGATACTTCTTTACCGACAAGAAATTTCCCGATTGCCAGTGCTCTGGAATGAATTTGCTCAATCCGGTAGTGGTTCAGTTTCAGGTTGACATGCTTAGCGGTAAGGTGTTATGCTTGAAACGTGAAAGCCAAGCAAAGACAACTGAAACGACCTCGTGATATTAACATTCATGCTGCATCCACAGTAGCCCTTGTTACTGGCGATATAGTAGCATCTACGCCAGAGGTAGAGCAAGTCCATGAATCTACCCTAGAAGAACAACACAATGCTGCTGTAACACTCGGTAGAAAAGGTGGAAAGGCTAGGGCTACTGCATTGACACCGGAACAACGCAAAGAAATAGCCCAAAAAGCTGCACAATCACGCTGGCAGAATAAATCCTCTAAGTAGCACAGGTGTTACACTGGCAACACTGTTACTCCAAGTCATAATGCCAGTTGTTACAACTGGCGCTTGACACATTTTCTAAGTTGTGATTTAATAGGCGCAAAAGGTATAGTTATGAAAGCGTTGAAAGAAGAATTACTACAAAGGCTACAGGCTGCAAAGGACGAGCGTAATAGATTGATGCATCGTCTTGAGGCAGTTGAAGAGTTAGAAAAAGCCATTGACCTCATTATCCGAGAAGAAGATTTACGGACGAGGGAAACACAATTAACCCTAATCCAGGTAAAAAATGTCAACGGGCGAAAGGTTATTGGACGAACCAAGCTCAGCCAGTTTATTGTTAAAGCTTTAGCCGATGGGAAGCCGAAACCTATCGCTGAGCTTGCGGAGCTAGCCAAAGTTGAGGGCATAGATTTTCAGAACAAAGCACCAAAGCGTGTATTGCACTTTGCATTGATAGGACTGAGCCATAATAACTATGCCCGGATGGTGGAAAAGAGTGTATGGCAACTCACTGAGAAAGCAATTGCCATACAATCAACAAAAGAACCTAGTCAAGAATTAGCGGTTAACCGAGAAGCCCCTGCCGTGGCGGGTCGTTAAGACCTACGGATTCCTTAGGGTCTCTACGCAACCAGCGTAGAGAAAGTGGACTCCGTCGCCAGCTACGGCAGGGGCTTTACTATTTGTAGTATACGCACACGAATTGTAAATTGTCAAGCAGATGCTTACCATTAAGCAATAATATAATCGCAAATTGACACTAAAGTATATTGACAGATGCTTAGCGGTATGCTATATTATAGTCAGTTTGAGAGAAGGGGAACTGACATGAATAAGCTGAATAGGGAACGTCAAATTCAAGTGGTGAAAGCTCTCGTAGAAGGTAACGGCATCAATGGTATTGTTCGCATGACAGGCGTTGCTAAAAACACTGTACTCAAGTTGCTTGGCGACCTCGGTGATGCTTGCCTAAAATTCCAAGACGAGAATATGCGTGACCTTAAACTTAGCAAGATTCAATGCGATGAGATTTGGGAATTTTGTTACGCTAAAGAAAAGAACGTTCCAACTGAGCATAAAGGCGAATTTGGCTATGGCGATATTTGGACGTTTGTAGCCATAGACGCTGAAACAAAACTTGTCCCTTGTTGGCTAGTAGGTTCTCGTGATGCCGGGCATGCTTTTGAATTTATTGACGATTTAAGACAGCGTTTGGTTAATAGAGTACAACTAACCACAGATGCTCACAGGATGTATCTAGAAGCCGTAGAAGGGGCTTTTGGTGCTGATATAGACTACGCCCAACTGGTTAAGTTATATGGGCAAGAGCCAGAACAAGAAAAGCGGTATAGTCCGGCACAATGTATTGGAGCGCACAAACGAGTTGTACAAGGTAGCCCCGATATGAAAGCGGTCTCTACAAGCTACGTGGAACGCCAGAATTTGACCATGCGAATGAATATGAAACGATATACTAGGCTAACTCTTGGCTTCTCTAAGAAGGTCGAGAATCACATGTATGCCGTAGCTCTTCATTTTATGCATTACAACTTCGCTAGACCGCATAAGACGCTGGCTAATCCTTATCCTAGAACGCCAGCTATGGCCATCGGGCTAACTAACCATGTATGGACAATAGAGGAGATAGTTTCGCTTCTGGATAAATCAAACTGAACCATTGCCCTCAATCCTATTCTATTGACAAGCCCATTACCCTATGCTATTCTGAACTTTATTAATCAATTTAGTCAACAATAGCGCTAATGAAACTTTCGACTAGGGTGCGGTATGGAACGCGGGCATTAGTTGACCTGGCCATTCATCAGGGAAAGGGGCCGGCTCTGCTAAAAGATATTGCGGCGAGGGAACAAATTTCATTGCCCTATTTGCGACACCTGGTGACTCCGCTGGTAACCAATGGTATCGTACGTAGCACACGTGGCCCCAGGGGCGGAGTGACGCTGACCAGACCTCCTGAAGAGGTGAAAATGAGTGATGTTATTCAGTTACTTGACGGGTCTATTTGCCCGGCCGAGTGCAGTGAGAACCCGGAGGCCTGTAGCCGTTCCAGTGCCTGTGCCACCCGTGATTTATGGGAGATGGTGAATAAGGCAATAACCGGCGTGTTGGAAACGACCACTCTGAACGACCTGGTTGAATGGCAAAAAAGTAAAGAGCGGTTCAGGGAGCCGATGTACTATATCTAGCTTCCTTGTCTAATTAGAGGAAGAAATGACAGACTCGCATCAGACCGGGCGGAAGAGATATAGCTAGGGCTACTGTTTGAGGCGAAGTGTTTTTATAATTTATTGGATATCAGTCGGTTCCCCTCTTCGGTTTCCCGGTTTCTCAGAAAAAGTATAGGAGGTTAAGAGAACCAGAATGGCGCAGAAGATGGACAAGATAGAGAAAGTAAAATTTAAAGGTGTCGAAATACCGAAGTTGACCAGGGGTATTGCCCGAAATTCCACTGAGTTAATCGGCAACACCCCTTTGGTAAGATTAAATCGGATTACCCAGGGGATTGATGCTGAGGTAGTTGCCAAACTCGAGTCGTTCAATCCCGTTCACAGTGTCAAAGACCGGATTGGGGTCGCGATGATTGCAGACGCTGAAGAGAGAGGGTTAATCAATAAAAACACCGTAATTATCGAGCCGACCAGCGGTAATACCGGTATCGCTCTGGCCTTTGTCTGTGCCACCCGCGGCTACCGGCTCATTCTGACGATGCCGGAAACGATGTCGGTCGAGCGACGGCAACTCCTTTCTATCTTTGGTGCCGAGCTGGTGCTAACGCCGGGGTCGGAAGGGATGAAGGGGGCGATACGGAAAGCTGAAGAACTGGCGGCGGAAAACCCAGGTTCTTTTATCCCTCAACAGTTTAAAAACCCGGCTAATCCAGAGATACATCGCGTGACTACCGCCGAGGAAATCTGGCGGGATACGGAGGGTAAAGTTGATATTCTAATCGCCGGTGTGGGCACTGGCGGTACGATAACGGGAGTGGCTGGTGTTATCAAGGCAAGAAAACCCGGCTTTAAAGCGATAGCGGTTGAGCCAGCCAGTTCCCCGGTGCTTTCGGGAGGAAAACCGGGCGGCCACAAGATTCAGGGCATTGGTGCTGGTTTTGTCCCTGACGTTCTCAGTACGGATTTGATTGATGAAATTATTCAGGTGGCGGATGAAGATGCCGGTACAATGGCGCGAAGATTGGCCAAGGAAGAAGGCATTCTGGCGGGCATATCTTCGGGAGCGGCTACCTGGGCCGCCCTGGAAGTGGCGAAGAGAGCCGAGAATAAGGGCAAGCTCATCGTCGTCGTTTTGCCGGATACCGGTGAACGCTACCTTTCTACCTGGCTTTTTCAAAATGCCTAGCGGGAAATCACTAGCTCCAGGGTTTTGTATTTGCCCTGAAAATGATTGAGGAGAAGGAAGATGAAGTTTGAGACAATAGCCATTCATGCCGGCCAGCGGCCTGATGCTGCTTATGGGGCGGTCTCTGTTCCAATCTATCAGACCTCGACTTTTGCCTTCGAGGAGATAGGGAAGACCAGGGGCTTCGACTATTCTCGCACGTGTAACCCGACGCGGAAAGTCCTGGAAGATACCATTGCTCAGCTCGAAGGAGGTAAAGCCGGCTTTGCTTTTGCTACCGGTATGGCCGCCGAAGCGACGGTGATGCACTTGCTTCAGGCGGGCGACCACGTTATCTCCGGTGACGACGTTTACGGCGGGACTTACCGTCTTTTTGACAGGGTGATGTCCGGGCTGGGTATCGAATTTACTTTCGTCCGTCTCAACGACCGTAAGAAAATCGAGGCAGCCATCAGGCCGAATACGAAAATGCTCTGGCTCGAAACTCCCTCCAATCCGCTGCTGAATATCGTCGACCTCGAGATGGTGGCAGATATTGCCCGGAAACATAACCTGTTGACAGCCATCGATAATACTTTCGCTACGCCTTATTTACTGCGGCCGATTGAGTATGGTATTGATTTGGTCGTCCACTCCACCACCAAGTACCTTAACGGCCATTGTGACGTTGTCGGCGGGGCTGTGGTTACGACGACCGATGAGCTGAGTGAGAAAGTGCAATTTTTATTGAATGCCATGGGGACCTGTGCTTCTCCCTTTGACTGCTGGCTGGTAATACGTGGTATCGAGACCCTTCCGGTGAGGATGAGGCAACATGTGGCCAATGCGGCGGCTGTAGCCCATTACCTGACCGGGAACCCGGCAGTGAAGAAAGTATATTACCCCGGGCTTGAGTCTCATCCCGGGCATGACATTGCCCGCCGGCAGATGAAAGGCTTTGGCGGGATGGTCTCTATTGAAATTAATGGCGGCGTTGAAGCCGTCATGCATTTTGTGAAGCGGCTCCAGATTTTCACTCTGGCTGAATCCCTGGGCGGTGCCGCTTCTCTCGTGGAACATCCGGCGACAATGAGCCATGCCTCGATGCCCAAAGAGCACCGGGAAAGAATAGGCGTCACTGATGAACTGGTCCGGCTATCGATTGGCCTGGAAAACAGCGATGATTTAATCGAAGACTTAGCGCAGGCACTGAAATGAAACTGTATCAATTTGTTATCAAAGATGTATTGCGCCGGAAAAAGCGCGTTTTGTATGCCACTCTTGGCATCGTCGTGGCGACGATGACAGTGATCGGTATCCTGACCGTTGTCCTTGCCGGCCAGGCCCGAATTTATAACCAGTTGGAGAAGTACGGGGCTAATTTATCCATAACACCCGCTATCAATAATGTGGATATGAAGCTGGGAAATCTGAATCTTGGTACCCTGGCCGTGGGGGAAAACTATATTCCTGAGGGTCGACTGGCTGAAATTCAGCAGATTGCCGATAGCGAAATAAGGGCATCGCTGGGGATTAAAGACGCCGGCAATATTGCCACACTGGCACCCAAGTTATACGTTAATACCAGTGTTAAACAGATGCCAGTGATGGTGGTTGGTATTGAACCCCATAAAGAGTTGGCAATTAAGACATGGTGGGAAGTCCAGGATGGCGAGTACCTCGAACAGCCGCAGCAGGCTGTTATCGGAGCACGGGCCGCTGAGGTATTAAAGCTTGGTAGTGGCGACACGATTACTTTGAATGACCGGCCGGTGATTATTTCCGGCATACTTGAAGAGACCGGTTCGAACGATGACTATCAGGTGTTTGTCCCGATGGCTACTTTACAGCAGGCCTTCAATAAAGAAGGGCTGATTTCTTCCGTGGACGTCCGCGCTCTCTGCAATGCCTGCCCTGTGGAAATAATAGCCAATGCCATCAATCGCGAGATTCCGGGAGTGCGGGCGGTGGCGGTGAAGCAGGTGGCTGAAACCGAAATGGGCATGGTGGAAAGATTGAATAAGATTATGGTGGCTTTGGCTGGCGTCACTCTGGCGGTGGGCTTGTTTGGCGTGGTGAATACGATGATGACTTCCGTTCATGAAAGGATTAAGGATATCGGGATAATGAGGGCGGTCGGAGCCTCACGCCCACAAATAATAAAGGTCTTTATTTATGAGGCGGTTATCATTGGCCTTCTTGGTGGTATCCTCGGTTATATTGGCGGCACTCTGTTAGCTTACGGATTGGCCCCGTTAATTTTTGAAGGTACCGCGGCCACCTGGGTGCCCCAGTATTTACCGCTGGCGCTGGGTCTAGCGACACTCGTCTCGACTATCGCCACGGTCTATCCAGCGTTCAGTGCCACCAGAATAAAGGTAGCTGATTCCTTCCGGGCTTTGTGAGGTACACAGATTGCTAGATGCGAAGAATGTCTCCAAAATTTACGGTGAGGGTACGGCTCAAGTAGTCGCCTTGAATAATGTCTGCCTTCAGGTAAATCCGGGTGACTTTATGGCTATTATGGGACCTTCGGGCAGCGGGAAGTCCACGCTTCTACATATCATTGGCGGCCTGGAGCGTCTCTCCAGTGGCCATGTCACTCTGGAGGGGCAACGAATCGATAATCTGGATGAGAATGCCCTGGTTGATATAAGAAGAACGAAAATTGCTTATGTTTTCCAGCAATATCACCTGTTGCCTTCGCTGACGGCTCTGGAAAATGTCCTGATGCCATTGGCTTTTCGGGGGAAAGACGGTAAGGATAAAGCTCTGGATATGTTGCGCCGGGTTGGTCTGGAAAAGAGGGTCGGGCACAAGCCCAGTCAACTGAGTGGGGGCGAACAACAGAGGGTAGCTATTGCCCGGGCTCTGGTGAATAACCCTTCACTGGTCCTGGCGGATGAGCCAACCGGAAACGTAGACCAGAAGACGGGAAAAGAAATTCTCGATATTTTCGACCAGTTGAATAAAGATGGTTGCAGTATCATCATGGTGACCCATGACTTAGGCGTGGCCAAACACGCGCGGGAGATTGTAGTCCTGCGTGATGGGGTAGTTGTGGAAAGGATTAAGCAGTAAAAAAATAAGTGCAGGAGTTGGAATATATGCCAAAGAGAATATTAAGCGGGATAGTATTATTGCTGGCACTGGGTTTGATTACTCTTGTTGCCTGCAGCGGTGGGACGAGCGCACCGCAGAAGGCCGGATGGGTTGAATCGAAGATAAACGGGGATACGGTTTCGATTCCAGCCAGTAAAGTCCAAAATTCGAAAATTGTTGATTTTGGCGTGAGCACGTCAGCCGGCGATATGACGTTTATGGCTTACTGGCTCGGCGGGAAAACGTATGTTCGCGCCAGCATTTGTCCGCCGTGCCGTTCACGCAGTTTTGCTCTGAAAGGAGATAAGCTGGTCTGCGATGCCTGCGGTACGGTGTTTTCGGCGACCACGGGAAAAGGTATCAGCGGAGCGTGCGTAGCATATCCGAAAGCTGAGGTCGCTTATGGAGTGAATGGTGGCGATATCGTGATGAAAGCCGATGCTCTTACGACCGCTTATGCGGATACTCTCAACCCGGGCTAGTCTTGGCTGGTAGGCTGCCACTGTGCTGGCTTGTGGGTTGAAGGAGGTAAATAAATTGTCTTACGCTCGAGCGTTACGTTGTCGAAAATGCGGCCAGGAATACCCGCTGGGACCTATGCGGGCCTGTGATGTTTGTTTCAGTCCCCTGGAAGTAAGCTATGATTATAAAGCAATAATAGGGAAGCTGACCCGTGAGGAAATCGGCCGTCGTCCGGCCAGCATGTGGCGCTATAAAGAACTGCTCCCTGCCGAGGGCGATATCGTGGATATCGGTACCGGGTTTACGCCGCTGGTCAAGGCGGAAAGACTGGGGCGTGAGTTTGGCCTCGACAGGCTTTATATCAAGAACGACTGTCTTACCCCTACTTATTCTTTCAAGGACAGGCCGGTCTCGGTGGCAGTGACCAAGGCCAGGGAGTTTGGCTTTGATACGGTTGCCTGTGCTTCCACCGGTAATCTGGCGGCGAGTGTGGCGGCCCATGCCGCCAAGGCCAGGATGAAAGCCTATGTGTTTGTCCCGTCTAATGTGGAGGCGGGGAAATTGATTGGGGCGGCTATCTATAATCAGGTGCTGGTCAAGGTCGAAGGCAGCTATGATGATGTCAACCGCCTCTGCGCTCAACTGGTACAGAGGTACAATTGGGGGTTTATCAATGTTAACCTCCGGCCGTATTATGCCGAAGGCAGCAAGACCCTCGGCTATGAGATAGCCGAGCAGCTCGGCTGGCGTGCCCCCGATGCCGTGATTGCTCCGGCGGCTTCCGGTCTGATGTTTACCCGGATTTGGAAAGGCTTTGATGAACTATCGATACTGGGCCTGATTGAGCCGGTGAATACCCACATGTTTCTCGCCCAGGCGGCCGGTTCGTCACCGATTGTGAATGCCTTTCAGGCCGGCACGTTACACGTAAATCCGGTAGTCCCGAACACGATTGTGAAGTCAATAGCCATCGGCAACCCGGCCGATGGTAACTACGCCCTGATGATTGGACGGCAGTCCGGTGGGGGAGCTTGCTCGGTTACCGATGAAGAGGCCATTAACGGAGTGAAGCTGTTGGCTGAAACCGAAGGTATCTTCGCCGAGGCTGCCGGTGGGGTCGTTATCGGCGTGCTGAAGAAACTGGCGGCTGCCGGCACTATCAAAAAAGACGAGCTGACCGTGGCCTGCATTACCGGTGCTGGTCCACGTACTCAGGAAATTCTGATTGACATTGTTAAGCCAATCACCGTCAAACCTACAGTGGAGTCAGTCGAGGCCTTACTTGGTGCCGCCGTATAGGGTATATTTTGGCTGTGCTATACTGTGCTTATCGGTAAGGTAAGAGGAGAGCAAGATGGTTAAAAGGCAGGTAATGTTCACTTTCCCGCAAAAATTAATTAAAGAACCCATAATTTATAGCCTGGGCCAGCAGTTCAATATCATCACTAATATCCGCCGGGCGGATGTTACTGAAGATAGGGGTTGGGTTGTCTTAGAACTGGAGGGGGCAGAGAAGGATATCGAAGAGGGAGTCGCCTGGGTGGGGAACAAGGGGATAAGGGTTGATCCCATCATCGGTGATGTGGTTGAGGGGTAATCGATAGCTTCCGCCAGATAGAAGTCATCGCTCGCTTGATGCCATAGCCGGCCAGTGTGACCAGTAAAACTATTCCGATAGAAGGTAAGACGATGATACAGGCGGCGCCCAGGATGGGTGCCAGTATCCACCATACCACCAGGGGAAGATGCCGGTGAGTAACGTCAAGTCTAGCCAGTACCGACCCGACCTTCATTTCTAGCCCTCTTCCTTCAGTATATTTACCTATTCGATTCTAGCACGAAACAGGTATTTCTGCACAAAAAACAGGATGTTATTACATAATATCTCAGGGTGTTATTCTCTCCCCTAATCCTCAAGAAAGAGTTACACTGTTACTGAGTTTAAATGAATAGTGTAATGCCTTTAATTTCCAGTATCACTGCGTTTATCTTTGCGGTGATAGTCCTCGACCAGTTCTTTGCCCGCCGAAGACCCTATCAACTCATCTGGGCTATCGGGCTGTTCATGTATTTCATTGTTTTTGCTGGGTTTTTGCGCAGTCGGGAGGTATTCGGTTTCTACCGTTTTCCTCTTATTCACGGATTCAAGAAAGTTCCAGTGGGCTGATGCCAGTATAAGATTATCCGGGCCACCACGAGGTTGGGTGGCTAGTAAAAATACAATCAATAAGGAAGGCAACTTGAGCGAGCAGTTACCGCAGAAGACAAGGGTAAAACCCACGAGGTTAGTCCTGGTGGCGATTGCCGTGGCTATCGGCGTAGGAGTTTTCTGGCTTAACAGTCCGACCCGGGCTTATGCTATTGATGAAAACAATTGTCTGGCCTGTCATGGCGATACCAAGTTGGTCAAGACTAATGGGAACGGGACTCAGATTTCACTTTTTGTCAATGAGAGAGATGTTAATGCCAGTGCTCACCGGTACATTGATTGTGTTACCTGTCACACTGCTAAGCCGCATGAAGTAGCTACCCCGCTGACGAAGTTATCTTTAGCCGAGAAGTGTGGTAGCTGCCATCAGTATGAATATAAGCTCCACCTCCAGAGTATTCACGGAGAACAATTAGCCCAGGGGAATTCTGACGTAGCCACTTGCGTGGACTGTCACAGCGTTAAGAGTAATCCTCATAGCGTCGTCCGGGTGCTGGAATATGCGGCTCCCACCTACAAGAAAAATATCGCGGAAACTTGTAGCACGTGCCATGGTGACAATGAAATGATGGCAACCTACGGCGTTGTCGAGAAGGTCTATGAGTCATATATGCGCAGTTTTCATGGTAAAGCAATTCGGCTGGGGACCTATGAAATAACCCGGTTGGATGCGGCCACCTGCACTAATTGCCACGGTGTCCACGATATTAAAAGCGTATCTGACCCGACTTCGCCGGTGGCCGGCCTGGATAATCTGGCCAAAACATGTGAGCAGTGCCATGAGGGCGCCGGGGTTGAGTTTGCTCGGGGTTTCCTCGGACATGAGGAAGCTTCGCTGGAAAACGTGCCGCAAGCACATGTCGCTGAAGTATTTTTCAACACTCTATTAAGAACGGTCATTGGCTTCGGTATCCTGCTGATGCTCGTCGCTACCGTAAGATTCTCGGTTGACCGCTGGAGG
>JBDRLU010000009.1:0-27456 GCA_043812795.1 Chloroflexota bacterium
CCGCCGATGGCTACGCACGAGCTACGGGTAAAGTCGGAGTATGCTTTGCTACTTCCGGGCCGGGGGCTACCAATCTGGTGACCGGCATTGCCAACGCTCACCTCGATTCTTCGCCAATGGTGGCCATCACCGGGCAGGTCGCCCGGCCTTTTATCGGCAAGGATGCCTTCCAGGAAGTAGATATTACTGGTATCACTTTGCCGGTTACCAAGCATAATTATCTTGTTCTTGACGCGGCGTCCCTCGCTAGGACGATAAAAGAAGCGTTCTATCTTGCCCAGACGGG
The DNA here is from genome assembly GCA_043812795.1 of Chloroflexota bacterium. Classification (GTDB taxonomy): domain Bacteria; phylum Chloroflexota; class Dehalococcoidia; order Dehalococcoidales; family UBA2162; genus JBDRLU01. The sequence goes on from JBDRLU010000009.1 coordinate 287, forward strand.
ACGGCCCGGGCCGGTGCTCGTTGATATTCCCCGTGACGTTTTTCTGGAAGAGGCCGACTTTCACTATCCGAACAAAATAGAACTCACCGGCTACAAGCCGGTATTGCAGGGACATCCGACACAAATTAAAAAAGCCGTCAAACTAATTAACGAGGCCCAGCAACCTCTCATTGTGGCGGGCCGGGGAATAATTCTCTCCAAAGCCTGGGATGAACTTAAGCAGTTAGCGGAAACGGCCCAGATACCGGTGGTGACTACTTTACTGGGCATTGGCTGTTTTCCGGAGAGCCATGTTCTCAGCTTCGGCATGCTCGGCATGCACGGGATGGCTTATGCTAATATGGCCATCAATGCGGCTGACGTGGTCATTGCCATCGGGATGAGATTCGATGACCGGGCGACGGCCAGGGTGAACGGATTTGCCCCGAATGCCCAGATTATCCATATCGATGTGGACCCGGCCGAGATTGGCAAGAACGTTCGCGTCGATGTGCCGATAGTGGGTGACGCCAGGACGGTACTGCAAGCGATGAATAAGCTGGTTACTTCTACCCGTCACATTGGTTGGCTCAGACAGCTTGACGAATGGCGAAAGGAGCACCCGGCCGTATTCATCCGTGATAGCGACGGCCTCTTGCCACAATTCGTGGTGCGGCAAATTTATGAAGTTACCAAGGGTGAGGCTATTATCGTCACGGGAGTGGGGCAGAACCAGATGTGGGCGGCCCAGCATTATTGGTACAACAAACCGAATAGCTTAATCTCTTCGGGCGGTCTGGGGACAATGGGTTTTGGCCTGCCGGCTGCCCTCGGTGTTAAGATTGGCTGTCCGGAGGCTAATGTCTGGTGCATTGATGGTGATGGCAGTTTCCAGATGACATTACATGAACTGGCAACTATCGTGCAGGAAAGAGCAGCCGTGAAGATAGCCATTATTGATAACGGCTTTCTCGGCATGCCCCGGCAATGGCAGGAGCTTCTCTATGAGAAACGATATGTGGCTTCGCGGTTAAGTGGCCCGGATTTTGTGAAGCTGGCCGAAGCCTACGGTATCCCCGGCCTCAAGGTGCAGCATAAGGAAGAGGTAGCACCGGCCATCGAGCAGGCGATGGCTGAACCGGGGCCGTTCTTAATCGATTTTGTTGTTGAGCCGGAGGAGAACGTCTTTCCGATGGTACCACCGGGAGCTGTTCTGACCGAGATGATTGAACAACCAAAGACAAGAAGAAAGACTTTCTCGGATTCGGCCAAGCTCAAGGTAAGTAACGTCTGAGGTAAAAGAGGTGTTAGCATGAGTGCGTCAAAACACACTCTGGTTGCTCTGGTCGAAAACAAGCCTGGAGTGCTGAACCGGATGGCCAGTCTGTTCCGCCGGCGTGGTTTCAATATCGAGAGTATTGCTGTCGGGCACAGTGAAGTCCCCCAGATGTCACGGGTGACTCTGGTCGTTGACGGCTCAACTCCCATGGTGGAGCAGGTGAGGAAACAGTTGGATAAAGTCATTGATGTCGTCAGGGTATCTGACATTACTGATGAAGACATCGTTACCCGCGAACTGGCTTTGATTAAGGTAAAAGCTAATTCTTCCACCCGAAGCGAGATTATTCAGGTTGTCGATATTTTTCGGGCCAATATCGTGGACGTAGCCTCTGATTCCGTAACCGTCGAGGTTACCGGCGACGAAGATAAAATAGATTCTTTATATCGACTCTTGCGCGGCTTTGGCATTAAGGAACTGGCCAGGACCGGTCGTATTGCCATGCCACGTGGTGGTGCCACCCCGCTGTTTATGGAAAAGGCATCGACCAAAACTCGTGCCGGAAAGCCAAAATCGTAGCTATTGATTTCCTCCCCAGAAGTGATGTATCATCAAGACCCAAACAGGGCAGGTGCCAAACGGAGGGTGAGTAAAGTGTATAAAAAAATACTTGTTCCTCTGGACGGTTCAGAACTGGCGGAAGAAGTCTTCACCTATGCCAAAGAGCTGGCAGGCAGGCTGAACCTGGATGTAGTGTTACTTCACGTCAGTAGCTCTGATGAACGTGACTCACTGCCGATGCGTCAGGCGTACATTGAGCAGCGAGCGGGAATTATCGAGCGTGATTTGGAAAAAGCACGGCCAAAGGGAACAAAAGCCGGGGGTGAATTACCTGAAGTGCATGGAGAGGTAGTAGCGGGGTACCCCCCTGAGGAAATCCTCCGCTATGCCGACGAGCATGATGTTGACCTTATCCTGCTGGCGACTCATGGCCGCTCGGGCCAGACCCGCTGGGCGCTGGGTAATGTGGCTGACAAAGTGCTTCGCACCACCAAAGTCCCCGTCTGGCTTGTTCACTCGGGAATACCCGAAGAAATTGTTTACGATAAATGGCCGACCCGGCGGGTGCTGGTGGCGTTGGACGGTTCGGAACTGGCTGAAGCGGTGCTACCCCATGCCGAGGAGTGGGCAATCAAGCGGGGCCCCGAGCGGGTGGAAGTTGTCCTGCTCCGGGTCTGTGAGCCCCTGGCGATGCCGACTTATTATACGCCCGAACTATCCGGGCTACCCTTAAGATGGGGTGAGTATGAGCAGCAGGAGATAGACCGCTGCAAGCAAGAGTCTCAGGAGTACCTGGCGGCCCTCGTCAATAAGCTTGCCGAGAAGGGCATCACAGCGCGTTCCGAGGTGCTCTTTGGCAAGGCGGCCGAAGAAATTATCAACTATGCGAACAAAAATCCATTTAATCTGATTATTATGGCAACACACGGGCGTTCCGGCGTGGGCCGTTTGGTCTATGGCAGTGTTGCGGCCAGTGTTCTACAGGGAGTGATGCGGCCCTTACTGGTAGTCAAACCCCAGCAGACCGCTGAAAAGAAATAGGAGGGAATCGTGGCGAAAATATACTATGACAAGGACTGTAACCTGAAATTACTGGCCGATAAGGTTATCGGCATTATCGGTTATGGCAGTCAGGGGCATGCTCACGCCCAGAATCTCAGGGATAGTGGTTGCAAAGTAATTGTGGCTGAAGCCAAGGATTCAGTCGGCTGGAGGGAAGCCAAGAAAGCTGGCTTCAAGGTACTCACGGCAAAAGAGGCGGCTAAGGAAGCTAATCTTCTCGTGATGCTGGCTCCAGACAACTTGCACCGGACGATATACTGTGAGGCGATTGAGCCACAACTGAAGCCGGGCGATACCCTGATGTTCGCTCATGGTTTCAATATTCATTACAGTCAGATTGTCCCGCCGCCTAAGGTCGATGTTAGCATGATTGCCCCCAAGTGCCCGGGCCATATGTTACGGCAACTTTATATCGAGAAAGCCGGTCCTCCGGCTATCGTCGCCGTATATCAGGATGCTTCGGGTAAGGCCAGGAATGTAGCCTTAGCTTATGCCAAAGGTATTGGTTGCAGCCGGGCCGGGGTAATTGAGACCACGTTTGCCGAGGAGACCGAAACCGACCTCTTCGGTGAGCAGACGGTACTTTGCGGCGGGGTTTCCAATTTGATTAAGTCTGGCTTCGAGACGCTGATTGAAGCCGGCTATCAGCCGGAAATAGCCTACTTTGAGGTTTGTCATGAGCTCAAGCTCATTATCGATTTAATTTACCAGGGCGGTTTGAGCTACATGCGCTATTCGGTCAGCGATACGGCCGAGTATGGCGATTATACGCGTGGGCCGCGGGTCATCGATGATATGGTCAAAGACGAGATGAGGCAGATACTGGCCGAAATTCAGGACGGTACTTTCGCCAAGGAATGGATTCTGGAGAACCAGGCCGGCCGGCCCGTCCACAATTCCCTCAAGCGGATGGAAGCCGAGCATCCTATCGAAGTCGTGGGTAAACAGTTGCGAAAAATGATGCCCTGGCTGAACGCAAAGTAATCGAGGCACATTAGGGACTAACATCTATTCGGTTTAGCAATGAAAAAGACTTTATTCGGACATTCCAGTGAATTGGAACTGGCGGGGAGAAATAGACTCATCCTTACCAGCCCCTCTCTATTACCGGAGAGGGGTACCCGTAGCATTACTAAAATTTGGGAAAGGAGTTCTGGGTTCTGAGAAATACTCAATGAGTTATTTCTCCTGGAGAAACAACAATGGATAAAGTCACTATTTTTGATACTACATTAAGAGACGGGGAGCAGGCGGCCGGCGGTAGCCTGAACGTCCATGAAAAACTTGAAATAGCGAAACAACTTGAGAAACTCGGCGTCGATGTTATCGAAGCTGGCTTCCCCAGCAGTTCGCCGGGTGATTTTGAGGCGGTAAAGCTTATCGGCCAGGAGGTGCGTACCCCCGTAATTTGTATCCTGACCCATGCTTTACTCGATGCCGTGGACAAAAGCTGGGAAGCCGTGAAGGTAGCTGAGCGACCGCGCATTCATATCGTCCTCTCGTCGTCGGACATCCACCTCTTCTATCAACTGAAAAAGAGCCGTGAGGAGATTCTGGAGATGTCCTGCGCCTCGGTAGCCCGGGCCAGAAAATACGTCGATGACGTTGAATTTTCGCCGATGGATGCCAGCCGCACCGACCCCCAATATATCTTCGAGTTGACGAAAGCGGTTATCGATGCCGGCGCCACCACTGTCAATATCCCGGATACGGTGGGATACGCTATCCCTGATGAATTCGGGGACCTTATCACCAACCTCTTCAAGCAAGTACCTAACATCGATAAGGCCGTCGTCAGCGTGCATTGCCATAATGACCTCGGCCTGGCGGTGGCCAATAGCCTGGAAGCCGTCAAGCGGGGAGCACGGCAGGTCGAGTGTACTATCAACGGCATCGGTGAGCGGGCGGGTAACGCCTCCCTCGAAGAGATTGTCATGGCCATCAAGACCCGCCAGGACACTTTCAAACTGACGACCAATATCGATACGACGCAGATTTATAAGACCAGCCGGATGGTGAGTGAATTGACCGGCTTTCCCGTTCAACCCAACAAGGCTATCGTTGGCGGCAACGCTTTCCGCCATGCGTCGGGTCTGCATCAGGACGGCGTTATCAAGATGCCGCTGACCTTCGAAATAATGGACCCGAAAACCGTGGGCATACCGGGCAGCAGTATTATACTCGGCAAGCTCAGCGGACGCCATGGCTTTAACGAGCGGCTGACGGAACTGGGCTATACCCTGAGCGGCGATGAGTTTAACCGTGCCTTTACCGCTTTTAAGGAACTGGCGGACAAAAAGAAGGAAGTTACCGACAAGGACATCGAGTCCATCATTGCTGAAGAGCAGCGTACCAGCTCCGAGCTTTACCACATCGACCGTGTTCAGGTGACCTGCGGTGACAAGGGCGTCCCGACAGCGGCGGTCAGGCTCATCGGGCCCAAAGGCGAGCTTCTGGCTGATGCCGCCCTGGGGACGGGACCGGTGGATGCCGTATACCGGGCGATTAACCGGCTGGTGGCGGTGCCGAATAACCTCACCGAGTTCACCGTCAAATCGGTAACGGAAGGCATCGATGCCATCGGTGAGGTGCTCATCAGGATAGAGAGTGATGGCATCACTTACACCGGGCGCGGTGCCGATACCGACATCATTGTGGCTAGTGCCAAGGCTTATATGAACGCCCTGAACCGCTTATTACACGCCAAAAAAGCGGCGTGATAGGACGAGATATCGGGGGCCAAGATGTCAGTTGAACTGGAAGCTGTTCTCCGTCTGGTGCTGGCGGCTCTCCTCGGAGGTATTATTGGCTTTCAGCGAGAGCGGGAGAAGAAGCCAGCCGGCCTGAGGACTCATATCCTCATTTGTCTGGGGGCTGCCGTGTTCACGGTAGCTTCTATGTATGGGTTTGGCCTGGCCGACCCGGCGCGGGTGGCGGCGGGCATCGTCACCGGTATCGGCTTTCTCGGGGCCGGTGCGATTATCCAGCGGCATGAAGGCGGCGTCGTCGTCGGTCTGACGACCGCGGCTACTATCTGGATTGTGGCGGGCATCGGTGTTACGGCCGGTGCCGGGCTTTACTGGATAGCCGTGGTGACCACCGTCATTGCCCTGATAGTATTGTATCTGCCTCATCGTATCCAGGGGTAATCTAAGCGCGAGCGATTAATCACAGCAAAGGGGTAAATTATGACACTGGTTGAAAAAATACTGGCGGCCCACACCGGTAAAAAGGAAGTCAGTCCGGGGGAATTTATCAACGCTAAGGTTGACCTGATTTTGGCTAATGACATTACCGCCCCGATTGCCATTCATGAGTTCCAGCGTATCGGCGTAAAAGGTGCCTTTGACCCGCAAAAAGTAGTCATGGTAGTCGACCATTTCGTGCCTAATAAGGATATCATCTCCGCCGAGCAGGCCAAGCTGATGCGTGACTTCTGCTACCTGCAAGGTATCCGACATTTCGATGTCGGCCAGATGGGTATCGAACATGCCCTGCTCCCCGAGCAGGGTCTGGTACTACCGGGAGATTTGGTGATTGGGGCCGATTCTCACACCTGTACTTACGGCGCGGTGGGCGCCTTTGCTACCGGCATGGGTTCGACCGATATTGCCGCCGCCATGGCGACGGGCGATATCTGGATGAAGGTTCCGCCGACCATCAAGTTTGTCTATCGCGGTAAGCTGGGCCGATGGGTGGGAGGCAAAGACCTGATTTTATACACCATCGGGCAGATTGGCGTCGATGGTGCTCTCTATGCGGCGATGGAGTTTACCGGCGAGGCAATCGCCGCCCTGCCGATGGATGGTCGCTTCACCATGTCCAACATGGCCATCGAAGCCGGGGCTAAGGCTGGTATCTTCGAGGTGGACGACAAGACCATCGAGTACGTAAAACCGCGGGCAAAGCGGCCATATACGGTTTATGAACCCGATAAAGATGCGGTCTATGCCCAGGTGATTGAGTATGATGTGTCTTTACTGGAACCACAGGTATCGCTGCCGCATTCGCCGGCCAACGCTAAACCGGTGAGCCAGGTCGGCAATATCGAAATCCAGCAATCAGTCATCGGGAGCTGTACCAACGGGCGCCTCAGTGATTTGAGACTGGCGGCGCAGATATTAAAGGATAAGAAAGTGCATCCGAAAGTCCGCTGCATCGTGATTCCCGGTACGCAGCAGGTGTACCTCGATGCCCTGAAAGAAGGACTGATTGAAATCTTTATCCGGGCGGGTGCGGCCGTGAGCACGCCCACGTGCGGTCCCTGTCTCGGCGGGTACATGGGAGTTTTAGCCGCCGGCGAACGCGCTGTTTCCACCACCAACCGCAACTTCGTCGGGCGGATGGGCAGCAATAAGTCGGAAGTCTATCTGGCAGGTCCGGCCGTCGCCGCCGCCAGTGCCATTGCCGGCAAAATTGTTGGTCCGGATGAAATAAAATAGGGAAGCCTAAAAGGGACGAACCGGATAATGAATTGTCATTCTGAGTGTAGCGAAGAATCCGTATTTCAGGCGTGGATGACGGATTCTTCAGTCGCTTCGCTCTTTCAGAATGACAGTTTGAACAATACTGGGGGTGCGGTCTATGGTCAAATTTAAAAAGTCATGGCAGGAGAAGTTGGCTGACGATAAAGATTTCCCCAAGGTGGTGGAGATCACCGGTTCGATGAGCACGAGGTGGGGTACCGGTACGGTCTGCATTCCGGCGCCCAGAGAAGTGGATGAAATTATGCGCAAGGTGCCGAAAGGCAGGCTTATCACCATTAATCAAATCCGGGAGATGGTGGCCAGGAAACACGGGGCAACTATTGGCTGACCGATAACCACCGGTATTTTTGCCGGGATTGCGGCTCGTGCAGCCGAAGAAATGGTCTCCGAAGGCAAGGAGGACATCACTCCTTACTGGCGCACTCTCAAGAGTGGCGGTGAACTCAATGAAAAATATCCCGGTGGTGCGGCTTCCCAGGCCAACCATTTGCAGGCCGAGGGACATGTTATCTTGCCGGCCAAAGGTAAAAAACCACCCAAAGTAAGAGACTACGAGAAAGCTCTGGTGGAGGGGTGAGTCTTAATCGCATCTATGCTTGCAAGAGATAGGATGTATTCGTAATGGCAGATATGGTTGTAGAGTTACCAGGGGAGCTTTTTAAAAGACAATACTTGCTTTATATTATTGAATTGTCTCGTAGTGGTAGTCGTTATTTCTACATTGGACAGACAGGTGATACTAGGGTGATAACTGCAAGACCAGTCTTTCGGAGATTAGCCGCACACTTGGAGGATAGAAAAAGCACGCAGAATCAGGTATACCAGTATGTTGCTCATAGAATTCTTGAGTTCCCTGAATACGAAGGTAAAAAAATAGCTTTCACCCAAGAAGCTAGACAGGCGGTCGAAAAATACCTAGTAAAAGGCAATTTAAAAATGCATGCCTATTCTCTCGAGCCATTCGTATCCAGTATCTCCCGCGAAGAACATGTGAAGAGGCGAAGGAAGACTCAAAAAATAGAAGAACAAGTAATAGCTTTGTTCCGTAAAAATAGAAGAGAACTCATGAATCAAAAGGTGGTTGCGTCTGTTTCATTAAAGGATTGCCCTTATCGTAAAGTCATGAAGCAGATAGCTAAGGATTTTGATTTAACAATCAAGTAAGGAGAACTTATATGCTCAAAGGTAAAGTCCACAAATACGGGGCGAATATCGATACGGATGGAATCATCCCGGCACGGTATTTGAACTTATCGGAGGCAGCGGACCTGGCTAAACACTGCATGGAGGATATTGACGCTGATTTCGTCAAGCGGGTCAAGCCGGGGGATATTATCGTCGCCACCACCAACTTCGGCTGCGGCTCGTCGCGGGAACATGCTCCGCTGGCGCTGAAAGGTTCTGGCATTTCCTGCGTCATCGCCAAGACCTTCGCCCGCATCTTCTTCCGTAACGGTATCGATACCGGCTTACCCTTGCTTGAATGCGAGGACGCACCGGATAATATCCAGGCGGGCGATACGGTCGAAGTTGACCTCTCGACGGGTAAAATCAAGAACCTGACTAATGGTAAAGAGTTCACCGCCAAGCCCTACCCGGATTTTATGGCGGGCATTATCTCGGCCGGTGGGCTGATTGAATATACGAAAAAGAGACTGAGCATTACACATTGAACCTCACCCCCTTAATCCCCCTCTCCTGTGAGTTAGGAAAGAGGGAGGAGATAGAAGAGAGGGGGCAACTGCCCCCTCTCTTTCTTAACACTCCGAGTTTCGGCTAGAAAGATAACTAAACAAATTTAGGAGGTCTGAAGTGAAATATAACGTGGCGGTCCTTCCCGGCGATGGTATCGGCCCTGATGTGGCCAATGAGGGCGTCAAAGTATTGCAGGCAATCGGCACCAAATTCGGGCACGAATTTAATATGACTTACGGGCTTATCGGCGGTGTTGCCATCGATAAGACCGGCGAAGCTCTCACTAAAGAAACATTAGAGATGTGCAAGCATAGTCATGCGGTATTGGAGGGTGCCGTCGGCGGGCCGAAATGGGATGACCCGAAAGCCAAAGTCCGTCCCGAAGACGGCCTGCTTGCTTTACGGAAAGGGATGGGACTGTTTGCCAACCTGCGTCCGGTCAAGCTCTATCCTCATCTGGTTGACGCCACCAATTTCAAGCCGGAGGTGGTGCGGGGTGTGGACATGATTGTTGTCCGCGAGCTTACCGGCGGCCTTTACTTCGGCCGGCCCAAGCGTCAATGGCGGACTTCCCGCGGACGGCGGGCAGTTGATTCCATGGTCTATTCCGAGCAGGAAATCGAGCGCATCGTGAGGGTCGGTTTTGAACTGGCCCGGACGCGCAAGAAGAAGCTGGTCTCGGTGGACAAGGCCAACGTGCTGGAGTCGTCCCGATTGTGGCGCCAGGTCGCCATGGAAGTTGCCGAGAAGTATCCAGATGTCGAGCTCGAACACATGCTGGTTGACTCCTGCTCGATGCGCCTCATTCAAAATCCCACCTACCTCGATGTCGTCGTTACTGAAAATACCTTCGGCGACATTCTTACCGACGAGGCATCGATGCTGGCCGGCTCGATGGGCATGTTACCTTCGGCCAGTCTGGCCGGAGTGCCGCAGGAGGGAGTGCTAACATCGGGCATGTATGAACCTATCCATGGCAGCGCCCCCCGTCGTGCCGGACTGAATATGGCCAATCCTATCGCCACCATTCTCAGTGTGGCGATGATGCTGCGCTATTCCCTTGCTTTGACCAAAGAGGCCCAGGTTATCGAAAAGGCAGTTGAAGAAGCGTTGGACGAAGGCTACCGCACGTATGATATAATGAGCGAACATAAGAAAGAACTGGGGACGCGGGAGATGGGTGATTTGATTGTACGGAAAGTGAAGGGATAACAATTGCCACGAGTTGAACTTTATGACACAACCCTGCGCGATGGTGCCCAGCGGGAAGGTATTTCCTTCTCGGTGGTGGACAAGCTGAATATCGTCCGCAAACTCGATGAACTGGGTATTCATTTCATCGAAGGCGGTTGGCCCGGGTCTAATCCCAAAGATATCGAGTTTTTCGAGGAGGCCAAAAGGCTGAAACTGGCCCATTCTACCCTGGCGGCTTTCGGCAGTACCCGGCCGCCCGGAGCTAGCGCCGGGACAGATGCTAATTTGCAGGCCCTGGTCGATGCCGGGGTGAAGGTGGCCACGCTTGTGGGTAAAAGTTCCGTATTGCAGGTGACCCAGGTGCTGGAGACTACCCTGGAGGAAAACCTGAGCATGATTGCCGATTCCATCCGTTTTCTCAAGGCCAGGGGAATGACCGTTTTTTTCGATGCCGAGCATTTCTTCGATGGCTTCAAAATTGACCCCGGTTACAGCCTGCATTGTTTGACCAACGCCGTCGAGGCCGGCGCCGACCGTCTGGTGCTCTGCGATACCAACGGCGGGGCTTTACCTCAGGAAGTCGCCGCGGCAATAGCCGCCGCCGCCAAAATGACATCGGTGCCCCTCGGTATGCATGCCCACAATGACGCCGAACTGGCCGTGGCTAACAGTATAGCGGCGGTCAACGCGGGTGTTGCCCAGGTGCAGGGAACGATTAACGGCTATGGCGAACGCTGTGGTAATGCTAACCTGTGCTCGATTATTCCGGCCCTGAAGCTCAAAATGGGTATCAACTGCCTTACCAATGCGCAACTGGCTAAATTGACCGAGGTCTCGCGTTATGTCAGTGAGGCAGCCAACCTCAGCCACGATGCTTTCCTGCCTTATGTCGGCGTCAGTGCTTTCAGTCATAAGGCAGGCCTCCATGTTTCCGGTATCACCAAATGGGCTGATGCCTATCAACATATCAATCCGGCACTGGTGGGTAATGAGCGTAAAGTCCTCGTCTCAGAGCTGTCCGGAAGGCAGAATATTATCTACAAGGCTAAAGAAATGGGCATAAATCTCCCGCCCAAAGGCAAAGAAGCACTGAAATTGCTCGAGCAGATTAAGACTCTGGAAAGCCGTGGCTTTCAGTATGAGAATGCCGAAGCTTCCTTTGAACTGTTACTGCACCGGGCGATGCCCGACTATAAACCGCCCTTCGAGTTGGTCGATTTCATGGTACTGGTGGAGACGAGGCGGCGCACCCCGGTACGGAATACACATGAAGAGACCCTGGCGGAAGCAATGATTAAAGTAAGGGTCAGTGACGAGGTAATGCACACCGCCGCCGAGGGTAACGGTCCGGTCAATGCCCTCGACCAGGCCCTGCGTAAGGCACTGCTTCAGTTTTATCCCAGCCTGGCGGCGGTCAAACTGGTTGACTACAAGGTGCGTATCCTTGAAGAGAGTGTTGGCACTGAATCCCAGGTGCGCGTTCTTATCGAGTCCAGTGACGGCGTCAGTATCTGGCGGACGGTCGGCAGCTCAACCAACATTATCGAGGCCAGCTGGCTGGCGCTGGTGGACGGCGTCGAATACTGGTTGCTGAAACAAAACAAAGCTAGATAGCTGCCAGTTGTTTGGATGTTAGGTTTCAGAAAGGCGGCTCGGTTTCCAGAGGTATCCGTGAGGGAACATCAGTCTAGTCAGTAATTGCGCTGGACACATATTGACAACTCATCAGAACATAGCATAACATGAAGCCAAATCGAGAAGGGGAGGTGGACATATGGGTTCAGGTGTAACGTTAGCGGTCGAATACCCAGAAAAGCTTTCCCAGGGTAAAGTGCTGCTAAAGGTCTTGTTCGGATGGCTCTACGTAGGCATCCCCCATGGAGTTATGCTCAGCCTGTATGGAATCGCAGCAAGCATCGTGATCTTCATTGCTTTCTGGGTCATCTTGTTCACAAAGAAATATCCCAAAGGAATGTTTGATTTTGTCGCCGGGTATATGCGCTGGAACTCGAGGGTCGCAGCTTACATGAACCTCATGCGAGACGAATACCCTCCCTTTAGCGGCGAACCGCAATAGTGCCCTACCCCGACCAAGAGCTGACAAACAAAGCTGAATATACACCCGGACATATGAAGTGGCGACTCTTCGCTTTCGTGCTAGCTGCGAGCGGCGGTGTCCTTGGTGTGTTGGGTGCAATCATCCAGGAGCTATCGCAGAACTCACTGCTCCTGATTTTTGTAGGTGCACCCATGATAGAAGAAGTTATGAAACCTGCCGGCGTTTACATTCTTCTCGCGCGCTGGCCGAAGTTACTGACGAGCCGGATTCAGACTGCCTTCCTAGCTGGTGTGGGGGGACTTTCCTTTGCTCTGGTTGAAAATATCCTCTATCTGAGCGTCTATTTTCCACAGCATACTCAGGCTCTCACCCTGTTCCGGTACACTGCTGGTCTCACCGTGCATGTAGTTTGCAGTTTCATTGTCGGCTTTGGTATTAACCAACAACTGCTGGCTTCACTCAGAGGCGAGATTCCCTTTCTTATGGGCAATAGGAAGTTTTTTATTATTCCTATGGTTATTCATGGTGTGTTCAACATCATGGCCGTGACATTGGGCAGCAATCTCAATTCATAGTCCACGGAATCAGATCAAACGTGTTTCTCAATCATTACTTGTGGCGGTACTGTCCTTGACGTGGGCCACTAGTCTCTTAACCAAAAGTCCATACTACGGTACTTTATATAAACCGCCAATGAATTTTCCATTTTCAATATCTCTGAGTGTTATATGAAAAGTGCAAACTGACGGCTAGCGTTCTATTCCTTGAACAATTTGGTGCTTAAATATTTCTCCCCCCTGTCCGGGAAGATGACCACTATCGTGCCCGCGGCTATTTTTTTAGCCGTTTCAATGGCGGCATACATGGCAGCACCACTGCTCATCCCGACGAAGATTCCCTCGTTCTTGACGATTTGTCGGCTCATCTCATAGGCGTCCTCTGTCTCAACCATGACAGTGATATCAATCTGCGAGGGGTCGTATATTGAAGGTACGATTGCCTCTTCCATGTTCTTGAGCCCCTGGATATAGTGTCCCTTTACAGGATGGGCGCAAACTACCTTGATTTGCGGCTTGTGCTCCTTAAGATGCTTGCCCACACCCATTATCGTTCCCGAAGTCCCAATAGATGAAACAAAGTAATCTATTTGACCATGAGTCTGGTTCCAGATTTCTTCTCCCGTCGTCCGGTAATGCGCTATTTTGTTGAATTCATTGGAAAACTGGTCCGGCATAAAATACTTCTCAGGATATTCTCTGACCAGCTCTCTTGCTTTCATGATGGCCCCATCTGTACCTAATTCACCCTTAGTCAGGGTCACTTTTCCACCGAATGCCTTAATCATCGTTCTTCTCTCTACAGAGACGGCGTCGCTCATGACTATTTCGACTTCATAGCTCTTTACAACTCCAATCATCGCTAACGCTACTCCCGTGTTTCCGGATGTCGGCTCAATGATTGTTTTCCCCTTGGTTAGTATGCCCTCGGCCTCAGCCTGTTGGATCATGCTTAACGCAATCCTATCCTTGATGCTCCCGGTCGGATTAAGACCTTCGAGCTTGGCATAAATAGTAGTGTTCTTATTGGGGTTGAGCTTATTTATCCTGACAATAGGCGTGTTACCGATAGTCTGGAGTATGTCTTCGGCCATTTTCGTTTTGCTCCTCAAATCGACAGTTCGAATCTAGCGGGTGCCACTTTTCAGCTGTTCCTCTGTATCAAGAAACAGAGGATAAGTTTTGCCTCTAAAGCATACATCTATCCCTCTGTCTAAGTACTCAAGAGACCAGGACAAGACCGACCCAGCTCCGGCCGGTATTCTCACCGAAACCCAAATCCCAGCCCACCTTTTCTGCCGTCGCCAGCACGGCAATGCCGACGGCTTCCATGGCCGGTCGGGCTTGAAAGGGATGGCGGCAGGGGAGCCCGGATTTGACGCCGACGCACTTTTTACACAGGCAGCACGAGCCGCCGACCAGACCGGCGGCAAAATATTGTCCTTCCTTGAGACAGAACGATTCCAGTTGTGCCACAATGCCGTGTAATTTCTTCTTGGCTTCCCTGGTCATTTTCTGTTGTTCCGCAACTGGTATTATTGACCAGTCGTGCGGCGGGATATCTACCTTGACCAGGACGGCGTTCTGATAGCACTTGAGTACTTCCTTGAACTGTGCGGCCGGTATCACATTCGGTGGGCACATCAGGTCCACGCCGTAATGGGCGCAGAGCGGTACCTGACATTTCAGCGCCGCTCTTTCGTCCACCGTGATATCAGCCGTCTTGAGGATTGCCGCCGCGGCCGCACCGAGCTCTTTCGCCTTGCGGCAAAGGCCGGCTAAAGAGGCTTCAGAGTCAGTCTTTCTTTTCCTCATAGTCAATCTATCCTTTTCTATTCAGCCACCGCTAGTTAAAATATCGTTCATGGTGAGCCTGTCGAAGGGTGAACGGGTAATGATATATCATCGTAGCTAACGGTCATTACCAACGTGCCAGCTAATTATAGCATTTGCCAGCGTAAACACAAACCAGATAAAATGAAGTGAGATTATGTGTAACCTATCCCCCTCTCCCCTTTAAAGGGGAGAGGGGGATAGGGTGAAGGGTTGACAAATAAGTAGTTTGATATGAGAATCGCGGTCAGATTGGTCAGTTTCGCCCGAAGACACGGGCTATTGTTAGTGCTGGCTTTTATTTGTTTGTTCCTGAGCACGGGCTTCAGTCTGGTGGTGCCCTGGATTCTGCGCCAGGCTATCGACAACATAACCGGCCACGGCCCCTCTGGTTTCCTTATCTGGGCTTCAGTGGGCATACTGGTGGCCAGTGCCCTCGACGGCATCGCTGCCTATGGCAATAACTACTATAGTGAGTCCGCTTCGCAAAGGATGGTCTATGACCTCAGGAATACTCTTTACGAACGACTGCAACGCCTCAGTCTATCTTTCCATGACAAAACACAGACCGGCGAACTTATGTCACGGGCTACCGCCGACGTTGAAGTCGTACGCACGTTCGTTAGCCGGGGCCTGCTTGGCTTGGCCTACCTGGTCTTTCTGTTTTTCGGTATCACCATACTGCTGGCCCTGCTCAACTGGAGGCTGGCGCTGCTCTCCCTGGCCTTTTTACCTCCAATCGGGTGGCGGGCCATCGTTTTTGCCCGGCGTCTGCGTCCCATCTGGCGTAAAATCCAGGACTTGTATGGAGTTATCGGTACGACCCTTGAGGAAAACCTTACCGGAGTGAGGGTGGTTAAGGCTTTTTCCCGCCAGAAAGAAGAGAGTCAGAAATTGGCCATCCAGGCCAAAGAGCTCTACGACACGGAAATCGGTGCCGATAAGCAGCTGGCTCTTAGCTTCCCGATGATGGTCTTCCTCGTCAGTTTGCCGACAGCTCTTATCCTGTGGTATGGCGGACGTCAGATTATTGCCGGCAATATGACTCTTGGCGGACTGACCCAGTTCATGTTTTATTTGGGTCTGCTGGCGCTGCCCATCCGTCGTCTCGGCTATCTTAGCAACATGCTCTCCCGCTCCGTATCCGCCGGACAACGTATCTTTGAAATACTCGATGCCGAGTCCGAGGTACAGGAAAAGCCGAATGCTATCGAATTGGGACAGGTGAAAGGCGAAGTTGCCTTTGCCAATGTCAGCTTCGGTTATAACGCCTCGGTCCCGATATTGAAGAACGTTAGCTTTCACGTTTCTCCCGGGCAGCTGGTGGCCCTCATCGGTGGTTCCGGTAGCGGCAAGAGCACCATCGCTAACCTCGTTCCCCGGTTCTATGACGTTTCCGGCGGTAGTATCACCATCGACGGCACTGATATTCGTAATGTGACCCTGACGTCGCTGCGCAAGAATATCGGCATCGTGCACCAGGACATCTTCCTGTTTTCGGCGACTGTGCGCGATAACATTGCTTATGGAGCCGTCGATGCTACCCCCGAGCAGATAATTGCGGCGGCTAAGGTAGCTCACCTTGATGATTTTATCCAGGGCCTGCCTGATGGTTACGATACCTGGGTGGGAGAACGCGGCGTGACTCTTTCCGGCGGCGAAAAGCAGCGGTTAGCCATCGCCCGCACCATCTTGACCGACCCGCGAGTCCTTATTTTCGATGATTCTACCTCCAGTATTGACGCTGAAACGGAGCGTTTTATCCGTGTGGCACTGGACAAGCTTATCAAAGGACGGACAACTTTCATCATTACTCATCGTCTGCCTATCATCCAGAATGCCGACCTTATTCTGGTGCTTAGAGATGGCGAGCTGGTGGGGCAAGGGCGCCATCGCGAACTTATTGCCAGCAACCCGCTTTATGCCCAGATATATCAGGCACAGACCACGGCGAGCGAGAATGCCATCAGGCCGATAGGGAGGGAATAAAGATGTACCCGGTGGGAGGGCAACTCCAGAGTGTATTCGATATCGATGATGAAGATACGACGCTGGGTAAAATCTATGACTGGCGGGTAATCCGGCGCCTGCCCAGGTATCTGGCTATGGTCCGTTCATGGATGGCCCTGGGCGCGACCGGCATGGTTATCCGGACGCTGGCTTCGCTGGCCGTGCCTTACCTCATTACTATTGCTACTGATAGTTTTATCCAGACCCGTAATCTCAGTGGACTCAATGTTATTGTGCTTATCCTGATTGGCACCATGATGGTAACCTGGGGCGGTCAATACCTGGAAACTCGTTATCTTTACTTTGCCGGTGATGCCGTGCTGGTGAAGCTACGTACGGAGATGTTCGACCATCTGCAGGAACTTTCACTGAGCTTTTACGACCGTAACAAAGTGGGCCGGATCATGTCCCGCGTGCAGAATGACGTGCAGCAGCTACAGGAACTCATTACCGGCGGTTTTCTTAACCTTGCCATCAGCACCCTGACCCTGGTCACTATCGCTACCGTCCTGATACGCTGGGATGCTCGCCTGGCCCTGCTGACGTTTACCGTAGTGCCAATATTGGGCATCGTTTTATTCATCTGGCAGAAATCGGCTTACCGCGCTTTCGTCCGGGTGCGGAAGGCCATTGCTGCGGTCAATGCCCAGTTGCAGGAAAATATTTCCGGAGTGCGGGTGGTCCAGAGTCTGTCCCGGGAACGGCTCAATTTCAGCCAGTTCGACGATGTTAACAAGGCACACTTGAGAGCTAATATCGAGGCGACCAAGCTGGCTTCGCTAATGATGCCGGTGGGCGACATCGTCTCGGCACTGGCTATCGGCCTGGTCGTTGTCCTGGGAGGCTACCAGGTCCTGGCCGGACAGATAAGCATCGGCGTGCTGCTGGGCTTCCTGCTCTATATTCAGCGTTTCTTCTCGCCGGTGCAGGAGCTGATTCTGGAATATACCGAACTACAGCGAGCGATGGTATCCGGCACCCGTATCTTCGAATTGCTCGATATTCAACCTCAAATTAAAGACAGTCCCGGCGCGATTGAAATCCCGTCGGTAAAAGGTAAAGTACAGCTCGACCACGTTAGCTTTAGCTACCAGCCCGGCGTCGAAGTATTACACGATATCAGCCTGGTTATCAATCCTGGCGAAATGGTCGCTGTCGTCGGACGTACCGGAGCCGGCAAGAGCAGCTTGATGAGCCTGATTGCCCGCTTTTACGAGGTCAGCCAGGGTAAGATAGCTATTGATGGCTATGATGTGCGGTCAGTTACCCAGCAGTCATTGAGGCGGCAACTGGGCATTGTCCTGCAAGACCCGTTCCTTTTCTCGGGTACCATCGAGGAAAATATCCGCTACGGCAAAGTGGAAGCTGCCCACGAGGCTGTGGTCAGCGCGGCGACGATGGCCGGCGCCCATGAATTCATCAGCCGCCTCGAGCACGGCTACAATACTCCAGTGGGAGAGAGAGGCGGCAATCTCAGCGCCGGGCAGCGCCAGCTTATCTGCCTGGCGCGGGCTATCATTGCTGACCCACCCATTCTGATTTTGGATGAGGCTACTTCCAGCGTTGACACCAACACCGAACGTCTCATGCAGGAATCGCTGCGTGACCTTGTCCGCGGTCGCACCTGTCTCACTATTGCTCATCGGCTTTCGACGGTGAGTAATGCCGACCGCATTATTGTCCTCGAGCAGGGTAAGATTGCTGAAACGGGCTCCCACCGGGAACTGTTAGACAAGCACGGCCTCTACTACCAGATGTTAACGGCACAGGGAGCTTTAGAGTTATCTCCGTAGAGTAACCTTGGGATAATCCACTGACCAGCCGTTCCCCGACTCAATGATATTTGACGATTATGGCTATTAATATTGTTTGCTGACCTCACCCCCTGTGTCCCCTTCAGGGTGAACTTCAGGATGAACCCCTCTCCTCGTCCAGGCGGAGGAGTAGAAAATAGGAAGAGGGAGCGAAGCCCCTCTTAAAAGACTTTCCCCTCCCCTTCGCAAGGAAAAGGTAGGGGATGGGTTCCTAGATAATCATAATTTTAGGCTTTGAGCCTAGCTCGTCATATTGTATAATTAAATGTCGAGATATTAACGGAGGACTTATGAGTGATATTAAGAGTGCTCTCGAAATCGCATTGGAAAAAACGCAGAATCTGGGCGAGCCGACGGAAGAGGAGCGCCTGAAGTGGAAATACGGGCCGCGGGGCGAGCAACTGGCGGCGAAATATTTAAAAGAAGACGTGAATCTGGTCGCTGAACTCAGTCATTATGATGATGTTGCTAAGGGGTACATTACGGGGAAAGCTGCTGAAATACTGATTAGAAGCATTGATTTACCGAAAAACGACTACATCAAGAAGAACAACAGACGAGCTATGGACGGCGTGAAGGTCTTGAAGACCGATAAGGCGAGTGTCGAGAACGTCTATAGTAAAATGCGGCAGCTCTTTAATCATTATCTGGATCAAGGTGAGCAGCAAAGAAAAGCAGCTTACCAGGAACTTAAGAGAGAATTCGAAGCCAAGGTGCAGCAGGCCTTACAGCAGCAGATGAACCCGTTGATGGGAACGAAGATAGATGTCGAAAGGGAACCGCAGTTCCAGCAGGAATGGCGCCGCGTTCTCGGTCAGATGGACGCGCAGTACCAGGCACTGCTTAACGAGCATAGGAACAAGCTGTTAAGCCTGCGTTAAGATAGAAAGTTAAACGGGAAACGATTATGGAAGCTGACGAAAGAATCAGAGAAGCCATCAAGCGTACGCAAATTGTCAGACTGCCTAAACAGAGTCTGTACACTTTCGGCATTACCACGATTAATTATTATCTGGTCACGGAACCCGTTTATACCGAAGTGGGGAAAGACGTTGACGAGACGGTGGTGAGAGAAGGCAAGGTAATTGCCGAACGACCGCGGATTGTCACTCCCTATTATCTGACTCAACTCGAAGGGTTTAGCTCGGAGGCGAGGCGGTATTTCGAGTCCTTGAGGCAAGAGCAGGGTTCCGTCCCCGGCCTATTTTATACTTACAAGAATGAGCCTAAGGAGCTTAATATCGTGGCCGACTGCTGGTTAGCCGTGGTTGACCGTCTGAATACTGAGATTGATAAACACGGCGACCGCCTGGCGGCGATTATTAAGGGCGAAGATGAATTATGGGATGTCTCGCTACTCAAATTTATTTATGAAATGACCCGGCACTCGCTTAAAGACAATATTACCCAACTGGGTAGCCGTGGCCTTTTGGATATGGATGCCTCGGGTGTCCCGTCGGATGCCAGGCTCAGGATTGAAGACCTTTTTGCCAGGGTGGAACGGGGCGAACTTGCCCCGGGTGAATTAAAAGAAGAACTCGACCGCTGGGGCCTCTTTGCTGAATACGAGGACAGGTTCCTTAACATATTCAAGAGAAGGGGCTAAGCAAAAGTTGAACGTGGCTATTTCGGGGAGTAATTAGTGTGAAAATTTCGGTAATTGAAAGTAGAGACCTTTCGGAAGCCTGGTTTCTCTGTTTACGGGAGACCATGACCAATGGCCGTGAATATAAGATAGACCGGGGCAGTTATGCCGGCCAGCGTCGTAAGGAGCTCGACTTGGCTGTAATCCACATCGAACATCCGGAGAACAGGCCGTTGTTGCCGGATGTGCCGCCGGGTGTTCCGCCGCCGACTTCGATGGAATATATCGAAAATTATCTCCCCTATCTGATGACGGCACACAAAGCCGAGGGTGAACAGTACACTTACGGCCAGTACCTGGAGAAACAGATTGCTGAAGTTATCAGGATGTACAAGGAGGACGGCCATAATACTAACCAGGCTTTCATGGCTGTCGGTGACAGCCAGTCGATTTATCTTACCGACCCTCCCTGCCTGAGGATGATTGACACCAGGATAAAGGACGGTAAGCTTAACTTTGTCGTCTATTTCCGGTCGTGGGACTTGTGGGCCGGTTTTCCGTCTAATCTGGCGGCCATTCAACTCTTGAAAGAATATATGTCCAGTGAAATTGGCGTTGGTGACGGCGAGATTATGGCCATGAGTAAGGGCATGCACCTTTATGAATACTCGTGGGACCTCGCCCGCCTGGTATTAAGGAAATAGCCGAATAAAGGGGTAAGTTAGCCAGGAACCTAACTCTTTATTTTAACGTCGAGATAGACGTCCCCTGGCTTTTTGTCAATACTCACGTTCTTGAGTCGAATTTTAGTTCCGGTCTTGACCCCGGCCGGTACTTTCACCCGGAACTTCCTGGTCTTACCGTTATCCTTGAATTTAATGTCTTTCTCCGCTCCGCGGGCGGCTTCGGCTGGCGAAAGTTCGAGCTTAATCTGGTGGTTATGATTATTTTGCGGCGGTGCCTCAAGACTCAGACCGAAAAGGTGATGTAAGGCAAACATGCCGACCTTGATGGTTGCCTTGTTGAGCATCCTGGCTATCCAGCTCGGTCGATAAGCGGGCATACCGGTCAATTCGCCGGTTGACTGGCTGGTCGGGATGGGAGTTTCGCTGCCGCCGAACCGGTAGACGCGGTGGTTAACACCGCCCGGGCCGGTGAAAAACTGGAAGACCACGCCGGTGCTTTCGAAGAATACGTGGTGGAGAAAGTCCTGGTCGAACCGGAGGCCGGCCTGCTGGAACATCTGGTTAAGCTCGTCAACCATCACCCGGTTGGCAAAAATATCCCGGAAAATGTCCTGTTGCGAATACTGGAAGTTACCGTAGGGAATATTGGTGCCCAGTCCCTTCCGGGCAAAATCGTACTGCTGCCGCTTGGCCTCGTCTCCGAGCACACCGAAGGCTTCATTGATTTCTTTGAATTTTTCCTCGGCTTGTGTCTTATCACCGGGGCAAGTGTCGGGATGATATTCGAAGGCCAGCTTGCGAAAGGCCCCTTTAATATCCTCCTGGCTGGCATTTTCCGGCAGACCGAGAATTTGATAATAGTCTTTCATGATGAGTCAAACTAGAATAGTAGTCTAGCCGATTTCCCCTCCGAAGTGAGATAATGTTTAGATATCGCTCTTGATATAAATATGATACCGTAATAGAGATACGGCTGCAAACATTTGGGCGAATGAGGAGAATGAAACTGAAACGAATTATCGTGGTTGGTCTCACACTACTTTTGCTCAGTAGCGCCTGTACTCAGCGCGACAGCTTCGATGCCCGTCTCCGGTCTATCGTCAAACCTTATCTTTTCAGCATCACGGGATGGGAAATAAACACCCTATCCGGGGCAGTCAGACAGACCTTTACGAGACCCGTGAAGGTTGATGATGAAGTCGGGACAGTCCGACAGTATTTTGCTAATGTTGCCGAAATAAGAAGCCTGGAGAGCGAATTAGAGGTCAGCGGGGCTGAAGACCGGGGCAAGCGGACGGCTCTTGAAGCCGAACTTAATCGCTTGCGGGAAAGCCAGCAGGAGTTAGCTGGCCCCGTGGAAAGAATTCTCCGGAAACAGTTAACCGGGGTATTGACCGAGGAGGCTATCTTCAGCCCGGTGAGAAATATCAAAATTCATTTTCCACCGGTGAGTTTCAAATTGGAGAAACCACCCAATGCGCTGGTAGTATCACTCCGAGACAGGATCGATTCCATAAGAGAAATTACGCTCCAGCCGGACCTTGCCCTGAGTAAAGTGGAGGATATCGAAGCCGGTGTCGATAACCTGGACGTTTCCTCTTTGGTCGTTGGGCTGGGTGGTCTGGCGGCGACCTATCCCGCTCTGGTTGATAATGACGAGGACTTACGCCCGACACTCGAAGCTATCGCCCACGAATGGACCCACCAGTATTTAACCTTTAAACCCCTGGGATTCCTCTATCTTTTAGACGTGACCGGTATTTCGCGAAATTATGAAGTGGCGACCATCGACGAGACCGTGGCCAGTATGGTCGGGAGCGAACTGGGCACCCTGGTCTATGAAAAATACTATGCTCAATACGATAAAGGTGATTCCGGTAACCAGACAGTGGAGACGGGTTTTGATTTCGACCGCGAGATGAGGGAAATAAGAAGAGCCGTTGATGCTTACCTCGCTAAAGGGGAAATAGACCAGGCGGAGCAGTTTATGGAAAGCCGGCGGCAATACCTCGTCGCGCAGGGTTACTATATCAGAAAATTGAACCAGGCTTACTTTGCCTTTTACGGTACTTATGCCGATAGTCCGACCTCGATTAGCCCGATTGGGCTAGCATTGAAGCAACTGCGCGGTGAAAGGCCGTCACTGAAGGACTTTCTCAACACCGCCGCCGGAATGACCAGCCAGAAAAAGCTGGAAGATACCGTTAAGTAACCAGAAGCCGTATCCGGGAATATGCTTCAAGAGAAAAGTAATTAAGCGCGGAGGGCCCGGCGTCCGACCAACTCCTGCTTGATGTACCATTTCTGTACCGTCTCGGTCACTTCTTCCGGGGTGTCGCAGACCCTGAGCAGGTTCAGGTCCTCTTCTGAGATAAACTTTTTTGCCAGGACGGACACACGGAGCCAGTCTAGGAACCCCTGCCAGAAGTCGTTCTTGAACAGAATTACCGGGAATGGCCTGATTTTTTGCGTCTGTATCAGGTTAAGCACCTCGGTGAGTTCATCCAGAGTGCCCAGCCCGCCCGGGATGGCAATAAAGGCGGTGGCATATTTGACCAGCATGACTTTACGGATGAAGAAGTGATTGAACGTTAGTGAAATCGTGGCGTAAGGATTGCAGGTTTGCCCGTTAAGGAGCTCGATATTCAGCCCGGCAGACTTGGCGCCGGCTCTGGTCGCACCTTTGTTGGCTGCTTCCATGGCACCCGGCCCACCGCCGGTAATGATGGAGAACCCCAGTTGCCCCAGCCGGTAGGTCAATTCCTCAGTCTCCGAATATAGAGGGTCATCCGGGCTGAGGCGGGCTGAGCCATAGATTGTTATCGCCGGCTCAATGCCGGAAAGTTTATCGAAACCCTCCACCAGTTCGCCCATTATCCGGAACATGCGCCAGGACTCTTCTTTGGCTAATTCATTTATTTCGTAGGTCATACACCCTCCCGAAGCTTGAATTCCTCTCCGATTGTGAGACAGAACCTCTTTCAGTACGAATTATTATAGCTTATTTCGGCAGTGAAAGCATGGGTGAAGGTGACAATTTCGATTCTTATCTGCCAGCAATTAGTGCCCCATTCGTTTCCAGTCGGTATTTTCTTAGAGTCCGGCCCTACCTATGCTCCCCGTCTCCCCGCTTCTAGGGTTAATGGACTTTGAGTTAGCGAGGTTGACCCTTTTTACCCGAAAATCTACCCTTTTGGCATCTGGACTAAATCACTCTTCTGCAGGATTGTTAATACGGGGGGAGCGCGATATAATTGCACGGGTGGTAGGCGATTAACATTTATCCTTGCTGAGGCGAAACGGACGTGTTGAGGCTATCAAGAATCTTTCGCTATCGTGAATCAGGGGTGACCCTCTTGGAAATGCTGATAGCCCTGGCTATTCTGGGGACAGTTGCTGTTAGCTTTCTCAGTGGCGTGGCTTCCAGTTCCAGAGTTGCCTTTGTTGCTGACGAGGAGGCTACTGCCTTCCCTGGTTAGAAACGGGACTGGGCATCCTGTTGCTTTTCGGCATTTTCCCGCGTATTGCCGCTGTTCTTTGTCTTCCTCTGATTGCTGGTTTTATGGCAAGCAATAGCTGGGCGCTGACTCATGGGGTAGAAAAGTTTCCCCGCTGCGGCTACTGCTTTGGGATATGGGAGGAGTTTTGGGGAGGTCTCCCACCGCTGGGAGCTTTAATCCTTGATATTGCCCTCCTCGGCTTGACTCTCATTGTCGTGCTGTTCCACCGGGATGGCTTTTTGAAGTTCCATCCCTGGTTTATCCGGCGAAAGGAAGGGCGGGCACTATGACATTGCTCCCATACCGGATAAGATGGCAACCTGGTCTGGCCGTTTTAATACTTGGCGCTATTCTGGCCTCTGGCTGTGCGTCGTCTAACAACTCCCCTGTCATTAGTAGCCTTACGGCCGAAAGAGAGTGGGTCGCTTCTTCAAGCAGTTCCGAAATTAAATGTATCGCCTCGGATGCGGACGGTGACAGCCTGAGTTATGCCTGGTCGGCTACCGGTGGCGACTTTTTTAAATCGGGCCCGGTTATAACCTGGGTAGCCCCGGGTACACCCGGCATGTACACGCTTACCGCCATCGTTACCGATGGGCGGGGTGGTGAGGCGAAGGGCCAGCTCACTCTGGGCGTGCGGGACAATCACCCTCCAATAATTGCAAGCCTGACGGCAACACCTCGCCGGGTGGTGGTAGCTCGTACCAGTGTAATCGAATGTGTTGTTTCCGACCCGGATGGGGATGAGCTGACCTACCGATGGGAAAGTAGCGGCGGTAATATCTCGGGGGAAAGTGCCCGCGCTACCTGGACGGCCCCCAACCGGGAAGGTAACTACGTTATTCGGGCCATCGTTACCGATAGTATGGGAAGCAGCGTTAGTAAGGATTTAGCCGTAACCGTGATTTGTGACTGTGGGTCTAATTGAGTATCGGATTTGACAGCAAATAAGAGACTTTGAGCGCTTGGCCGCCCTTCGAAGCCTGAAGACTGGCGCCTGAGAGTACGTGTGAGAAGAGATAAATCTCCAATCGAGAGAACGTTAACAGCAGTTAAATTCCACGGCAAATTATGCTAATATATTAGAGGCTTTAGGAGTGTAGCTCAGTTTGGTAGAGCAGCGGTCTCCAAAACCGCCGGTCGCGGGTTCGAATCCTGCCACTCCTGCCATTGCCGAGGTGGCGGAAGCCGGTAGACGCGCCATCTTGAGGGGGTGGTGAGCGAAAGCTCGTAGGAGTTCAAATCTCCTCCTCGGCACCAAGCAGCCATCTTGTTCTGGCTGCGATTGGAAATCAGTGCCGAAGTGGCGGAATAGGCAGACGCGACAGTCTCAAAAACTGTTGGGGGGAAACCTCTGTGTCGGTTCGAGCCCGACCTTCGGCACCATTATTTTTGGCCTGTTTAAACCGCGTACCGACGGCGAATTGATAGCGCACTTGACGTAGGGTTATCTCACGGGCGCGGGAACCAGTTATGAAATTGCCGGGACTACCTGCCGAGAGCGGTTTCTTCCTTCTTGCGGATAGCACGGCCACCATGGCCATGACGGACTTTCTTAAAAGTCTCTTTATAGCTTCTTCGCTGGGCAGCTTTTTCCTGTTTTCTACTCATTACTGTGTTTAGTCACCTCACAAATATCTCTATTACGGTATCATTTGCATGGCTGGATTGTCAAATTAGATACGGGGGCCACCTTCTGACAACTCCAACTGTAATTCTTCTGAGCAGAAGCGGTAATTAGACAAGATGTTTTTAAGAGGGGCTTTGCCCCTCTTAAAAACATTATCCCCTTCTCCTAGCAGGAGAAGGGGATTAAGGGGATGAGGTCACATGCAAAGAGATAACACTCGATTGAACGAGAATATCGTTACTTTTTCACTGCGGTCAGTAAATCAGTTCCATCCCTTAAGATTTATTAATTTTCTGTCCATCGGGTCGTAAACCAACACGGCCGAATTGGCCAGGTCCAGCGTAAGCCGCGGGTTTTTCTGTTGTAGCGCTGTTTCTATCCAGAAGCTTCCGGAAGAAAGCAGGCCCATCTTCACCATGCTCTGGAACAGGTCGCCAACTTCGTTTTCTCTGTTTTCCATGGTTCAATCCCTCCCCGCTATCTCAAAATCTCATCAGCTTTCATTTGGTCTTGAGTGTGTCAGGACTGGTCAGGGACAAGTCAGCCCTGGCATCAGGACTTTTGGAAAGATAAGGCTACAGGAACGGATATGAGTGTGGACTGGCCGGACTTTCTCTATTATGGCATATTTTGCAGGGCTTGTGAAGGAATAGAGTTCTAGCCCCCAATAATGACATTGCCGATGCTTAGGCCAGATGCTATAATTTTAATCGCATTGCCGAGTTGTGTAGAGGTAGCACAGAGGACTTTGGATCCTTTAGCCCAGGTTCGAATCCTGGCTCGGCAGCCATTCGGGACAGCTCCCGAACCCTGCTCTCTACCAGCTATCAAGCTAAAGGGGGAGTTCAAATCCACTTCAGTTATCCTGCCATCCTTGAGGTAGATTCGTTTAAACATGGTTTCACAGATTAGTCGTCTTTCCTCAAAGCTAGCTCTCTCTATAAGGTAATCAAGTTCAGATGAAAGCTGAAGGGCAATCTCAAAGTCGGCCTTTATTAGATGCTGGTGTTGTTTTATAGAATCCACATTATTTTGCAATCTTGCCCTCTCTGCCTCTATCCGGGCTCTATGCTCTTTGAAATCCTTCAGAGAAATCTCATCTTCCATCATTAACAGTTGCAGGTTTTTCTCCATTTTCCCAAGTTTAACCAGTCTTGTTTCCGCTTGCTTTTGCTCCTGGTTGCTTTTTCCCTCATTCTCAAACCACTCTTTCAACTGGCCACTTAGTTCCATCCTTGC
>JBDRLU010000010.1:0-13879 GCA_043812795.1 Chloroflexota bacterium
GAGCGCCGAAAGGAGGTGCAAATACAAACAATCAATCGTCGCAGAGACTACAACCAGGGCCTCAGGGAGCTTGTTAATGCCGCCTGATTATGCCAAAGTGTTCGGTTCAAAAAGTGTCCCATTTCGCTGATTGACAACACAAAAGTTATACCTTTCATACCTCTCGGCCAAGCGAGTTAAATTTAGCCACTAACTAATGGTTCCGAATCGCTTAGCCATCTCAAGTTTGGTATAAGCTGTCTTCAGCATAGCGATGTCTATCATTTGCCCCTTGTATAGAACGGAAGCACGCCCGGCTTTCTGAGCTGCCTCCATTGCCAGGATAATATCCTGCCAATAAGCGATTTCTTCCGAGCTAGGTGTAAATATTTCATTGGCAATTGCTACGTGGGTTGGATGAAGCGCTGTAAATCCGGTGTAACCTAGCTGCTTCATCTCCTTCAAATAGATGCGCAGCCCTTCAAGGTCCTCTATGTCCGACCACGGCCCGGCGCAGGGATATGGATCTCCGGCTGCCCTCGCATCAACAAGAACCTTTGAACGGATAAAAAGGGTCTCTTTCGCTTCCCTTGACCATACAAGACCTAATGCACGAGCAAGATCCCCAGATTTTACGTGTGGCACATGCATATAGGCAACTCTTGGGGACGCTTTGCATATTTCGTAAGCTTCCCGTACTGCTTGTGCTGTTTCAATAGAAGGACTGATAAAGAGTGTACCAACCTCTAATTTGGCGCGTAGCTCGAAGACCTTTAACAAACCATCGGTTTCAAGGATATCTTTTGGGTCTTCTACTTTAGGAGGAATGATGCCATAGAGACCCGTGGATACAACAGCCTCCAAGTCGTCCTCAATTAGGCCACTCCTCAGGTCATTGACCCTGACAAACATAGTATGTCCTGCTGTACCCAGCGTATCGAGTGCTTTCCGAACTAATTTACGGGCTTGGTTCTTTTCACCTGTTGGTACTGAGTCCTCAAGGTCAAGAATAAGAGCGTCTGCACCATATCGAGGTGCATTTTGCATCCATTGTTCCTTATTTCCGGGAACCCAAAGCATAGAGCGTAACGGCTTTGCCTGTGCCATTGATGCCGAGACCTCCTTCCGATCTTTGTCTAGAATTGCACTCCGCTAATACTGCCATATATGCTAAGGTCGTTTATAACTAATACCAAGACACCTGCGTAGATATTTCTCTAAAAGTAAGTTACAAGGGCGCTTTCAAAGACCCTAGTGTAAGTAATACCGCCGGTTTCATCCAACCTTAAGCGCACGTCCACCATCGACTAGGAGCGCCACGCCAGTGATAAAGTTGGCCTCGTCGGAGGCGAGAAACAGCGCTGCGTTGGCTACATCCCAGGCAGTGCCCATCTTGTGGCGTAGCGGTACATGAGTGTCACGCTCGGCGGCGACCTGAGCGCGAGTCTTACCGCTCATTCGGGCGCGGGTGTCAACTGCCATCGGCGTGTCCATCAGCCCCGGCAGGATGACGTTGGCTCGAATGCCATACTCTGCATTCTGGATGGCCACTTGCTTAGTGAAGGCGACCATAGCTGCTTTGGTCGCCTTGTAGGCGACGAGTGGATTATCTTCCACGGCAGCGAGTGAGGAAATCATTATGATGGTGCCCGCCCGCTGTCTCCGCATTATCGGAATGACATGCTTGCAAGCCATAATGGCTCCCCTCAGATTAATAGCACTGATGCGATCGAAGATCTCCTCGGTGAAGTCGAGCAGTGATGTGTCGCCGCCACCTACGCTGACACCGACATTGTAATGCAGGATGTCAATACGCCCCCAGCGTTTCTCCGCCGCCGCTATGGCGGCGCCGAGCGTGGCTTCCTTCGTAACATCGGCTTCGAAAGCGACGCATTCGCCGCCTGTATTCTTAACCATAGATGCCGTTTCCTCAGCCGATTTGAGGTCACGGTCAACTGCCAAAACCTTGGCACCCTCTTGGGCGAAGCGGAGCGTCGTCGCCCGGCCGTTACCTATCCCTTCACCAGGGCTTTGGCCGGCGCCAATGACGATAGCAATTTTCCCTTCGAGACGCATAGTGTCCTCCTTACCGGTAATTCTAGCCCCACGCTTTAGCTTGGAAAGATTATTCTGTCCGACGAGGCATTGTATTTTATACTTTGGCGAGTAGCCTCGGTTTTTTGTTAATTTTATAGCAATCTGCGAAGGACACTATATTATTAATACTTAGCTTCGGACACGTCAAGAGCGTTCGATGCACAGGGTGCCGGCACTGGCAGATACAAAACCAATAATTGAAGGGGAGAATGGCGATATGTTAAACTCGTATCGTCCGGGGGCATTTTCAGTTTTAGCTACAAAGTACCCGTTGATGAAGAACTGCCCACGTTCATTGACAGCGTATCTATCGGTGTGTCGGGTCAGCGTGACTTCATAAGGAGGAACTAGTATGGCTAGAGTACCTTACGTAGCAAGGGAGAATTTGCCGGAATCCGACCGTCACATCTATGACGAAATCGCAGGTAAGAGAGGACGGGCAAACGCTGGGAATAATTTCGAAGCCCTTCTTAACAGCCCGCAAGCGGCTAGCAAAGTGAGCGATCTTGGTGCCTACCTCCGATATGAGTCTGAGCTTCCGGGGATGGTGCGGGAGTTAATTATACTCACTGTGGCTACAGAGCTGAATTGTGAGTATGAGTGGGCTGAGCATGAAAGCTCCGCCCGTAAGGCGGGCATTACTGACGCGACTATTGCCGCTATTCGTGAACGTAGAGCTCCCCAGGCATTACCACCGGATGAAGCTAATATTGTACGCTACGTACATGAGCTTTTACGTACACGTCACGTATCCGATGCCACATTCAAGACAATGCTTGGCCAGCTTGGCACGAAACTACTGGTAGAAGCCACCATTGTCGTTGGTTACTATACGATGCTTGCTCTCACCTTCCTGGCATTAAATATTGAGCATTAAAAGGTAAAGAGCCATGGCTCTTCTTCTCCTTAAAACGTTGCCAGCTTCAAAAATGGCTTACCGCCACAGTTTCAGGTCAAAATGGTCCGTGGATAGGAAGACAGAGTAGAGTCGAACTTCCCCTGAAACAACGCTCGACGGAACTCTCCGATCGTTTCTTGTCAAGCAATCGCTGCTTGAGCGCGTTCAGCGACTCAGCTTTCCCAGTGGGCTAAATTCTCCTTCTCTCTTCGCGGACGAACAACACGACCAATGCACTAATCGCGGCAAGAACTGCCATGCTCAACCAGGCTGGCTGGTAAGAACCTGTGGTATCTACGATGTAGCCGAAGAGTATCGGTCCGAGCATGTTGCCAAGCATGCTGACCACAACATTAACACCTGTAGCTAAGCCTACTAATTCCTTACCTGCTAACTCGGCGACGAGGGTGAGGTGGAGCCCACCAAAACCGATGGCCGTTAGGCCCAAGATGATAAGAACAGCGTAGAGTGCCCACGATAGACCGGCTCCGAAAAGGGTTATCAGGAGACACATAATACAGGCGATGCTGCCCCACAGTATGAGAACTTTTTTCCTGCTGCTGCCAAACAGACGGTCGCTAATGACCCCACCGAGTGGCTTACCTACGGCGCCGCCGGCCTCAGTCATAGCTAAAAGCCCTCCAGCGGCTACCACCGGGAAGAGCAATGCTTCCTTTAGGTAAAGGACGAGATGCGCAATAACGCCGAATTCGACGGCTAAGAAAAAAAATCCGAAAACGTAGGCTAGCCAGATATCGCGGCTTTTAAAAAGCTCTTTCAGTGAACCTACTGAAGCGGGCATTGCAGCTTGTTCAGAGGTAGAAGTAGTCGCCTTTGGAGGATCTTTATAAAGGACAAACGATATGATTCCAATAGCCATAGCTAAGATACCGAGGAATAAAAAGCCGTATCTCCAACCCAAGGAGAGGGCAACAACCGGAAGGGTAGCAGCGCTGACAATGCCGCCTATATTAACGGCAGTTTGCTTTATACCCATCATAGTCGATCTTTCATTCACAGGGAACCATTCTATTACACCCTTAGTGGTGGAGGGCGTAAGGCAGCCACAGCCGAATCCAGCTAGAGCCATTATCACTAGTGCCCAAGTATATGAAGGAGTCAAGAACATGCACGCAATAAAGATACCACCTAAAAACTCCCCGATAACTAACATCCACCTCACCCCAATCCTGTCAGTACCCAAACCGGCTGGTACAGCGCTTATCATGTAACCAAAGGCAGCGGCAGACATGAGCGAACCAACCTGGGTACTAGTAAGACCCATCTGGTCTTTCAAGAAAGGGCCAAGTGGGCCGATGCTAAGCCTGTGTAGAAACACCACAATGTAGGCGCTCCATAGGACGCCTATTATTACCCAGCGATAACCATAGGTTATTTCCCTTGCTTTAGACATCTGCCGTCTCCTTTAATGGATCGGGTGTACGATATACGTAATACATAGCTTTTTGCTTGGCATTCAACCTTATCACCTAGCCTAATCGGCTAGTACTTTAGCAGAGATGCCTCTCGAGTACAAGATAAGGGACTCAGCCATACCGTGCAATGGTGCCAACCTAGCCTTCTTCTGCTTTTCAAAATACAGATGAATATGCCCACGTAAACAGGGTCACATCCTGACGCTTTGTGCAATCGTTCTCCGCTGGACGCCAGTAAAAATACCTAAACTAAAATATTAAGAGCTAATTATGTGACCGTCTCTCTTGACGAAGCTAGCTAGGCCGGGTACTGTGTCATCGCCCGGTTAAGGTGTTCGAGGAACATGTCAGGGTGGGCGGGAGAGAAAACGACGCTTAGACCTTTTTTCGGCACTATTTCCACCACGCCGCGTGTCGAGGTGGCGAAGCGGACGCCGCCATAGAAAAGGGCTTTGCTGCCGGAGACCGGTCGGACCTCTCTGATATTGGACAGGTAAAAAGTAATGGCGAAAGGCCCGCCCAAGACTATCTTTACCCTATCCTGGAATACCTGGAAGCGCTGCGGCAGGATAGCTTTGAACAGAAGAGCGTAAAAGACTACCGCCCCTAACATTATCAGGGCGTCGGTAGGGTCTTCGGGGAGGAGAATGAGGCCTCCGATAAGTGTAAAGGCAATGATGCCAATCAGTAGCGCCTTCAACCAGAAGTCGTATTGGGGCGTATCTTCATAGAGTAGCATCGGGACTTCTTTGGGTAAAGAAGACCGCATCATTTTACCTAAATGTTCCCGGCCCAGCGGACGGCATTGAGGAAAACAGGGAAGCCATCGCCGTATTGTTTCGTCCCCAGCCTCGGCCACTGCGGGTGCTGGCTGCTGCGGACATGCCGCTCCGGATGCGGCATCAGGCCGAAGATACGTCCGGTGCTATCGCAGATGCCGGCGATGTTATTCATCGAACCATTGGGATTGTCGGGGTAGCCTGCCCTGGTATTGCTCCGCTCGTCGGTGTAATAGAGGACGGCGTTCAGTTTGGGCAGTAGCCCGGCATCGGCGACCAGCTTGCCCTCGCCGTGGGCCACCGGCAGGTACATGGTATCGATACCCTGAGTAAAAACACACGGGCTGGCCTTATTCGCCGCCAGGTGTATCCAGCGACATTCGAATTTACCCGAATCGTTATTGGTAAGGGTTATTTGTGAAGGCTCACCAGCAAAAGGCTCGGGTAGAAATCCAGCCTTTACCAGCACCTGAAAGCCGTTGCAGACACCCAGAATCAGGCCGCCGCTCTCGATAAACCGGTGGATATCTTCACCAAGCTTCAGGCGCAACTCGTTGGCCAGCACCTTACCCGCGGCGACGTCATCGCCGTAAGTAAAGCCGCCGGGGATGACCATTATTTGATAATCAGCCAGCCGCTCTTCACGAGAAATCAGTCGGTTGACATGCAGCAGAGATACGATGGACCCGGCCTGCTCGAAGGCAAAGGCCGTCTCGCCATCGCAGTTTGTCCCGGGTGCTCGCAGGATAATAGTTTTTACTTTGCTCATTTGTTTATTTCTTACCACCGCAACGGTTTCTGCCAGGATTCCTTTAGCTGGCTTAACGAAACAGTAACTGCCGTATTATCCTGCAGTCCACGAATGGTCAGGGCATCAGTGTCACTAATTTCACCAATAACAGCTAATTTCGTGTTACCCATGATTTGCTCGAACGCTTGCTTATTTTCCGGTGCGACTTCCACCAGAAAGCGGCTATTGGACTCGGCGAAAAGAACGAAATCGTCGCGTTCGACCGGCTCACCGAGCGGCACCAATTTCAAATCGATAGTGGCACCCAGTCCCCCGGCAAATGCCATCTCGGCCACCGCCACGCCAAGGCCGCCCTCACTGCAATCGTGGCAGGCCTTGACCAGGTCTTTTTCGGTCGCTTGGCTTAGTCGTTCCATCAGTTCTTTAGCTTTCGCTGCATCCACTTTGGGCACGCTATTACCGATAAAACCATGAGCACTCAGATATT
Source organism: Chloroflexota bacterium (assembly GCA_043812795.1). Taxonomy (GTDB): domain Bacteria; phylum Chloroflexota; class Dehalococcoidia; order Dehalococcoidales; family UBA2162; genus JBDRLU01. The sequence continues at coordinate 6,428 of JBDRLU010000010.1, forward strand.
CGGAACCACCAAGCTCGTTTTGCGTCGTCCCGACGATATAGACCAGGTCGCCTGCTTGCTTGAAGTCCATCGAGATTGCTTTGCCCGCATCTTCGATAACTCCCAGCGCCGAAATGAGCAGGGTATGGGGAATGACGATGGTCTTACCTTCAAACTCGAACTCATTGTTCAGACTGTCTTTACCGGAAATGAAAGGTGTCCCATAGGCAACCGCCATGTCATAACAGGCCTGAGCCGACCGTACCAGGGCCCCGAGCATTTCCGGTCGGTCGGTATTGCCCCAGCAAAAGTTGTCCAGCAGGGCTACCTGCCGTAAATTACCCCCGACGGCGATTATCTGTCTCAGGGCTTCATCGATAACCGAAGCTGTCATCCAGTAGGGGTCGATGTCGCCATACCGGGTATTGATGCCATTGGCTACAATCGCACCCATATCGGAATCGAGGACAGGCCGTATAATCGTGGCATCACCGGGCCCATCATTATTTTTCCCGACCAGAGGCTTGAGGACGCTCGCTCCCTGCACCTCATGGTCGTACTGGCGGACGACCCACTCCTTGCTGCACACGTTCCACGCGCCGAGAATGTTGAGTAAATCTGCGGTCAGGTCGGGCGGACAGGCAAAGGACGGTTCGGCATGATGCGGGGGCATCCAGACCGCCTCTTGCACCAGCTGGGGCAGGCCGTGATGTAAAAATTCCATGTCCAGGTCGCATACCTGTTTCCCCTGGTAAAAAAGTTGCAGGCGCCGGTCGCCGGTAAATTCGCCGATGACCGCCGCCTCGACATCTTCGCTGGTAAAAAGTTTCATTAATTCATCGATGTGCTCCGGCGGGACGGCCATCACCATCCGCTCCTGCGACTCGGAAATCCATATCTCCGCATAAGAAAGCCCGGCATATTTGAGGGGCACCTTGTCCAGATAGACACGGACGCCGGTATCTTCTCCCATTTCGCCCACCGCTGAAGAAAGGCCGCCGCCACCGCAATCGGTGATACGACGGTACAGCCCGCGGTCTCTCGCTTTAAGCAGGACATCGATTAATTTCTTTTCGACAATCGGATTGCCAATTTGCACCGAAGTGTAGGAAACAGCGCTCGATGCTTCGGTAAGCTGCTCCGAAGCAAAAGTGACGCCATGGATGCCATCACGGCCAGTCTTACCTCCGGCCACAACCACCAGGTCGCCGGTCCGCTGCTGTCCGCGACGGCTCATCTCTTTAGGTATCAGCCCTAACGTACCGCAATAGACCAGAGGGTTAGCCAGATAACGTTCGTCGAAGAGAATGGCACCGCTCGGTGTCGGAATACCCATGCGGTTAGCATAGTCGGCCACGCCGGCACGGACGCCTTTGAAAATACGGCGCGGGTGGAGCACTCCCTTCGGTAGTTTCTCGTAGGGAAAGTCCGGCGGAGCGAAACAGAAGACATCCGTATTCAAGATTGGTTTAGCGCCCAGCCCGGTACCTAATGGGTCGCGGATAACGCCGCCGATACCGGTAGCCGCGCCGCCGTAAGGCTCCACCGCCGAAGGATGATTATGCGTTTCTACTTTGAAGCAGAGCGCCCAGCGCCCGTCAAAATCGATGACGCCGGCATTATCGGCGAAAACGGAAAGGCACCACGGCTTATTAAGCTCGGTCGTGGCCTTCATGACCGTACTTTTCAACAGATTGTCGATAATCGCGCCGTCAAAAGATATCTTGCCTTTGAAGGTCTTGTGGACGCAGTGCTCCGACCAGGTCTGGGCCAGTGTTTCCAGTTCGGCATCCGTGGGGTTCCGTTTGACCCGACGGAAGTAAGCGGCGATGGCGTCGAGTTCATTATCGGTAAAGCCGTACTGCTGTTTGAGCGAGGAGAGTTTAGTTTTGCTCACTCTCAGGAGGCTTACCCTATTTAGCTTGAATTGATATTGGGGATTCTCGGCAAAGCCGACCTGCCCGGTAGTAACTACGTGCTGGATGATAGGGTTCACCAGCAGGCGGCCGCAAATAACATCCAGTTGCTCACCGGTAAGCTGACCGTGAAGCACATACCGTTTAGCGGTCTTGACGGCTTTGACACTGCTGATACCCAGGTCGCGAATAGCCTTCATCACCGATTCTTCCACCGGGTCGGCGACACCAGGGTTATAGGCCACTTCGACAACGTGGGACTGGCGGTCAACTGCCCCGCTATCCGGCTGAATTTGTGGCGAGCCAGCGAAATACCGGTACTCCTGCGTGACCGGGTCGGCCAGAAGGTTGCGGCAGATTAAGTCCAATTCCGCTTCAGATAAATTGGCTTCGAGCCAGTAAACATCGATAACACGAGCGCTGGCAACAGTCGTTATGCCGAGGTCAAGTACGTCGTGGGACAGTCCAAGTCCCCTAGGGTCGGGGAAGTTACTCTTTAAGGAAATCTCTATTCTCTGCACAACACTACACCTTAATAGAAAAGGGGCTAGCGCCCCTCTTTTAGACTTATATTCTCTTGGGAAAACCAAATAGAAACCAGCAAAAATACCTCACTATAGGATAAATTTGGTGGCTAACCAGGTAGCTAAAATATAGCACAAAACGCCGGGTTCTGTCCACTGCAGAGCCATCAGTTAAGAATCCGAGAGCAGCGAAAGAAGGGGAACCACCTGTGTCTTAAAAAGGGTATGCCCTTGGTCGGTAAGCTTAACCAAGGGCATAAGAGATGAAGGGATGAAAGGGAGGTATCTGATGACTTTCTACCTCAATTAAGACTCTACCACAGGGCGTATCAGGCATTCATCATACTTTAGTACTATTTTCCATAACGTAAGCCTTAGGTACGAGGGAAATAAGACTAAAGTCCCAGTTCGAGCCGGGCATCACTCAACTAGAACCATATCCAAAGCCATCCCCGCCGATTCGGCGAGATTACCATGTCCTTCTACGGAAGGACTCGCAATGACACTAAAAGGGAAGTTGTCAGAAGTCCCGAAGTGTCGGGACTTATATTAAAAACCCCTCTCCTTTTAAGAGAGGGGTTCACCCTGAAGGGGCAGGGGTGAGGTCGAACTTTGAGAAAATGTCATCGAGAAGGTTTACGGCTGCAGTAACTGAGTCACGACTTCGTTTATCTCGCGCCCGTCGGCACGGCCCTTGAGCTCGCCGACGAGCTTGCCCATGACCTTACCCTTGTCCTTTAAACCCTGAGCACCCACCTCGGCGATAACCTTACGGGCTTCGGTGATAATTTCATCGTGGGTCATCTGCTCAGGCAAGTAAGCTTTCAGAATAGCCAGTTCCGCCTCTTCCTGGGACACCAGGTCGGCGCGGTTTCCCTGCCGGTAAGCGGCAATACTTTCCTCACGCTGCTTGGCTTCTTTGGCAATGACACCCAGGATATCACCATCGGTGAGCTCAGCTTGCCGCGCAATTTCGACGTTATGGGCCGCTGACGATAATAATCTTAAGACAGACAGTCTGACCTTATCGCCAGTCTTCAATGCCTGCTTTAAATCATTATCTAATTTCAGTTTTAAATCTGCTACCACGTGGGACCTGCAACCAAATTGTTTATGTTTATTTTACTGTGGCGCGAGCGGCCTTACGTCTTTTCGCAGCTTCCTTCCGCTTACGCTTGACGCTGGGCTTCTCGAAGAACTCACGGTGACGCACTTCAGACAAGACACCGTCTTGCTGCACTTTGCGGTTAAAGCGCTTGAGCAAGTTTTCAAAACTCTCATTATCGCCAGCTATTACCCCGGTCAAAGAAAATCCGCCTCCTTTACAACGGCCATGACCCGCTTACGGGTTCATGGGAAATATTTACACCCCCACATTGTAGTCGGGGGAAGTCACTCTGTCAAGACTCAGTACGTGCTCAGTGCCCGTAGCGTCGCAGTATTTCGCGGGCGGCCACCACGCCCGAAGCCGAAGCCTGGACCAGACCGCGGGTCACGCCGGCGCCGTCACCGACCGCAAAAAGATTAGGGACCTCGGTCTCCAGGCAGGGACTCAGTTGCAGCCGGCCGGAGTAAAATTTGACCTCGACTCCGTACAACAACGTATGGCGTGAAGCCACGCCGGGGGTAAGTTTGTCCATCGCCTGCAGCATCTCAATAATGCCGGTAAGATGGCGATAGGGCAGCACAAAACTGAGGTCGCCGGGAACGGCGCTCTTGAGCGTGGGCTGCACCAAGCCCCGGGCGATGCGCTCGGGGGTAGAGCGGTGGCCTTCCATCAGGTCACCCAGGCGCTGTACCAGCACACCCCCGCTCAGAATATTGGCCAGCCGGGCAATATACTTACCATAGGCAATGGGCTCGCGGAACGGCTCGGTGAAGGTGGTGCTCACCAGCAAGGCGAAGTTGGTGTTGTTACTGCTTCGGTCGGCATAACTATGCCCGTTAACGGTAACGACCGGGTCGCTGCCTCCCGTTGATTCCATGATAACCTCGCCGGCCGGACACATGCAAAAAGTGCGGATACGGTCCTGGAAGCTCCGCGTTAAAAATTCCAGTTTAGCTTCGTAGAGGACGCGGCTCAGTTCTTCCATCACGGCCACGGGTACCTCCACTCTCACACCGACGTCGATGGGATTAGTGTGCATGGTCAGCTTCAGGCGCCGGGCCTCTTTGGAGAGCCAGTCGGCCCCTTCGCGCCCCGGGGCAAGAATCAGGTAATCGCAGTCGAACCCTTCCCCCTTTTCCATTTCAATCCTCTTGACTGTTCCGCCGTCAACGTTAATTGTCGAGGCCATCGACCTGAGTTTGAAGTCCACGCGTGAGGCAAGATGGTCCCGCATCGCCTTGAGTACCGAGCGGCAGTGCTCGGTGCCCAGATGTCGCAGCGGTACCGGCGTCAGGCGCAACTCGGCCAGGGAAGCCTGACGGCGTAGCCGGTCAACTTCCTCGCCGACACCGTAAAGCGTGGTGGAGGCCCCGAAATGGAGATAGGTATCATCGACCTGTTTAATCAAATCATCGGTACCACTCTCGCCCAGGTAGTCTGGAAGATGTCCGCCTACGTGCGATGAGAGCGTTAGTTTGCCATCGCTTAGCGCTCCGGCCCCACCCAGCCCGCAGACGAGATGACAGGGCGAGCAGGAAATGCAGGAAATATCCCGCTTACGCGCCGGGCACTGACGTCCGCCGATATCACGGCCTTTTTCGATAAGAAGAACGTCCAGCTTAGAGGACCTGGTCAGCTCCAGAGCGGCAAAAAGACCCGCCGGCCCCCCGCCGACAATTACAACGTCATACTTCTTAGTCATCTACCCAACTTAGAATTGTATAATTTGCGTGCCCAGCCGTCAAATTCTTCGAGGTCTTGGTTGCCTTTGGATTTTTGTGCGTCCTACGTCCACGTCATCATCCCGATATAAGCAGGCAGCTATACTTTATTACGTGTTTATACCTATGGCAGAAATCCAATTCTTGCTTTCAAGAACTTCAATTTTTATTGAGGAATAGCCCGCATCTCTTAAAAAAATCCTAAACTCATCGGGCAGATGATAAGTGAAATCACCTGTTCTTGCCCAGTTAGAGTTCCTTTTTTCAAATCTTTCATCTCGGTACATTTCATTAATTAAGGTAACTATCCCTTCACTTCACGTAGGAGTGTGGTATAATGAGGTATAGTCGTTTTAAAAATTATACCACACTCAAATATGTTATCTTATTGGGGGCATTGATAGTGGCTATAACTGATTGGGGTAGCCCTGCTTCTCTTATAACAATAGTGCTTGTCATATTAACTGGTATTATCTTTCCTTTTATAAAGTATGTTTGGAAGAGAAGGCGACCATCCTTTAAGTCAATTTACAAAAAGGATGTCACTCTTAATATGGGTTACAAAGATGCTGAAATTGACAACCAAATATTACCCACAGAAGAATGGTTATGTACTAATACTGAGTTATCACTAGCCCAAAGTTCGGAATATTCTATCTACTTGGATTTAGTTCCTAAAGTATCACAGGAATTAAGTATGGTTGATGTGCGTTTTGTACCAGAGATAAATCAACCAGAGATTACATTTTTCCAAGATTTAACACCCCCTGCTAGACTGCATAATAAACCAAGCCATAAAAGACCAGTAATAAAAGCGATGGCGCTTAACTATGACCCATTTATGCCAGTTGTAAAGGGTGGGAAAGCGTTGGATTATTTAGTGAACGTAAAAACTTATAGCGAATGGCGGGGCAAATTAAGCCTACAATTTAGCTTTGTGCATGAGGGTGTCAAGTATATTAGAATCAAGGTAAAGGTGAAATAAATATGAGCGGACATCTGACTAGGAAATATTTTGAATACCTTCTTAGAAAGGCTGCTCAGCTAGTAGGAAAATCCGTCCCAAAAGCGACTGAAACATCGGAGTCTCGTCGTGCCGATGGTTATAGCGGTAAACGTAAGAGTCGAGGTAAGACTGTAGGTAAAGAGGGCTAACCGAATGATTGACACCATCAATACCACGTTTAATTGTGCTCCAAAGAGACTCAATAGTATTCACATGGGCATTGCCCGCAACGTATTGTTTCGCTGCATGCTGGACAATCTCATGCCCATATCCCAACTTAGCAACATGATTGTAACTAGGCAATTCATCGGTAAAGACAGTGCTATCGCTAGCTACATTATTCCAAATCATCGGGAGAAGCGTTCTTGCCTTAACGTTTGGGATTACCTTAGCGATTGCGTTGCCTTTCCTCTCCGTCAGTCCCATTACAGCCGTCTTACCCAATGCGCCACGACCACGCTTCCCTTGCCGTTTACCGCCGATGTAAGTCTCGTCAACTTCAACTTCTCCGGTAAGAGGATTAACATTCTCGCTCATAAGTTTGCGTATCTCTTTGAACATACGCCATGCCGTCTTATAAGTAACACCCAGTTCCCTTTCAAGCTGTTTAGCAGAGATGCCAGTCTTAGTAGAAGCCATCAAGAAGATAGCGTGAAACCAGGAGCGGAGCGGAGTCTCAGACTTATGGAAGATAGTCCCAGCCGTAGGCGATACCTGAGTCCCGCAGAATTGACAGGAATAAACCTTGCGACCAGCTATGCGATAGTGAGGCGTAATCTTCTGGCATTTATCGCAAAAGTTACCTTTAGGCCAGCGAGCTTGTTTAAGAAACTCAAGACAGGCATCATCAGTAGGGAATTGTTCATTAAAGTTCTTGATAGTGTAAGTTCTCATTTCGTTTCTCCTTTACACTATCAGCATAGCATACTATCTACGTGTTGTCAAGGGATAATTGCGAAAATTATTATATGGAGACACGAATGACATGTCAACCAAAAGAGAACCTAACCATAAAAACACAGACATCCCCAAGTTCTTTCAGTGGGATCCTATATAGAGACCAAAGTAAAAGAGCGTAGAGCGCCTCCCCTTTTTATCAATTACACAAACACATTAGCATAAGGATTCCTTTCAAACTATTGTGGTAGTTTGCCTCGCTTCTGCAGGTCGTCGGTAATGTCGTTTAAGCCCAGTTCGT
>JBDRLU010000011.1:0-14259 GCA_043812795.1 Chloroflexota bacterium
GAAGGGTCAACGGGTCGGGTGAAGCTATTATGGTCCTTCGTCAGGAGGCTAAGCTATCGGAGGTCTCCGCTCTGTCCACGGTGCTGCCTGCTCGAAAGCGGCCGCGGCTTTCAGCACCGTAGCATCGTCAAAACGGCGGCCGATGATTTGAAGGCCGACTGGCAGGCCATCGGTTGTCCAGCCGCAGGGGACGGAAGCCGCCGGCTGTCCGGTGATATTAAACGGAAAGGTGAAGGCCATCCAGCCGATAGGGGATAGCTTGGTGCCTGCAATCTCCCTTACGCCGAATTTCCCCAGTTCGAAGGGCGGCACGGCTACGGTCGGCGTCAGCAGCAGGTCGTACTTTTCAAAGAAAGAGCCCATCCTTTCTCGGTAGGTTGAGTGTTCCCGGCAGGCGTTCACATATTCAGTGCCCAGTATGCCGATGTTCCGTTCCATGAAACGGACGAGACCGGGGTCAATCTCTTCACGACGTGCTTCATAGTGCTCCTGCAGTATAGCCGTTAAAGTGACGCCGACGACTGTCGAGAACGCCGCTTCCGGACTGCTTACTTCAGGACTGGCTTCCTCGACATCGGCTCCCAGCGCGGTGAAGGTCTTGACTGCTGCCTCAGTCAGGGCCAAAACACGGGCGTCCACTGTGGCATAGCCCAGATTTTTGCTCCCGGCGATTTTCATTCCCTTCAAATCGCCGGTAAGGTGTGAGAGGTAGCGTAACTTTTTCTCGGGCAGGCTAGAGTAGTCCCGGTCGTCACGTCCGGCGATGACCTCCATCACCAGAGCGGCATCCTCGACTGTCCGTGTCAGCGGTCCGGTGTGAGAGAGTGTGCCCCATTCGGGAAAGCCGGGGTGCTGCGGGACGCGACCGAATGAAGGCTTCAGCCCGAAGATACCGCAGAAACTGGCCGGGATACGGATGGAGCCGCCGCTATCGCCGCCGATAGCTACGGGTCCCATGCCCAGGGCAACCGATGCCGCTGCCCCGCCGCTCGAACCCCCGGAAGTCAGGCCCAAATTCCACGGGTTACGGGTGGGGCCGAAAAGCTGGTTATCCGCCACGGCCACCCAGCCGAATTCAGAGGTGTTGGTCTTACCCAGAATGATAGCCCCGGCTGCCTTCAAACGTTCCACGACGATGGCGTCCTGCTGCGGAACGAAGTTCCTATAAAGCCGGGAGCCGCCGGTGGTACGGATGCCCTTGGTGAAAATCAGGTCTTTGAGGGAGACCGGGACGCCATGGAGCGGCCCCAGTTTCCCGCCTTCCATTACCTTGCGTTCGGCCTCCCTGGCCTGCTGGCGGGCACTTTCGGCAACGACGGTGCAATAAGCATTGACTTTTGAGTTAAGCTGCTCGATACGGGCGAGCACGGCCTCGACTGCTTCCACCGGAGAAAGTTTTTTCGACTTTATTGCGGCGGCTAGCTCAAATGCGGGCATGAAACAGATTTCCTGATTGTCCATCACATCTCCTTTGGGATTGTTTTATCAACCTTGACAGCCTTAGAGCCAGGCTTTATCATCACCTTGAAATGGACTATAAAGACCTTTTCGACGAATTTCTGGTCAGCCACGATACCCTGCGAATATATAAAGACGACAAATTGCTCTTTTTGTCAAATAAAGACCGCGTGCTGCCTTTGCTGGAATACATCGACCGCTTTGCCGATAGCTACCGTCAGGTTGTCATCTTCGACAAAGTGATGGGTAATGCCGCCGCCTTACTGGCGGTCAAAGCCGGTTGTACCGAGGTGTATAGTCCCCTCGGCAGCCAGCTGGCCATCAAGACACTGGACAAGCACTCAATTAAGTACCACCTGACCAATATCGTACCTTATATCCAGAGAGACGATGGCCAGGGCATGTGCCCAATGGAGCAACTCTCTATCGATAAAGAGCCGGAAGAATTTTTCGTTTTAGTCAAAAATATGGTGAAATAACGGGAGGGGAATGATGGAAAAAGTGACGAAAAATGTCTATGCTGAAACGGGCTTCCGCGGCTGCAATCCCGGCTTCGTGGTGACTACGGAGGGAGTGGTGATGATTGATACGCCGCAGATGCCGGCCGATGCCGTCAAATGGCGGGAGGAAATCGCCAAATACGGGCCGGTCGTCTATGTCATTAACAGCGAGCCGCACGGCGACCACTTCAGCGGTAACTGCTTTTTCGGCGGCACGGTCGTCGCCCACGAAGGGACACGGGAAGCGATTTTAGCCGCTCAGGTCGAGCCGTTCATCGAAAGGATAAAGCAGACCGCCCCGGACAGCTTGCCCCTGATGAAAGACTTTAGTTTCCGCCCGCCGACTATTACTCTTTCGCAACAATTGACCCTGCATCTCGGTAATCATACTTTCCAGCTGATTAACCTTCCCGGCCACACCCCCTACCAGGTGGCCGTCTTTATCCCCGAGGAAAAAGTGATTTTCACTTCGGACAACGTTTTCGGGAGGGTGCAGGCCTGGCTCCAGCAGGCGGTGCCCGACCAGTGGCTGGAATCATTGGAGTACATGGCCAAGCTGGATGCTGATTTCCTGGTGCCCGGCCACGGTTGTATTTGCACCCGGAGCTATCTGGTCGAGATGAGCGCCTTTATCCAGGACTGGATGGATGCCGTGAAGGATGTCATTAAAAAAGGCTGGACGCTGGAGGAGGCCCAGGAAAAAGTCTCCATGCTCGACCGCTATCCCATGGAGGCTGGTAGCGAAGCGATGGCCCAGCAGGTGCAGCAGATGAACGTTACCCGGCTTTATGAAGTGCTGAAGAAGTAAGCCACCCTGTCCGCCATTGCCTTTTCATGTCCCCACCAGAAATGGTTGACGTCGGGTATTATTTGGTATTGGGTGGCCGTAAGGTTCTGTCGAATCTGTTCTACAGAGACGAAGGAGTCAGCTTCACCCACGATAACAAACTTCGGTTTGTTGTAGTTTTTTAGGTCCTTCCAGCCGGAATTCTGGAGCGGTAGTGCGACCAGGGCCAGCCGCCCGACCCGCTCGTCCTGAAGGGCGACCGCCAGCGCCACACCGGCGCCGAAAGAATACCCCGCCAAACCGATTTTCTCTAAGTCGATATTCGGGGCCGTGGCCAGAAAATCGAGCGCCGCTTTCACATCATCCTGCTCACTCATACCACCGCCAAAAGTACCGCCACTATTCCCCACCCCGCGAAAGTTGAAACGTAAAGCAGCGATGGACTTTGCTACCAGCGCCTGGCAGACCGCCACTACGACGTTGTTTTCCATATCCCCACCCCGCAATGGGTGGGGATGACAAACGACTACCCCGGGGAACGGGCCCTTACCGTCAGGTAGTTGCAGTTCACCCTCGAGAGTAATATCCCCGCAGGGAAAAGAGACGTGTTTAGTGGTCAATTCTCACCTTCTATTAACTGTCATTGCGAGGAGCACATTCGCTTGGCTCAGTGTAAACTCCGCGACGAAGCAATCAGGGAGGGGACAAAACGCCCCACGCCCAGATTGCCACGTCCTTCTTTGAAGGACTTCTCGCAATGACACATGATATATTTACAACTGTCATTCTGAGGAACGAAGTGACGAAGAATCCGTTTTTATCGGAGGGATTCACGGATTCTTCGCTGCGCTCAGAATGACAGTGGACTCATTCCTTACTCTCTTTCCCCGTCTCGTCGGTCTTCCACTTCCACGGCCACCATAACCTGAGACGGGCTTTAATCTGTTTCTCGAAGCCGAGGTCGCCGGGAGTATAGAAACGGCGGCCCGCCAGCGACGGCGGCAGATATCTTTCTTCGACAAAATGCCCCGGGTAGCTGTGGGGATATTTGTAGTCCTTCCCGTACCCCGACTTTTTCATCAGGCCTGTCACCGGGTTACGCAAATATAGCGGCACGGCGTCGTCGGCACCCTGCTTGATGGCTTGCTGCACCTGCGAATAAGCCGTATAAAGAGAGTTGCTTTTCGGGGCCGTGGCGAGATAGACGGCCGCCTGGGCTAAAGCCAGATTGCCTTCGGGCATACCGATGAAATGGACGGCCTGCTGGGCGGCCATGGCGACGACCAGCGCCTGCGGGTCGGCCATGCCGATATCCTCCGAGGCTGCCCGCACCAGACGGCGGGCGACGAAGAGCGGGTCCTCGCCGGCTTCGAGCATCCGCGCCAGCCAGTACAACGCCGCATCCGGGTCGGAGCCGCGCAGGGACTTGTGCAACGCCGAAATGAAATCATAGTGCTGGTCGCCGGCCCGGTCGTAAAGTAATGCCCGTCGCTGGAGAGCGTCCTCAACGGTGGCCAGGGTGACGACACGCTTACCTTCAGGCCGAGCCTTCGGGTCGAGGCCCTTGGTATTAGGCGGCGTGCTCATCGCCGCCAGTTCCAGGCCATTGAGAGCAATACGGGCATCGCCTTTCGCCATCTTGATGAGATGGTTCAAAGCCTCCGGTTCCGCCTGCACGTTCAAATCACCCAGTCCCTTTTCCTTGTCCTTCAGTGCCCGTTGTAAGAGCAGGCCAATTTGCTCATCGGAAAGGGCTTCCAGCGTGAGCACCCTCGCCCGCGACAAGAGAGGCGAGGTGACCTCGAAGGACGGGTTCTCCGTGGTGGCACCGATGAGCGTCACCGTGCCGTCCTCGACGTGGGGCAGAATGGCGTCCTGCTGGGCTTTGTTGAAGCGGTGGATTTCATCGATAAACAGAATGGTCTTTTGCTGGTGCAGGCGGCGTCGCTCTCTGGCTTCTTCGATGATGCGGCGGAGGTCGGCGACGCCGGCGGTCACGGCACTGACGGCACTGAAATGAGAGTTGGTGGTGTGGGCGATGATATTGGCCAGGGTGGTCTTGCCGCTTCCCGGCGGCCCCCACAGGATAATTGATGGCAGCTTGCCCGTCTCGATAGCCTTGCGCAGCACACGGTCGGCGCCGACGATATGCTCCTGCCCGACGAACTCCTCGAAAGTCACCGGCCGCATGCGGGTGGCTAACGGTGCCTCCCGCTTCAACTGCTCCTCATACTGCCGCTGAAACATGTCCATAAACTCTTAACCTAATCCCAAATTCACTCACACATTCATTGCAGCATTAAAGAAATATAGAACGCATTGGTGGGGCTTTCTTCTATGTAAGCTATGGTGACACTACCGTATTCCTTGCTTAAAATGGTGGCTCTTTGTGTAGGATTGGATATTAGAAACTCATAGAATTTGGTGGCAATTACTTCTGCATCTTCATAAGGCGCAATGCCACTATAAGTAATTTCTGCTATTAGTGGGTCAAATTGTTTACCCTCTTTTAACATTTTATAAACTCTTTGTTTAGCTGAGTCGTAAAGGTTAGAGTTGTTCTGCAGTGGTGGGCTACCGCTTTGAGTCCTAAGATTATTTATTTTCTTAAAGATATCCGCCTCTACGGTATCGAAATACGGAGATTTATCTTGTGGGTATTTTGGCATGAACTCTATATAAGACTTAATAGAGATAGTAAACACGCTGTCAAGGCTAGCTCCGTCGCGAATGGCTATCCAGGTTTCACCGCCGACAATACGCCAAGTAAGTATGGGCGGCTCATTTCCAACCAAGTATCTAAACTCTTTATCATCATAGTTCTGATATAGGGAAATTAATTCGATGGTATAATATCCTGAGGCAGCCGAAGGATTCGTAGCCAAGCGGACACTAATATCAAGTGTTCCTGTAGTACCCGTCTCTTGTTTCCAGATGGTATCTTTAGTAAAAGCAAGGCTGGGGCTGGAATTAGGCGGAGGTGGGGGTGGTGGGGGCTGTGGAGGAGTTACGTTTGTAGTATCAGATTTGTTGTCCGCTACCACTGGACCAGGGCCGTTAGGGCCTGGGGGATTGTCCGGGCCTGAACAACTAATAGTGCTTAGAATAGAGGTTGCCTTAAGTATTAACATATCCTTGTGGGTGGATAAAGGCTGAACACCACCAAAGGTAGCCACTAAAGTGATTGCCACTACTGACCAAAATACCAGCGCAAAACCTGGTTTCAGGTGTCTATACTTGGAATTTCGCAATACGGAAATATTCCAAATCAACACACCGATGTCAGCGAGAAAGATAATTGTGCCAGCAATAGGGTTTATTTGGTGAGTGAATAGTATATAGCCAGACCATACAGCAATACCTAAGCAGACAATTATCAGTAGGTCTAGGAATAGTTTTGCCATACTGACACGTTTCACTACTTTCCTCCAACCCTGCAAACTTGCTGTATGCTACTCTTGAACAGTTATTATAATCTAACCCGGTATCCAGATTTTATCGGACAGGATAAGTTCAATATCACCGGGAAGAGACAACATTGTTGGCGACTTGGTGTAGAATATCAGCCCTTTATAGGCGGTCAGGTACTGATAATTAACTTTGAAAACTCCACCCTTAGCCATGACGACCAGAGGCTTATTGCTCTTAGCTAATATCCGTAAGAAATCATCTGAGTTTACGTTGATAATAGCACCCGATGCCTTAATGGCATTCGCAATAGCCGCAGCTCTGGCCGCCGCAGCCACCGCTCCTCCTCCGGCGCCATAAGCCATTTTAATCACTCTCCTTAGTATTCAATCTCTCTTTAACTCCTTGAAGCGTCCCAAAACCTCTTTCAATACGTCATTCTGGCGTAGGCCAGAATCCAGTCGGTGGTTTTTCGTTCTGGATTCTGAAACAAGTTCAGAATGACAGTTTTTAGCACCCTCCATAAGGGGGGATAGGTTACACTTACCTATACCTCTTCACTTCAAACCGGTAGAGTTTGAGCGGCTCGCCGGGAGAGATGCCGCCTTTTTCGCAGCAGATGCTGATTTGCTCCTGCGGCGTGTCCACTCCTTCGAGGTCGGGCAGCAACAGGCCGCGTCGCCAGCCGCACTGCACAATCACCCCGTACTTCTTGGCGTCAAGTGACTTTTCATCTTTGACTGGCTCGGGACGCGTCAAAATGTCCACGCTGTAATCGAGGTTAGGCAGCTCCGGGGCGGAGACCGGAGGGAAGCGGGGGTCGTCCGTAGCGGCACTGATGGCATTGGCCACAATCTCCTCGGCCACGGTATCCGCCCGCGGCTCGTAGGTGCCGATGCAGCCGCGCAGCGCCCCCAGCTTGTGGATGGAAACAAAGACGCCCGCCCGTTCTTTCATCTCCGGCGTCAGGTCTTTCGGCTCGAGGACTTTGCCGTCGCGGACAAAGGTCTCGACGGTCTCTTTAGCTAGCTGGGCGATGGCTGACATCTTCATTATCAACACTCCTGCATAGCCGACCACGCTGGCAAAGTCGCCGGTGGTATCGCCGCTCGTCATGTACTTGGCAAACTCGGTACGGCTCGCCCCCAATTCTTTGGCGGCGGCGATGAGGCTGATGGCCGGGGCATAGCCGCACATGGAAATATCGAACTCCTCGATGCGCTTGAGCAATTCGTCCTCGTTCATTTCGACGATGGCGCCGATGGCCTGCATATCCTTCCGCCACGCCGACTCCCTCGATTCATAGTGGGTCATGTCGCTCGAAGCGATAATCACGGCCTCGCGGTCTAACTCTTTCATGGCCCGGGCGATGGCTAGCCCGATTTCTTTATAGGCGGCACCGCTGGCATAGCCGAGGACAATCGGCACCAGCTTAACGTCCGGCTTGAAATACTGCAAGAAAGGCAACTGGACTTCGATGGAGTGTTCGTACTGATGGGCCTGGGCATCTTCCTGCAGGTTTTCCGAGCTTTCCAGAATTTTGTTGGCCAGTTCGGTGTCAATCTCCACGTCCCCGAGCGGCGTTTTCCAGGTGCCTGCGGTCATGATACTCAAGGGCTTGCCCGTGCCGGTATGGCTGGGGCCGATGATGATAAAAGTATCGGTGAACTTGACGCGGGAAATGACGGCGCCGGCCACCGGGCCGGAATAGATGTAACCGGCATGAGGGGCAATCAGGCCGATGACCTCTTCCTTGGCGGCGTCTTCATCCACCATGTCCTTAATCAGCGCGCGCAGTTCGTCGGGTTTATCGGGATAGAATTGGCCAGCTACGACCGGATACCTAACCATCATTTACCTCCTCTACCAGGAACGTTTGATAACGCTCATGGTGAGCTTACTCTTGCCCGCTCACCCTGAGCTTGTCGAAGGGTGAGCATTAGCTAATTCCCTCTTTATTCTGCGTGCGGAAATTGAGCTCCGCTCCGCAGAACCGGCACTTCGAACCGGCCAGACCGACCACGCTGGTCTGGTAGCCGTACCGCTCCACCACTACTTTACCACATGAGTAACAGGTTGTGTTTTCACTTTTATGGCCGGGCACATTACCGACGTAGATAAATTTCAGTCCGGCTTCCCGCCCGATGGCACAGGCACGTTCCAGAGTAGCTATCGGCGTTGCCGGCCGGTCCATCATCTGGTGATGGGGGTAAAAGCGGGTGACGTGCCACGGCGTCAGCTCGCCGAGCTCGTCATGTATCCAGCGAGCGATGCCCTGCAATTGCTCGTCATCGTCGTTCATGGTCGGCACGATATTGGTCACCACCTCGACGTGCATCTGCCATTTCGACTTGGCCCGGCTGGCCGTTTCCAGTATTTTGCGCCAGTGCGGCACTTTCGCCAGGTCGCGGTAAAAAGCATCGGAAAAGCCTTTAACATCGACCCGCCACGCATCCAGATAAGGCCCGATGGTATCCAGTGCCTCGGGAGTCGAGTAGCCGTTGGTCACATAGACGGTATAGAGGTTATTCTCTTTGGCCAGCTTCGCTGAGTCCAGCGTGTATTCGAACCAGATGGCCGGCTCGTTATACGTCCAGGCGATGCCCTGGCAGTGGTAGCTTTTAGCGGCATCGATAGCGGTTTGGGGCAGCATTTCCTGGCAGCCGAAGTCGATATTTTCGCTGTCGGCCATGGCAATCTCCCAGTTCTGGCAGTGCTTGCAATGAAAGTTACAGCCGAGCGTGCCGAGAGAAAAGACCAGACTGCCGGGATGGAAATGGTATAAGGGTTTCTTCTCTATGGGGTCAACTGCCATCGACGAGGCCATAGCGTAGTTCAGGTTATAGAGGCGGCCGTCCCGGTTCTGGTACATGCCGCAGACGCCGTATTTGCCGGGACGGATGCGGCAGCGCCACTGGCAGGTGCCGCACCGCACCAGGGAATCGGGGAGCTTTTCGTAAAGCAATGCCTCACGCATGGCCAATCCTCTAAGACAATTATAGCACCTTGTTTTTTGAAGCTTAAAGGGTGTAGTATTTTTGGAGGTGGGGCATACAAAGCTAAACGCTTGACACGGGTATCCAGAGAAGTTAAACTCTCCGATAACAATAGAAGTGATGGATTGGCACGCGGGGTGGAACGCTAATGTACATAGTCGTGGTTGCCCTACTTCTTGCCATCGGCATTGTTTGGTTTATTATCTGGCGCTATAACTCCCAAGCTCAAAATATACGAAAACACCGGTCGAAACTGGCAAAATGCCAGAATTGCGGTTTAGTTGCTTCGGTTGGGCAATTTGACAGTGCGAGAGGCTGTCCGTCTTGTGGCTCAGATCACTTTACCCTTCTACCTTAAATAACCGGAGGTGGCGATAATGGAGTGGTTCATCTTTATTGTGGTTGTAATCGGAGGACTTTTCATCGCGATGAAAGTCTTGGCTGCCAAAAGAGACAATGAAATCGTAGAATATGGTAGCTGTCACAATAGAATGACACGGGGCAATTTCAAGCGCAAAGGTGGTTGTCCAAGATGTGGGAGCGATCTCATTGTTCGCACCGGAGTGCAAGCGAAGCGATATTAACTATTGGGTTATTCGTATAGCCAAAGGCTAACGCCTCAATAAGTAGACTGATTGATTTCCCAATTAGCTTAGTTTCACGGTTTCCTTAAGCACTCATCGTGGTTGTCAACGTTTCTCAAGATAAGAATATCACCGTGGCGCGCAAATGTCATCCGGTATTTACGGTCAACGTAGGCTTCAAAAATTCCCGGAGCACCTTCCACGGGATGGCTGCGTAGCCCGGGATGGCGGAAATCGGCGTCAAGCAGTCGCAGGGCTTTTTTCACTTTTTCTTGTGTTGGCGGAGGTAGCCGCCCATACTGCCGGACAAACCGGTCGGTGAATTCGAGGGGCATTTATCGGCTGCCCTTCTTGTTTTTAACGTTTTTCTTTTTGGTCTGTTTATTTAAGAAGGTGGTGGCCTCATCGATGTCGGCAAAACGGTGGACGCGGCCGGCACGGATGTCCGCCTCGGCCTCTTTTTCGCCTTGCTGCCAGCGTTCGGTCCAGAACCAGGCCTGCTCTTTATCAATCAGCTTCTTGACTTTAAGCACAATTTCACTATCTCTCACCTGCACGTCCACATAGTCGCCTTCTTCAATTCCAAGCTGCTGCCTTACCGATAGCGGCAGCGTCAACTGTGCTTTCTTGCGTACTTGAACCAGCTCTGACACGGTTTTCTCCTACTGTCTTACTTTCCTACTATCTTACTAGATAACGGTATCTGTGTCAAATTGGCGTACTCACTCATATTGTTCACGGGTTTTCACCCCTCTCCCCTTAATCCCCTTCAGGATGAACCCCTTTCTCAGCCAGAGATGTATGTCTAAGACTGGGCTGGCTTATATTCACCGAAGACTTTTCTGAGTACGGCACCTATTTCACCAACAGTGGCGTAAGCCTTAACAGCTTCTAGCACTGCCGGGACGATATTAAATTTATCATCCTTCGTCTTTTTAATAGCCGCTTCCTCCAATCTGGCCAGCTTCTCTTTGGCCAAGGCTTTATTCCTGGTCTCCCTTAGCTTCTGGATGTTTTCTACCTGCCTCTGCTCATCTTCGGGGTCGGCTCCCGGGAAGATTTCCGGCATTTTCTCATCTTTAATCTGGAACTTATTGAGACCGATAACCACCCTCTCTCCTGAGTTAATCTGCTGACGCTCGCGGTAGGTGCCCTTGAGTTCTTCCTGATAATGGAAGCCCTTCTGAACGGCAGCCACGGCACCGCCCATGTCCTGGATGCGGTTGAACCAGTAATCCGCCTCTTCCTCGATTTGCCTGGTCAACCTTTCCACATAATAAGAGCCGCCAAGCGGGTCGATCACTCCTTCCAGACCGCATTCGTGGTTAATAATGAATTTAATCATGTTGGAGATGCGGGTCGATTCTTCGGTCGGTAAGGCGATGGCCTCATCCCAGCCGGGGGTTGAGATACCTTCCAGACCGCCGAGGTAACCAGACAGCACTGTCATGGTCAAACGGGCCAGGTTATTGAGAGGCTGTTGCGCCGTCATGCGCTGGCTATGTATCCAGGTAGTGCAGCGGAGACGCTGCACCTCGGGGTTATCGCAGTGGTACCGTTCTTTGACGAGCCGGGCAAAGAGTTTTCTGCCAGCACGGAATTTGGCGGCCTCTTGGAAAATATCCATGTCACAGCCGGCATGCCAGTCTATCTGGGGGAGGAACTCCTCAATGGCTAACCCTCTTCTCAGCGCCGAATCGATATAGCAGACAAAATGGGCCAGGGCGAAGCCGAGCTCCTCGGCGGCCCCGACGCCGCACCAGCCGAGTTGTGTCGTGCATAGCATCCCTGTCTGGCGGGGATTTTTTAACCGAGGCAGGTTGCGGAGTACGTATTCCCGGTTATCGGTGGCTAACTCAATAGCGATGGGCACCGGGAAGACCCAGGTATCCCGGCCGGTATATTCTTTCAGCGGGTCATTCTGCCCGGCACCGATGTTAACCATATCGGTTAACTTGATACCCCGTTTCTCAGCCAGAGCTATGCTGAGGGCAAGCGGGTAAAAGGGGATGCAGTTACAAACACCAGCACTGGCCCCATTCTTAGCGATATTGATGCCACCATAGAGCCGGTCGGAGTCGTCCAGCGAAGGTATGGAAACACCCACCCGGCCGACTTCCCCTTTCGCCAGCGGGTGGTCCGGGTCGAGAGCTATCTGCGTCGGCAGGTCAGAAGCTGCGGCTACTCTTCTGGCACCACGAGCCAGCAGCTCTTTGAACCGTTTGTTACCACTTTCCGGCGTCCCGAAGCCGCTATAGAACCAGAGTTCGAAATCGTGTGACCGGTAGCCATTAGGCAGGTCGCCCCTGGTGAAAGGGTACTGTCCGGGAAAGCCGATTTCCTTCAGATAATCGATATCCGCCACGTCGAGCGGTGTATAGAGCGGCTTGACCGGATAGTCAGCCATGGTCTTGAACTGCTGTTTTCGCTCCGGTTTGCTGACGGTGCTGGGCTGGCGGACCTTTGCCTCCCACTCCTGGAGGGCGGTTGCAATGGCAGTATTCTTCGCCCCTGGTCTTTTCGCTTTCCTGACTGCTTTCTCAATTGCCATATTTTAGCTCCTTTACGGTCTAATATTGACCTTAAATAAAAAAAGGCACCGTAAGCCTTCATTCAGAAGCGACTATGGTGCCCTCATCTTGCACTACTACCCCAATTAAGCTACTTTCAGGTTAATTTCATGTATTTTATGCTCAATCTAGCGCTGGCTGGCTTGA
This sequence comes from Chloroflexota bacterium, assembly GCA_043812795.1. GTDB lineage: Bacteria > Chloroflexota > Dehalococcoidia > Dehalococcoidales > UBA2162 > JBDRLU01. The sequence continues at coordinate 12,451 of JBDRLU010000011.1, forward strand.
TTGTCAAATGTTGCCGATAATAGCAATCCATGTCCCGAGGGACACGGCTTCTTCAAAATCATGGGTCACGTTTATCGTCGGAATTCCCAGCGCATGACGTAGGCGGCGCAGTTTATCCTGCATTTGTTCCCGCGTCTGTGGGTCGAGGGCTCCAAGCGGCTCATCAAGGGGTAGTACCTCCGGTTTGGTAACTAAAGTCCGGGCCAAGGCTACTTTTTGCATTTCGCCGCCACTCAGTGTCTCTGGCTTGCGTTGCAGTAAGGCAGGGTAATACCCAGCAATTCTGCAATCAATTCTCTGTCCCCCAAAAAGTGACTACTCGTCCTTTGAGACTGATGCCCCCCTTTTTTATTTGGTGAAGGCCAACAAAATAGCGGAATGTGACTTGGACGGAGAGTTCGAGCTGACCTTCTCTTTGACTCCTAGTTCCTATATCAAAATGGTCTTATAGCTATAGCTGGCCTGAAGTGCGGGGTATGAGACCTCAGATCACCTTCACCCCCTGTCGGTCAACCGAGACACGTAGAAATTGTGGGAAACTACGCTTTCGTATGTTCGTTCGGGGAAGCTGCTTTGACCGCGGTTGACATCTCGAATCCCGCAGCGCCTTTTTGGGTTGCGAGCATATACGGTGGAGGCGCATCTCCCTGGTTGGATGGAGCCTGCAATGCTTTCTTAGCTGGTAACCTCATCTATGTGGTTAGCTACTACGATGATTCCCTGACGATTATCGACATCACGAATCCAGCTACGCCGGTCTTCGTTGGCAGTATTCAAGGTTCAGGAAGCCCAAATTACCTGGGCGGGGCACGAGGGATTTTCGTAGACGGAAGCTATGCGTATGTCACTGGCTCCGACGACAACTCACTATCGATTTTCGATATATCCGTTCCAGCTGCTCCGACGCTTGCTGGTAGCATTCAGGGAAATTGGACTCCGAACTACCTTGGAGAAGCTTCTGAAGTTGTTGTTGTCCACCTCTCGGCAGCCCCTACGGTGACCACCGACCCTGCCTCATTAATCGGCACAGTAGATGCCACACTCAATGGCACCCTTGATAATGACGGTGGGGGAGCTTGCGACTGTGGATTCGAGTGGGGGGAGACTGACTCCTATGGTAACACCACATCGACACAGAGCAGGACCTCAGGGCAGAGTTTCCTGCAGGTTATCACCGGTCTAAGTCCCGGCACTACCTATCATTTCCGGGCTTTTGCAACCAGCCTGTCGGGGACAGGCTACGGCGATGATAGGACATTCACCACCAAGAAGGCGCCCGTGGTGATGACATACGGAGTAACCAATATCGAGCTTGACTCGGCGGTTCTAATTGGAGAGCTGACTGACGACGGCGGCGAAGCCTGCGAGGTTGGTTTTGAGTGGGGGCTGACTGCCCTGTACGGCAAGGTCACAACATGGCAGGGCGGCAAGTACACCGGGGACGCCTTCTGGCAGGTCATTGCCAGCCTGGAGCCTGATACTACTTACCATTTCCGGGCGCAGGCCAGGAATAGTGTTGGAGCCGCCAGAGGGGCAGATATGACCTTTAAGACATTGGCTCGGCCGGAAGCTGAAGTTATTGAAGCATTATATTCCGTGCTTGACCCGTCGCTTCTATTACTTATAGAGGAAGAGCCATTGTTCATATAACTGACCTTGGCTAATTATAAGGAAGGTGCAATATGAGATACTCGGTAATTTCTAAAGGACTAACACCAGCCCAGCTTGAGGCGGAAATAAAGAAAGTCGGCGGTAAAGACATAGTCGCGACGGAGCTCCTAGGCCACATTTTTTGTGAACTTAACGAAG
>JBDRLU010000012.1:0-186221 GCA_043812795.1 Chloroflexota bacterium
AGTGCCTGTATATTCCCCTCTTTATCGAGGCTGACCACTGTGCCGGACATCCATGATTGATACTGGGCGACAGCCGCAACATTCCTGTTTTCATTCGCAAACATACGATCAAGTAGTGACCGTTCAAAAAACACGTCCGATTCCAGTAATATTACGTCCTCTGTCAAATGCTCTCGTGCAAGCCATAATGAATATATGTTATTAGTATTGGCATAGCGGTCGGATTCGATGTAGGATACCTTCATCCCGTTGAAGGAAGCTCCAATACTATCATAAATCTTTTCTTTAAGATATCCCACGATGATTACGGTTTCTTCCACCCCCGAGTTAGACAAATTGGTAAGCATGTTGTGGAGTATTGGAACACCATTTATAGGTGCGAGACATTTGGGGGTGTGTTCTGTAAATGGAGTCAGGCGACTGCCGATACCAGCAGCAAGAATGATGGCTTTTCGTACGGGCAGATATGGACCATCGTATGGTAATCTATCATTAACAATTTTACTTCGTCTGGGCATAAATCCTCCTTGAATTTGCGATACACTCTCGGGGTTATGAGACTGTCTATGACCGTAATTCGCCAAACCGGTAATTTCAACCTTAGATTTGAGCGGTCAATACCTGTGGGGTAATCTACCTCGTAGATTCGGTCTCAAAACTATATGCAAGCGGCACACTCACTCAAATTGGTAAAATAATTTCATTTTAAAGTGGTGTTTTTTAACTATCATTTCTACTACAGTATAATGTTGAGAGCTCTTTGTCAAACCATATACACCATCTCTGTGAGAGTAAATCACCCCATAATTTAACCATACGGCAGCACAACAAGAAGCTGATATAGCAAGAGAGTTTGACTCTTTCCCTTCCGCTTTGTTACGCTCTGGTACCAAATGTAAATTCGCAGTAAGCGGAAGATTGGACAGTTATAGTATAGAAATCTAAATGAGGTTCTCCGGATGGGGTTACAAGTAGTAGACCACGGCACTTTCAGTGCGAGTCTATATTGTGATGTATTCTTTAATGGCAGCGGCTTCTTCGTACTCCATTAGCAAAGTTTCAACAAGCTTATTTACAGAAATTATTTCATCTATCCTATAGGCATTAGCCCCGGCAAAGGCAAACCCTTTTTCAAGTATACCTTTTTTGGCATTAGTCAAAGCGGCGCAAATACAGTATGGTGAATTGTCAGCATCGCAGGTCTTCAGGCATTTCCAGGGACATTTAATTGGTTTTTTAATCCCCGCTGTTATATCCTCAAGGAACCGGTTCTTTATAGCTCTTCCCGGCAACCCAACCGGACTATCAATTATAATAAGGTCCTCTTTCTTGCAGTTCACATATGCTTCTTTAAATTGCACGGAGGCATCGCACTCATGAGTTGTCACAAACCTTGTCGCCATTTGCACTCCCTGAGCCCCTGATTGGATAACCTTATAAATATCGGCACCTGTATACACCCCCCCGGCAGCAATTACGGGAATGTTTTTATTAAAGCTCTCCTCATAAGGCTTTAACACAGAGATTACTTCCAGCAGTATTTTCTCCAACGCATAGTCAGGATTATTAATCTGCTCTTTCTTAAACCCGAGGTGTCCGCCAGCTAATGAACTCTCAACCACAACAGCATCAGGCACATGATTATAATGTCTCGCCCAATATTGGAATATCAGTTTGGCTGCCCTGGCCGAAGATATTATTGGGACAACTTTAACTGCAGTTTTTCCCAATCCATTAGGCAGTAATGTATCAGGAATCTTTAGCGGAAGACCGGCGCCAAGAAAAACCAAATCCGCACCTTCATCCACTGCGACTTGTAGAAGGTCATAGTAATCCGTAAGGGCAACAAGTATATTTACACCAATAACACCAGTAGTCAGTCCCCTTGCTTTTTTTATTTCTCTCCGCAAGGCTCTTTTATTGGCTTCTTTAAAATTACTGTTAAAATCAGGATCAAGCATTCCGATTCCTGTTGCGGAAATAACGCCAATGCCACCTTCGTTAGCAACAGCCGAAGCTAGCCCTGACAGAGAAATACCAACACCCATCCCACCTTGAATAATTGGTATACTTGATTCCAAATCGCCTATGCGCAGTTTTGGTATTTGTCTAAAACCCATACATCACATTACCTTAATTTTACCCACAAGTCCAGACAGCAAAATAACCATTGCGAAATTCTTTAAACAGAGAATCCGGATTATCCATTCTCAACATCTATTTATTTATGACTGGCGCGGTAATTCTCAATGTGTGTCATTATCGATATCGTCCTAGAGTCAATAACACCCGCATCACCAGCGGCAAAAGAAGTATCCACTTCGGATAATCACTTGGTATAGAAAATATTATCAATATCTTGACGGCATCCTCTACGGCTATCCCAATGTCCAGCCATTTATTGTACCGGTGCTGTGACTACCAATTTCCAATCTATAGTAAGGATCCCCTACCCCTTTCTAACAAGGTCATCTCTCTATATAAGTTACGTGGAGATAAATCCTATTATTATTATAGCACATCTGCAAATTAACCATAATAATAAGCTGCTAAGTATTCATTTAGCCGCCGGAACATATCCATTGAAGCGTATTACCAAGGATAAAAGTAGAAAACTTTATCTGATTGAAAGTATTTATGAAGCTAAATTCGTACTCAACTCTTGATGAAAGGCGATGGCATATCTTTACAAAGAATGGCTCACCAGAGTAAACTGGATGAGATAAGGGCAGTTAGCTCAGCTGGTTAGAGCACTCGGTTCACATCCGAGAGGTCAGAGGTTCGAGTCCTCTACTGCCCACCATAAGGTAATATTATTACCACCTTTTAGCTTCAGATTTTTATATCATTTTCTTGAGCCCAGTTAATTTAGTCTGCTTTTCAGGAAATGGCATTACCTGATTGCACATTTTTCAGAGAGAATAGTTTCAATAACCTTCCCTTGGTTAGTTAGCTATTTACCTTGTTCTGAAATATCTCCTGCTTGGGTGTGGGATGGCTAGGGCCGATTCACAATCGCTTTTTGTAATAATAAATATGGGCGAAGTATATGACGCCGCTCATCAGCATAATCCACCATATCAACTACGTATAATCTAATTCCATATCGAACCATGAAAATACTATTGTGGATATTAATATCATAAACAAGAGGTAAGAAAGGGTTTTCGCCCCGGCTTTGTCCCTGATAATAGTATTACGCTCGTCTTTTGCCTCTATTTTTTGCTTGCGCAAAAGCTCAGGACGCTTACGCTTTGATATATACATTTCCAGAAAAGCCAGGGACAGAATGAAAAGCCCCATACCTCCATAAACGAATACGAAACCCAGTATTCTGGATTCTATACCTCCCAGTATGGCGGGCATAACAAACAGAGTAAGTCCGGCAATGATTCCTATAACGTATAATCCTACTATGTATTTATTGAGTTTCATTTGAGATGTCCTCCTCATAAAGAAATAGTTCCTCAATGGTAACGTTAAAAAAGCGTGCCAGCTTGAAGGCAAGCAATATGGATGGATTGTACCGCCCGCTTTCTAGAGAGCTTATTGTTTGCCTTGATACTTCAAGTCTTTCGGCGAGTATCTCCTGTGTCATACCGGCTTTCTTCCTTAACTCTTCAAGACGGTTGTTCATATCCTTTTCACCTTAATATGTAAAGCGAGCTTTACATTCATAATAACATGGTTACCCCTTAATGTCAAGCTTGTTTTACATTAGCCTTAAATCAATCGGAGAAAGGATAGCTAGGGATATTGCCCTGTACAATAATGAATACCCAGCTGTGGGGACTCGAAGCTAATTAAATAAGCGCGAAGGTCTTTGAGAAGGTTTTAGTTCTACCTTTTGATACGCACGGTCTACCAACGCTGGATTGCTTATCGTCAAGCGGTCACGGTGAAATTTAAGTCATTGGCGAAAAGACAACCCGTCTTTTTCGGGAAGCAGGTAACAAGCGAGTCCGGTTGTCACAGCGAACCCAGTACAGCAATGATGCCAACGACGATAAGGTAGAGGCCGAGTAGAGTCGTAAGTAGCTTTGGCCAGATTAGTATCACGATACCGACGGTGATAGTTATGGCACCGGCTAAAATCCCGTGAATTGAGATTACGCCACCCAGCAAACTACCCTCCTTTTAAGCGGCCTGAAGAAGGTCTGGATTACTGGTAGTGTTTCCGTATCTGGAATTTCTGGAGTTCCTGCGGGCTGAGAGGTTCGCAGGACTTTAGCTCGTCATCCTCGATGCGGATGGTGAATAGCTCTTTACACGCACTGCAGCGAAATGGCCCTTGAAATATGGACTGGGCCAAAGAGAAAAAAGATTCGGCGCCACACTTAGGACAGGTAATCTTGGCCATGGCTACGTGCTCCTTTCCGGGTTGTAATTTTTTAGTTGATTGGTGAAATCTTCTCTCAAATACATCTTCTTGTCAAGCAGGGCAGCGGATTTCTCGTTATCCTGAGCGGTGGCCCATTCTCATGCCTAGCCAGAAGATGGCAAGTACCAAAAAGAGCGAACCAATCCCGATAAGCGTCCATTTGGCCCAATCGGGGAAGACGCTGACGTAGAAAGTGCCTGGCAGTGACCAATCGCCTTCATTCTGGGCGAGGTCAACTGCTTTTACCCTCCAGTAATAGGGCGTACTCTTACTGACGGAAGGCAGTTTTTCTGTTCCGGTGAAAGTGAACTGGGGTGCCGTCAAGCCCGGTTTTTGAGCGATGAGACTGGTGAAGTTGGTATCGGTGGCCATCTGCATGATATAAGTCACGCCGCTCGGGTCGTCCACCGCCGTCCAGGTAAGGGTTGGTTGACGCCCCTGTCTGGAACCAACTTTTGGCCTGGTTATCTCCGGTACGGGTGGTGTATTTGATTCCATGGTGAAGGTGACCTGAATCGTGTACACCGTGTCGCTTACCGAGACAATATGTGGGCCGTGAACGCTTGTCGGTACGGTAAAGGTCGCCGAGAAGGCCCGGCTGGCGTCGGCGGTGGCGGTGGCCAAGGCATCGCTATCGTATTTGATGGTGACGAGACCATTGAACCCGGTGCCGGAAACTAACACCGTACTGCCAACGTGCCCAGCGCTTGGGTTGATACTGAAACTGGCGGTAATGGTGAATTCAACACTGACAGCGTTAGCACCATCGGAAGTAATGAGGGTGTAGGTCCCTGCCGTCATCTGGGGCACGGTAAAGGTGGTCGTAAAGCTTCCGTTAGTATCGGTGGTCGTGTTCTGGGCCGTGTTACCACCGAGCTGGACGGTGATAGCCGTGGTAGCCAGGAAACCAATACCGCTGACAGTAATTTCGGCGCCCATCGGGCCCCTGGTCGGCGTGATGGTCATACTGGCCTGGGTAATGAAAGGGCTACTGGAGCTGAGGGTGCCATCGTTAGCAGTGATAGTATGGGAGCCGGCGGCGCTGAGGGGTACGGTAACACTGGTATTGAAGCTGCCCGTGCTGTCAGTGGTGGTCGTTGCTTGCAGGGCGTTGTCAAATGAGATATTTACTGAACGGCTGGGATTGAACCCGGTACCGGAAACTGCTGTCTGGCTGCGCACCTTCCCTGAAGACGGATTGACGGTGATGCTGCCCAGGACATTGAAGGTAGTACTTGCTGAATAAGTGCCGTCGCTGGCGGTCATACTATGGGCACCGCCGTAGCTGTTCGGAACGGTAAAACTGGTGCTAAAATTACCGTTAGTATCGCTGGCGGTTTCGGCCACTTGAGTGGTATCGAAGCTGACGGTTATTGAGTCATTGGCACTAAAGCCGGTGCCGCTGACCGATATGGTGGAGCCGACACTAGCGGAGTCCGGGTTAAGACGCAGGCTGGCCAGCAAGTTGAAGAGGGTGTTAGCCGATACGGTGCCGTCGGAAGCTACCACCGTCGGGGTGCGGCTTGCTCCTACGGGCACGACAAAGGTAGCGGTGAAGTCGCCGGCATTACTGCTAACTATGGTCGTTGGTGAAGTAACAATCGAGTACCCCCCGAGAGTAACCGTTATTTGCCGGTTGGCTCCGAAGCCGTTGCCGGTAATGGTTACTGACGTGCCGACGGTACCGGATGTCGGGAGAAGGGTGAGTTTCTGGGTCGTGGACAGGCTGGCGGAGGCACCGATAACCCCGTCACTGGCGGTCACCGTGTGGGTCCCCGAGACGCTGGCGGGGACGGTGAAGGTGGTGCTGAAGCTGCCGTTGGTGTTGGTCGTGGTAGTGGCGATGTTCACGCTATCGAAGGCAATAAGTACCGTCCGGCTTGCTGTGAAACCGGTGCCGCCGATGTTGACGTAGTCGCCCACCTTGGCTGAGGTGGTACTGAGATTAATGGCCTGGGTTACGGAGAAAGTGGTGCTCGAATTCTCGTTGTCGGTCTCCAGACGCACGGTGTATGAGCCATGAGGTACGACCGGGATGGTGAAATTATCCGTAATTGTGCCGCTGGCCGAAACCGTGCCGGTCCTGACTACTTCGAAGGTGGTCCCGTAGGCAAAACGGTTGCGGAAGGTCAGGTTAGTCGTAAACCCGGCGCCAGTGACCGATACGGCAGTGCCGGCTGGCCCGGTGGCTGGTGTGATGGAGGTAGTAGCGGCAAGCACCGGTTGCACCGGGAAAGTTGATAGAAGCAATGATAAAGTGAGAAGAAAGACCAAGGCGCGGAATATTTTTTTGTATTTCACCTAATCTACCTCCGCGTGGTTTGTTCCACTAGTTACTAACTAACCTTATCCTATTCGGTCGGATTTGCCAAGCTGTCTCGAAACTATCTTATCGCCCATCCGGTCTGAGCCGTTACCTGTACGGTTAATTCGCCCGGACTAATCGGGGTTGCGACGCCAGGCAACGGGCCGGGTACGGCAGCTATCGGCTGTGGGAACGGCGTACTGGCGCTCACCTGGACGTAGGTTAACTGGCCTAATCTTACTCCCATCGTATCGGCGATAGCCTTGGCTTTAGTCTTGGCATCTTGCAGCGCCAGTTCCTGTGCTTGGGCCTGTAAAGCCGTTGGGTCATCAATCGTAAAACTAATACTGTTGATGCGTGTCAGGTTACCGCCGGCTTGAGCCGCAGCATCGATGACCGGCCCGGTGCTGGCCACCGTCCTTATTTTGACCGTTGCGGTATTCGTTACCATATAGCCGACGACGACCGGGGCGCTGCCGTCTTTACTTTCGGCTACCGGCGAAATACTGAAGTTCTGTGTTTGAATATCCTTGTCCTGAATGCCATTTGATTTCAGGGCGGCGACGATGGCACTCATGGTACTGACAGCTTGCGTCTGTGCCTCGGTTACTGTTTCTGCCTGTGCCTGGACGCCCAGGCTGATGATGGCGGTATCGGGAACGGCGTTCACTTTTCCCTGACCGTCCACCCATATACCCGTCTGTTGAGAGAAGTAAGGAGGAATAGCAGGAGTAGCATTGGGCGAACTACTGCTGACGCATCCGGTGGCAAAGGAAAGGAGCAGCACCACTAACGCTCCCAGTATTATGGCGTATTTTTTGTTCATGTTCTCATCCTCCCAGCAAGGCGCAAAACTGCTGCGTGCCTTCTTGAACCAGTTACCGATCACTTCCATTCTAAACAGGAGACTATAACAAAGTCATAAAATTATAGTACTAAATCTTCAAAAATTATTACATTTTAACAATTTTGCCGGAACTGGCTGTGTCCCAGCTGTGGTTTAATACTGGTGCTCTTAGCTTAGCGGTCTCACATGAACTGTCCATTAATACAACATGAAGGCTGGATTAAACAGACATGCGAAGTCCAAGCTGACTACTCGACTGCACCACGGATGGCGCGGAGGTTGGCTTCCGGCGTGTCCGGCGGGAAAGTGCAGCCGGGACCGAGCATCCAGCCTTTACTGCCCATGGCTGTTTTCATACCGACTATTTCTGCAGCCAGCTGAGCGGGGGTGGCTGTTACCAGGCTGTTGTCATGGGCGATGCCGCCAATCACGGCTTTACCATGCACCGGGGTTTTGCCCTCTGCCAGAGATAGGTTGCCCGCCCCCCGCGGGTCCCAGCTAAAAGCCTGGACAGGGTAGTCACCCAGTGCACCGAGCAGATTGTGTTGCTCGCAGACATGCAGCACGTGAAATTCGGCGGGCGGTAACGCCTTCAGTAATTTTAAATCAAAGGGGCGGGCAAACTGGTCATATTCTTTCTCGCTGAGCTTTAAGGAGGTTGCCCAGTGCGTGGTAGCGTAGAAAAGACCGCTGGCACCGAGTTCCAGACTGGTCCGGGCAAACTTGATGAAGGTCTCTGTAATGGCTTCCAGTGCCTGGTTGACTTTGTCCGTGTGCTCTCGCAGGTGCTCTAAAAAGGTCTCTTCCGAAGCAATTAATCTTCCGGCAATGGACAGGGGGGTAAAAACAGTCATCAGGAAGGGCAATTCCCCTTTCAGTCCCTGAGCGATGAGTTTCAGACTGGTCAGATGCTCTTTGAGTACGCCCTGATTAATATCAAGTACTTTAATCTTCAACCAGTCGTCAGGTGACTTAACCGGAGTTTCAACTATTTTGGGCGAACTGGCACCGTCGTATTTTACCTTCACTCCCCAGTCCTCGACATGGTAAGAAGCACGCGGGTTGACCTTCATGAAATCCCAGTCGTACCGGTTCTGAAAGTCGAGCATCGCTTCCGCCAGAGACTCGGCGGAAGTCTCTTTGGCGAAAAAGTGCCGCCACATACTTACCGGCAGGCGGTCAACCTCATCGCCTTTTAGTACAGCCCGGACGCGTTCCCAGTGGGTCATTTGTGTTACCATAAATCATCCCCCCTTTATTCAACTCTGTTGCACCTGTCTATTCTTAAATCCTAACCGAAGACGGGAAATGAGAATAAAAGGGCTTTCGGTTCTTCTCCAGCTCCCGACTCTATTATAGCCCTTATTGCCAGCGCTGGCATAGTTTGTTTGAAGCCGCCACCCATGATATACTGACGGCAAAACAAGCGAGGAGGTGCAATATCGCACGCATTTCTTATATCGAGAAAAACGGGGCGCCCCCCGAGGTGGCGGAAATCTTCGGCAAGATGGAGGCCAACGGCGCGCCGGTGATGAACCTGTGGAAGATGGCGGCGCATATTCCGGCGACACTACCTCACTTTATCAGGATGGGTAATGCGATTTTGACCAAAACACGGTTAGACCCGAAGCTACGTGAGATGGTGATTCTGCGCACGGCGGACATAATGGACTGCGAATATGAGCATAGAGCCCATATTGTCCTGGCGAAAGAGCTAGGCGTGACCTCCGAGAAGATAGAGGCCATCAAAGACTGGAAAAGTTCCACTGCTTTCAGCAAGGCGGAACGCGCTGTTCTGCGTTTTGCCGATGAAGTGGTGAAGAAAGGCCGGGTTGGCGATGCTACTTTTGGCAGACTGGCAAAATATCTGGATGCGGGGATGATGGTAGAAGTGGCCCAGGTAGCCGGCTTTTATGGCATGATCGCCCGCTTGCTGCTCGCCTTCGAGGTTGACCTGGACAAAGAGGCACCGGCCTCATCGACGAGTATCGTCGGGCGTCGGTAGAAAGTAGAGACTGGCAAAAAAGGGGACTCCAAGCTTGGAGTCCCCTTTTTTAATTTTACCACTCTAATATCCCGGTGTTCCTCCGCCGCCCGTGGCCTGGACAACAGATGTCCCGGTTATGATAAGAAGTAATTACAGATTTATGACACTCTGGGTGAGATAGCTTGGGGGAGAGTTGTGGTGCGGTCTGTCTTGCTGTATGATAAAGCTTCAATATGGGGCGAGGGCAAATAACCCTTGGCTCAACAAAGAAGCGGAGGTAAAAATGATTAGAGCAGCCATCGTTGGAGCGACCGGCGTCGTCGGTCAGCAGTTTTTGGTGGCGCTGGACAAGCACCCCTGGATTGAGATAAGCTGCCTGGCAGCCTCGGAGAGGTCAGCCGGGCGTAGTTACCGTGAAGCAATAACCGACCCTAAGTCAGGTGCCGTCAGATGGTATTGCGATGAGCCGGTACCCTCTGACGTCCTGGATATTCCGGTACAGAATGCCGGTGAAATGAACCTGGATAAAGTAGACCTCGTTTTCTCTGCTATCGATTCGGAGCAGGCACAGGTCCTGGAACCAAAATTTGCGGCGAGCCGGCCGGTGATAAGCACTGCGTCCGCTTTCCGTTATGAAAATGATGTGCCTATCCTTATTCCTGGACTAAACTCGGCACATACTAAATTATTGGAACAACAGAGAAAAGCGCGCCACTGGCAAGGTTTTGTGACTCCGATACCCAATTGTACTACTACCGGACTGGCCATCACGTTGAAACCAATATACGATGCCTTCGGTATCGAGATGGTGATAATGACTTCAATGCAGGCGATGTCCGGCGCCGGGCGCAGCCCGGGTGTGCTCGGTCTCGATATCCTTGACAATGTTATCCCGTACATATCCGGGGAAGAAGAGAAGGTGCAGCGGGAGACCCAGAAGATTCTGGGTGTTTTGAGTGGTGCGGCAATTCAGCCGGCATCATTCAAAATTAGTTCTACATGCACGCGAGTCAATGTGCGGGAAGGCCATACGGAAGCCGTGTTTGTCTCGACAAAGAAAAGCTGCGAGCCGGCTGGCGTAGCTAAAGCGATGAGGGAATTTGTCGGGGACAATCTGTCCGGGTTACCTTCCGCACCGAAGCGGATGATTGTCGTTCATGACGATCCGTTCCGTCCGCAGCCGCGCTTGGACCGGGATACCGATAATGGCATGGCGACTGTGGTCGGGCGCATCCGAAAAGATTCGGTTCTGGGCAACGGCGTCAAGTATGTCCTTGTTTCGCACAATACGAAGATGGGTGCGGCTAGGGGGGCTGTCCTCGTCGCCGAGCTATTGATTAAGCAGAAGTATATCTAGCGTCCGGTCGGACTGATTCTCTATTTCCGGCCAGAAAAAATAGAGTGATAATAAGCTAAGTGGATTGAATCTTATGGCAGAAAATTCAAAGGAGAAAATCAACCCGGAATTCACCAGCAAAGTGCAAGCGTTGATTGATAACATCCGGCGGGTCGTGGTTACCCGTGAGGACGTCATCAAGGTGGCGGTGCTGGGACTGCTCTGCCAGGGCCACGTGTTGCTCGATGATTTCCCTGGAGTAGGTAAGACACTACTGGCGAAGGCGCTGGCCCAATCGCTGCATGCCGACTTCAAGCGTATTCAGTTTACCCCTGACCTGCTCCCTACGGATATCACCGGCTCCTCCATCTACCAGCCTGCAGATAGCAAATTCGAGTTTGTCCCCGGCCCTATCTTTGCCAATATCGTGCTGGCCGACGAGATAAACCGTTCCAGCCCACGGACACAATCAGCCCTGCTCGAGGCTATGGGCGAGGGGTACGTTTCTTTTGACGGAGTCACTCGTCCCCTGCCAAGGCCGTTCTTTGTCATTGCCACACGTAACCTTGCCGAAATGCACGGCACCTTTCCTCTACCGCAGAGCCAGCTCGACCGGTTTTTGCTTTCATTCGGCATCGGCTATCCGAGCCGGACTGAAGAAGTAGAAATTCTGGAGCGGCATGAGCACGGGCAAGCTCAACTGAGCCCCATCCTTACCGCCGGAGATATTTCCCTGATGCAGAGTCAAACTTATTCGGTAGAGGTTGCCCGTCCGGTGAAAGAGTACATCGCTAATATTGTCGCCGAGACACGGGCCAGCTCTGACATCGCTATCGGGGTCAGCCCGCGCGGCGCGGTTTCTCTGCAGCGGGCGGCTCAGGCGAAAGCCGCCATGGAAGGCCGTGTTTTTGCCACACCGGATGATGTGAAAGCAGTGGCGCTGCCGGTATTCAGACATCGTATCCTGCCCCGTTCTGCTGAACCCGATGCGTCGTCAAAGTGTATCGAAACTGTCCTCTCTGCGGTGCCGGTACCCCTCTAGTCAAACGGTCGTGCGATGACTAAATTAGGTTTAGGTTTCATTGCCGCCAGCGGTCTTATTTATCTGGTGGCTAACCAAAGCCAGATAGGCTGGCTGTACCTGCTCGATGCCATTCTGTGGAGCTTGCTGGTAGTATCGGCCATATTGCCGTGGTGGAGCCTGAAGTTACTCAAAGTGGAACAGCTAGTATCGTGGCAGCCTCTGACGCTTAACCAGCCCTCGTTAAATGGTCCAGTGGAAGATGACGCAATCGAACTCAAGTTAAAAGTGACCAATAACGGACGCCTCCCCCGCCATTTCATCAAAGTACAGGGTGAGTTCCCTTTTGCCTTTCTGCCGGAACAGCGCCGTGCTTTCCTGCTTCCCTATCTCAGGGCGAAATCAACCGTTGTCTGCTCCTGCCCGGTTACCTGTTACCGGCGGGGTTTCTACCCATCAGTGCAAATTACTCTGCAATCGGGCGGCTGGCTTGGACTGGTCGTGCGGCGGCGGACTTTTCGGATACCTTTGAAGTTGACCGTTTATCCGGCCTATCACCTAATGAAGGGAATACCAGCCGGCGAAACTGCCTGGAATGACTGGGGGCAAGCGGCTAAATCGAATGCCGCGGCAGAGTTCTACGGTTCCCGAGAGTACCGCTATGGTGACCCCTTAAAGTACATCCACTGGCGTAACACCGCGAGAGCGGGTCATTTCATGCTCAAAGAGTTCGAGCAGGCTGGTGGGACTTCGCTGACAGTTGCCTTCGAGACTAAAAATGATTTCGGGATGGGACGGGAAACAACTCTGGAATATAGTGTCAGGATTGCTGCCAGCCTGGCCAAGCTTTGTGCCGATGCCGGCAGGACAATGAACCTCATCGCCGGCGAGACGGTCTTACGCTACGCCGGCTGGCCGGAGATAATGGGTTACCTGGCCCGTGTTGAAGCCGGAACGGCCACCCGCTGGAACGAACTGGCGCCGGTTCAGCCGGGGATGACCGTGGTCATCGTACCGGCCGTAAAAGATGCCTTAGCAACAGTGCTGAGCCGACTGGCCGGGGCACACGACCATGTCGTTGTCTATCTGGATGGTTTTGCGCCGGATGCACCTGTTGCTACATCCCCCACTCCAATAAGTAACAGTAACGTCCGAAGCATCAGGTGCTCACCGGGTAATCTGGAGAAAACCATAGAGGAACTGAGCAGCGCTCTGCTGACATCGTCCGTCAGTCCTAGTAGTGGAAGAAATGCGGATTACTAACTATTCGGCCAGTACCAGGTTTTTTACCTTTCTTGCCAGCGCCATGGCTGTTGCGGGGGTCGGCTGGACGAGCCGCGATGCTTCCGTTGTCGTTATTGGCATACTGGGGACAGCCGCCGGCCACTTTTATAGCTGGCATACCCGCTTTTCTCCGTCAAGGTTGCGGACCGGCCTCCTCATTCTTTTTATGGCCGCGCTGGGTATCTATCTCAGCGGAGCCATAATATCGACTGGCGATAGACTGTTGCTGGCACGCTACCTGGTCTATGGGCTGGTAATCGGCAGTTTCGACCTGCCGAAAAGACGGAATGTCATGGCCAGCCTGGTTTTAGCTGGCCTGCTTCTGGTGCTTATCGCCGAGATGGCTCTTGACCTCTGGTTCATCGTCTTTATATTGATATTTGCCGTTCTGGCCGTAGCTGCGGTGACCCTTGACCGTACCGAAGCTGAAACACGTCAGACAGTAACTGTTGGCGAGCTAAGCTGGTTGACTCTGGGTAAAGCCTGGCTGGGCCTGACCATAGTCACTTTCTTGCTGGCCGGCGTCTTTTTCTTGATGGTGCCCAGGCTGGCCAGCGTGGAGGCTGCCCAGACGAGTTGGCTGCCCAGCCGTTTGGACTTGAGCCTCGGCGGGCAGGCTAGGTTACCCAGCAAACCCAGTGCCTCCCCTTCATCAGGCATATTCCCATCACAGGACGGAGTTAGCGGTGAGCGCTATGCTTCCCTGGGTTATATCGGATCCGCGGCTGACCAAGCAGTAATGCACGTGCGCAGTCGTATCTCCAGCTACTGGCGCGGCCTGACTCTGGATGAATATGACGGACAGGGATGGAGTATGTCTCCCGTCAGAATTAACCTCCTTGACGAAAATAGACGGGAATTCATCTTACCGGATTCCCAGCAGAGACTCTATGGAGAGCGAGTTTACTGGCAGGCTTTTTATTTGCTTTCAGACCAACCTAACGCTATCTTTAGCGGCTACAAGCCAGCCCGGATATATCTGCCCCAGAGTACGTCCACCTTACTCGAACGGGGTATTCTATACCGTGCCCTTTCCGTAGTACCTAATCTTAAACCCGAACTGCTCCGGGCCGACCAGATTGTAGCCAACGATACCGTCAATCTCCAGCTGCCGCCGCTAAGCGAGCGGACCGTAGCTCTGGCTGAGTCTATCGTCGAAGGGGCGACTAATGATTATGACAAAGCGGCCCGGATTGAGCGGTTCTTGCTCACCAATTACAACTATGAGTTGAATGTTAAACCATTGCCCGCGGGACGTGAGGCAACCGATTATTTTCTTTTTGAACAGCAGTCCGGCTATTGTGCTCATTTTGCTTCGGCCATGGCCGTCATGGCCCGGCAGATCGGCTTGCCCGCCCGTGTCGCTGGTGGCTATCTACCGGGCATTATCGACCCGCTTACCGGAGCCCACATCGTCCGTGCCGGGGACGCACATGCCTGGGTGGAAATTCATTTTCAGCGCTATGGATGGGTAGCTTTCGACCCTACCCCCCGGCCCAGAGCTAATCTGGGTTTTGCCTCGGGACGTAACTGGGTCTATATCGGTCTTCAGGACTTCACCGGAGCTACTTTTCCTCGTTTACCCTCTTCCCCTTCTGGTTCCCTGTCATTACGCTGGCTTACTTTCCCTGCCTGGAGCTGGTTGATTTTACTCGGCATTATGGTGCTTTCGGTTATTCTGGTTTTGTTTGTTCGCCGTCTCAGAATGAGAAATAGAATAGTGCGACCGGAATACAGTACGTTGGAGGGCGAAGCGAGACGCGCCACTTTGCGTCTTTACGGGAAAATGGTCAGAATGCTAACGGGAAAAGGTGTACCGCGCCGGCAGTCACATCAAGCCATGGATGAATACGGAGCACTGGTCTGCCAGCGCCTGCCCGCTGGCCAGGAAGTAGTTACCTGGTTGACGGGACTGGCTAACACGGCTGCCTACGACCCGAGGCCGTTTACTCCGCCTGGCACGGGAGAGATAAAAAGCAGACTAACCGCGTTGAAAAAAGCGCTGGCTAACACACGTCGGTAATACAAATTTTTTATTGGCGCGAAATAAAGGAGGTCCCGATGCTGATATTACGGACGATGCTGTCTATCCCAGGTAACCAGGAAAGGAAAATAGACAAAGCCCGTCAGGTGCCTGCCGATGTCCTCCGGCTCGACCTGGAGGACTCGGTACCGGTGACGGAAAAAGAGTCGGCCCGGAAGATAGTAACGACTTCAATAACGCAACTGGCGGCCAGCGGCCGCACCGTTTTTGTGCGTATTAATTCGTTACCGACTCCTTTTGCCAAGGAAGATATCAGGGCAGTTGTCATGCCGGGACTGAAAGGTATTTGTCTGCCCAAAAGCGAGTCCGCCGATGATATGCGCCAGGCCGATGTGATGATTATTCAGGCCGAGAAAGAGGCCGGCCTTCAGGTGGGTGCCATCGGACTCGTTGGTGTTATTGAATCGCCCAAAGGTGTTATCAACGCTTATGAAATTGCCCGCGCCTGCCCCCGCATCATAGCTATCGCTTTCGGTGCTGAGGACTACGCTCTGGAGATGGGCATCGACCGTACTAGGGAAGGGGCGGAAATTTCCTATCCACGTATGGCGATTGCCGTTGCTTGCCATGCTGTTAATGTCGTTGCCATCGATTGCGTCTATCCTGATGTTCGGGATAAAGAAGGACTTATTGCCGATACGAAACTGGCCAAACAGATGGGGTTTCAGGGTAAGCTGGTTATCCACCCGGACCAGGTTGAGCCGGTAAATCAGATTTTCGTTCCCTCCGAAGAAGAAATTGCCGAAGCCCGCCGGATAGTAGCTGCCTTTGATGCGGCAACGAAACAGGGGCTGGCTTCCGTGTCCGTGGATAATAAGATGGTTGACACACCGGTGGCCGAAAGAGCCCGGTTGCTGCTGGCTCGGGCGGGAAAAATTAAAAATCGGTGACAGGGGGCAAATCACCGACGCACGGTGTTAAAAGAGGGACAGACTGATGAAAGCGGCCGTGATTTCCGAAAAAGGGCTGCGTCCGGAAATGGAGGATGCCCACTTTCTCGACCTGAACTTTGCCGGTAAGGGATGGGCCTATGGTGGAGTTTATGACGGACATGGCGGTAAAATGGCCGCCGAATATGCTGCGGGGCGTGTCCACGAGTCGTTTCTCGTAAAATTACTCGACGGAGTGACACCGCAGCAGGCTTTTGTCGACAGTTATGAAGCCGTATCGGGAGAGCTGAAGGAACAGGAATCAGGCACGACAGCGGTTGATTTCTTGATTGGAGACGGAAAAATTCACACCGCTAATGTGGGCGATGCCCGCGCCCTTGTTGTCGGTAAGCTGGGGGTTCATCAGTTTACCATCGACCACCGGCTTGATAATAGCACCGAAAAGCAGCGGATTGTAAATATGGGCGGGCGTATCAGCTATCCCTATACCTACAAAGGGATGAATGGGCTGATGCCGACGCGGACTTTGGGTGACGAGTATTTTAAGTCGGTGGGTATTATCGCCACGCCTTCGGTGGACGAATATCGAATAACCAGTGATGACCTCTTTCTTATCGCTGCCTGCGATGGTCTGTTTGATTTTATGAGTAATGAAGAGGTAGCCGGCTTCAGCCGGGCCTATGCTGAGCCCCGGGTACTGGTTGATGCCTTAAGCCGCGAAGTCCTGATAAACAGGCGAGGTACGGACAACCTCACCATTATCGCCGTGGCTCTGCCCTCTGAAGCTTAAGTCCTTGTGCTGCTACCATCAGGGTGTCTTTTTCGCCACAAGAGCTTGCCTAAATAACCGCCGCCGTAGGACGTACCGAGTGAGAAGGCAAGTAATAAAGTAGCGCTGGTTCCCGCCGAGAGACCCTCCAGACCGATAAACACGCCTCCCCAGGCGACCACCCCCGAAAATAGCCATACCCGTGGGTTCACATAACCAAAAATGAATCCCGTTAACAGGTAAAGAAATGCCAGAAAAATAAGGCGCCCGGCCATTGTTTCGCTGGGGCTGAGGTCGGCAAAGAGCAAACTTAACCCGAAAGCGCCCAGCAAAAGAGAGACTAGTACGGAGACAACTGCTTTGACAATAACCATGAAGTCACCCACAAAGAGCATAAGAAATTAAGTGCAGGAAGTCAAAAAGTTGCCAGAGAGATGAAGGAATCTGCGGAACAGCGGGCGTCTTTTCGGATACAGCTTGACTTAGAGCGAGTCCTCGGAATAAATCCGCACGAAGGCTTCCACCACTTCGGGGTCAAACTGAGTGCCCTTCGCCCGAATAATCTCAGTAAAGGCGGCACCGCTGCTGATTGCCCGCCGGTAAGGGCGGAGGGATGTCATGGCTTCATAGGCATCAGCCAGAGCTAGAATCTGGGCGCCCAATGGGATGCCATCATTTTCAAGCTGGTCAGGATAACCGGTGCCATCGTAACGCTCGTGATGATGTTTCACGACTCCCAGAATATCTTTGTCATCGACTGCCGGGGTCAGGATATATTCGCCCAGTTCGGGGTGCTTACGTACCTCCCTGACTTCTTCGTCACTCAGCGGCGTTGCCTTGTTAAGGATGGACTCTTTTATGCCTATCTTGCCCACATCATGGACCAGGGCCGCAGCCCTTATCTTACCGGTAAGCTGCCGTGACAGTCCCATTTCATCAGCGATGGCGATGGATATTCTGGCCACTCGCCTTGAATGGCCGGCAGTATATTTGTCTTTGGCTTCCAGAGCAAAAGCAAGGGCGGTTATCGCGCTCAGGGATGAAGCACGGATTTTACCGGCCTGCTCTTCGATACGGTGCTCCAACTCCTGCCGGTACTCCCGGTTCAAAAGTTCCAGTCTTCTCTGGCGCAGCGCTGACGTTACCACACGGAAGACTTCATCGAGGATGAGCGGCTTGGTGATGTATTCGTAGGCACCCAGTTTGACGCATTCGATACCCAGGTTAGTGCCACCCACTTCGGTAGCCGTGATTATCGCTGTTTCTGGATATCCGGTTCTAATCTTTGGCAACAGTTCCACCACCGGAATGTCAGCCATGTCAGTATCCAGAAGTACCAGGTCGATCTTGTTATTCTCAAGCTGGCCCAAGGCTTCCGTAGCCGTGGCCGCTTCGTGACAGAGATAGCTTTCTCCGGTCAGTTTCTGGTACACCCGGCCTTTTACTAACGTATCATTACCAACCAGCAGTATGCTACCGTATTCTTCAAACATCCTGTACACTCCTGCCTCATCGGGGAAAATTTGAAGTCTTTATGGTCACGGGAGGAAAACCATCTTTCATACTAAACTATCGAATGGAGACTGTGTAGATACTTAAGGGATGGACTTAACGTACCAAAAGTATCAATCAGCGATACCGAAAGGCTCACTGCCAGAACTGGTTTATTCAAGCCCAGTCTTGACGTTCATTAACACACGAACCTATAATTGGAACATTATATCCCCCGAAAGATTTACGACATGGTAGAGAAAACTACCGGGTATCGAGCCAGGTTACCGGGGACATAATCCGGAGCATGGTGAATGAGCAGTATTGAAAATTCGGCGCGTAATACCGCCTCCGGCAAATGGGTAGCTGGCCTGTTCATTGTCGTGGTATTACTTGCCTCCTACTTTACCAGCATCCACAATTATCTCCTCTTCCATAGCTTTGTGGAATTGTTCTCCGTGGTCATCGCCTTTGCCATTTTCGCCATTGCCTGGAACGGGCGCCGGTTTCTGGATAATCATTACCTGTTGTTTATCGGCATTGCTTTTCTCTTCGTTGGTGGCCTGGATATCATCCACACGTTGGCCTATAAAGGGATGGGTGTTTTCCCGGGGCATGAGCCCACTAACCTGGCCGCCCAGTTCTGGATTGCGGCACGGTACATGCAGGCTCTTTCTTTACTGGCGGCTACGCTTTTTATCCGCCGGAAATTAAACACCGGCCTCGCCTTCTCCGTCTATTCCCTGATTACCGGACTGTTGCTAGTTTCCATTTTCTACTGGCATAATTTCCCCACCACTTTTATCGTCGGTACAGGACTGACGCCGTTCAAAGTTAGCAGTGAGTATGTTATTTCTCTCATCCTGCTCGGGTCCATTGTCCTCCTGCTGAGAAACCGCACGCACTTTGGCAGCAGCATGGTGAAACCGATGGTGGTGGCGATGGCGGTGACCATCGCCTCGGAAATGGCCTTCACTCTGTACACTGATGCCTACGGTGTTGCCAATGTGGTGGGACATTTGCTGAAAATCGTGGCCTATTACTTTATTTATAAAGCCATCATCGAGACCAGCCTGGTCAGGCCCTACGACCTCCTTTTCCACAATTTGAAACAACGTGAGGAGAGCCTGGCACAAACAGCCAGCGAATTGACGGAGATGAACGTGCGCTTGACCGGCGAGATTACGGACCGCCAGAAGGCGCAGGAGGCGTTGTATAAAGCACACGAACAATCAGAGGCAACTGTTCAGGAGCGTACCCGGGAGTTAAGAGAAGCCAGCGAGACTATGGCGGCCGAACGGCAGCGGTTCAATAATGCCCTGAACATACTGCCGGCTTATCTGGTATTGCTATCGCCGGACTACCATGTGCCCTTTGCCAACCGTTTCTTCGAAGAGCGCTTCGGTAAGTCCAACGGCAAGCGCTGCTTCGAATATCTGTTTCACCGTACCGAGCCGTGCGAGAACTGCGAGACATATACGGTATTGAAAACAATGCAGCCTCACTACTGGGAGTGGCTCGGCCCCGACGGCCGCAATTACGATATCTCTGATTTTCCGTTCACCGATACCGACGGTTCTACTCTCATTATGGAAGTTGGACTCGATATTACCGAGCGAAAAAAGGCCGAGGCCGAGGTGCTCAAAGCTCACGCTGAACTGGAGCGCCGTGTCGAAGAACGTACCCGGGAGCTGGCTGAATCTGAGGATAAGTATCGCAGTCTCTTTGATAATATGACGGAAGCATTTGTCCTGGGAGAGATTATTTCAGATGACGATGGTAAACCCTGTGATTTCCGTTATATTGAAGTAAATAAGGCCTGGGAAGAACTCACCCATATTCCCCGGGAAAACGCGATCGGTAAAACCCGCCGTGAGCTTATTCCCACCACGGAACAGCAGCGGATAGAAACTTATGCTAAAGTTACCCTGACCGGAGAGCCGACTTCGTTCGAGTACTATTCACCGTTTACCGAAAAGTGGCTCCGCAGTTATGTTTATTCTCCCCGAAAAGGGCAGTTTGCTTATGTGCTTACCGATATCACCGGGCGCAAGAAGGTGGAGGCTGAGCTTACCTATCTGGCCACATTTCCCGAGCTTAGCCCCAATCCTATCGTGGAAGCGGACGCGGCGGGTCGTATTACATACATGAATCCTAGCGCCAGGACGGTCTTTCCCGACCTGCCAGCACAGGGAATCAGCCACCCATTCCTGGCAGACTGGGAATCTGCTATTGCCAGGATTCGAAGTGAAAATTTGTCAATGTTGAACCGGGATATCAAAGTCGGCGAGGCATGGTTTACTCAAACCGTGTCCCCGGTGCCACCCGAACAGAACTTCCGGATTTACTCACAGGATATTACCGACCGTAGAAAAGCTGAAGACAACGCCAGGCAGCTTGCCAAGGAATGGCAATCTACCTTTGATTCCATTACCGACCCTATCTCGATTCAAGACCGTGATTTCAAGGTGGTACGGGTAAACAAAGCCTATGAAGATACCATCAAAATGAGTCAGGATGACATGGCAGGCCGAAAGTGTTACGAACTAATCCACGGGACGACCTGCCCCATCGCCGACTGTCCTCACCAGCAGACGCTCGATACCAGGCAAGGTTCGGTGAAGGAGTTTTTTGAACCGCACCTTGGGATTTATCTTGAGGCATCCACCTCACCCATTTTCGATAAGGATGGGGAAATCATCGGCTCGGTTCACATTGCCAAAGATATCACCGACCGTAGGAAAGCGGAACGGCTAAAGGATGAGTTCATCGGCATGGTTTCGCACGAGCTGAGAACGCCACTTACCGTGGTGCTCGGCGCTCTTTATACGGCTAAAACTGAAGGAGTATCCGAAGAAGACAAAGGACTGCTTTTGACTGACGCTATTTCCGGCGCAGAGAGTCTGGGCGGGATTCTGGAAAACCTGATTGAACTATCACGCTCACAGGCGGACCGCCTGACATTGCGAAAAGAAGCTACTGACATCGTCCAGGTTACCGAGTCTATTTTAGCTAAATTAAGAAGCAAATCGCCCATTCACCAGATTACCGTCAATTTACCGGCGAAGTTACCCTCGGTGATGGCTGACCCGGTCCGTGTCGGCCGGGTGCTGCACAATCTGGTGGATAACGCCATCAAATATTCTCCCCAGGGCGGCCGCATTGAAGTCTTTGCCGAGCCGAAAGGTCACTGGCTGGTCATCTGTGTTAAGGACTATGGTGTAGGTATCCCTTCGGAAAACGCGGCCAAATTGTTCGGACATTTCGAGCGGCTGGACCGGCCGAGCGTCGAGGGCATCATCCCCGGGCTGGGGCTGGGACTGAATGTCTGCCGTATCCTGGTCGAAGCCCACGGCGGCCACATCTGGGTGGAGTCGGAGCCGGGACAGGGCTCTACTTTCTATTTCACTCTACCGATAGCCACGAAAGCGGATGACAAATGATAAAGACGTTTCTACTTATTTATTCAGGGAGCCATTCTTAGGATGTTGAAGCACACCTTCCTCCATATTCCGGGTATTGGTGAAAAAACCGAGCGGAAACTCTGGGCGGATAGTTTTCTCTGCTGGGAAGATTACCTGTCCCGGGGCAAAGACTGTGAGCTTCCTTGGTGGCTCCGTGATAACCTTACCCGCTCCCTGAAGGAATCGATGCGGGCACTGGATGCCTATCAGGTCGGCTATTTCGACAAGCGGCTACCAGCCAGCGAGGCCTGGCGGCTCTACGGCGAATTCCGTAATCGGGCGGCTTTTCTGGATATCGAGACCACCGGCCTCTATCCCGGCGGCGACGTTATCACCGTAATCGGCCTCTTCGACGGACGAAAGGCTAAAAGCTTCGTCAGAGGGAAAAACCTGCATGAATTTGCCGCCGAAATAAAGAAGTACCCTTTGCTGGTTACTTTCAATGGTAAAAGGTTTGACCTGCCCTTTATCTGTCAAGTCTTCGGCCGGCTGCCTGAAGAACAGGGGCATATCGACCTGCTCTATTCATTCCGGCGGCTGGGTTATCAGGGTGGCCTGAAATCAATCGAGTCCCAGCTCGGTCTGGAACGGGAAGGTGCTCTGAAAGAAATGAATGGTTACCTGGCTGTCCTGCTCTGGCAGGAGTACCAGCGCGGAAATAAGAAAGCCCTTGAGACGCTGGTACGGTACAATCTGGAAGATGTGGTCAATCTCCAATATCTCGCCGACGTGGCCTACAACGAAGCGCTGGCGAGACTGCCCATCAGACTGGAACCGTTGCCGGTAAGCAGGAAATACCAGCTGGCCACTCCTTTCGATACCAACCTCATTCATCGCTTGAGGGGGCGCGCCCGCCCTATTTACTACTGACGGTCCCTGAAATAACAATACCTTAAATTACCAGAGGTTGTGCGGAAGCATTCACTGATTTGTCATTCCAGCGAAGGGCGGAATCCATAAGTTGTGACTGTCACATTTTTGTAACTTTTTCCACTGTCATGTTATGACTTTTCCATAGGTTACTTTCTAGAATTCAGTATATGAAGTAGCGGGATTTTCGCGCGCGTTGAGTCATCTACGATTTTACATAATCGTGGGGGGGGCGGACGTGGCGTATCTACCTGATACGTGACCCCTCGAAGGCTCAGGGTAAACGGTAACGGATTTTTGTATTGCTCACTTATACAAATAAGTATTGTGAGGCAATAAACTAAAACGTAGTGAAAAAGCGGGTCTTTTCAGGTATTCAGCCGACCGGTAATATCCATATTGGCAACTATCTTGGTGCCATCCGTCACTGGGTAGCTTCACAGACAGAATTTGAAAGTATGTTCTGTGTGGTGGACCTGCATGCGATTACTGTCCCGCAGGAACCGGGGACGCTTAAGGCAAAAACCAGGGAGGTAGCTGGCCTGCTCGTCGCAGCGGGTATCGACCCGAAAATATCCACGGTATTCGTACAATCGCAGGTCGGTGCCCATGCCGAACTGGCCTGGATTCTGAGTTGTCTTACTCCCTTCGGCTGGCTGAGGCGGATGACCCAGTTTAAGGAAAAGACCCAGCGGGAGAAGGCGAACGCCAGTGCCGGTCTGTTCAATTATCCGGTCCTGATGGCCGCTGACATTTTATTGTATGATACGGACCTGGTGCCGGTGGGTGAAGACCAGCAGCAACATCTCGAACTCACGCGGAATGTTGCCCAAAGGTTCAATGCCATCTATGGGCGGACGTTCAAGTTGCCGCAAGCTGTCATTGCCGAGAGCGGGGCACGTATCATGGGACTGAGTGACCCGATGCAAAAGATGAGTAAGAGCGAGTCGGCTCCGGGGCAGACTATTTATTTGCTGGATACACCGGATGAAATCCGTGCTAAAATTATGAGGGCAGCCACTGATTCGCAACGCAAGATACGTTACGATGAGGCTCACCCCGGTATCTCTAATTTGCTGACGATTTACGGGCTTTTTGCTAAAGTCAGCCGGCAAGAAGTCGAAGCCCGGTTATATCGAGTCTTTTCTTAATGGAGGGGCCGCCCGGGCTAGGCCCCTTGCCGAGAAGACTTTAACTAGAGTTAAGGAAAAAGTCGAACTCGGCTGAAAGATATTAGAAGCTGGTAAAATAAATATCGATAGGAGGCGAGCATGGAATACCGGAAGTATGAAGTACCTGTTGAAAGTTTGCGCTGGGAATGCGACCCTAAATTATTCACTTTCGAATGTACCAAAGACTTGGCCCCTTTACGTGATTTCATCGGCCAGGAACGGGCGATACGTGCCGTTGAATTCGGTCTTAATATGGCTAATTCCGGGTACAACATTTACGTGGCTGGAGTAACCGGTACTGGTAAAACATCGATAGTGAAAAACTATATCGAGAGGATAATCAAAGAAAGGGGGGCTCGCGGCGAAGCCTTCACCCTTGAAGACTGGTGTTATCTGTACAACTTCAAGGATACCGACCATCCCTGGATAGTAAATCTTCAGCAGGGGAAGGGCAAGGTATTCTGCGACCAGATGACTGACCTGCTGGATAATATCAAACAAGGATTTGGCCGGGCTTTCTCCAGCGAAGAATATAAAGTCCAGAGACAAAGGATAGTCGAGGGGGGGCAGACTGAACAGCAGAAGGTGTTCGAGGAGATTGCCACCGAGGCCCATCAGCAGGGCTTTGCGCTGCAAATGACGCCTGCTGGTCCGGTGCTGGTTCCGCTGAAAGATAACAGGCCGATGCAGGACAACGAATATCTGTCACTCAAAGAAGAAGCCAGGAAGGAGCTGGAAGCGAAGCAAACTGACCTGCGCCGGAAGTTGCAGGCTAGTTTTGAGGCTGCCAGTAATGTGCAAAAGCGGACTGGGGAACAGTTGGAGAAGATGGATAAGGACATCGGTGAGTACACCGTCTCCAGTCTGTTCAGTGCTTTATTTCAGGAGTACTCGAAATATGACAAAGTGACGCAATACCTTAATGAGCTTAAGAACTACGTATTGAATAGCCTGCAAATGTTTAAGGAGACGGAAGAGCCGGTACATCCTGTTTTTGGGTTACCGATGAGCCAGGTGATGGGCGGCAGAAATCCGTTTCTTCCCTTCCAGGTCAACGTTTTCGTTGATAATAGCGAGGCAAAAGGTCCGCCGGTTATCGTCGAGAGTAACCCCAATTTCGGGAATATGTTTGGTAAAATAGAAAGAAAGTTCCTTTTTGGTGGTTATTTGAGCGACCATACCATGCTCAAGCCCGGTGCTTTTAACCTGGCCAATGGCGGCTATCTGTTAATAAACGC
The DNA here is from genome assembly GCA_043812795.1 of Chloroflexota bacterium. GTDB lineage: Bacteria > Chloroflexota > Dehalococcoidia > Dehalococcoidales > UBA2162 > JBDRLU01. The sequence continues at coordinate 25,100 of JBDRLU010000012.1, forward strand.
CCGTGATGTCCTGGTGAACCCGGGTGTATGGCCGGCGTTAAAACGTTCGATTCGCGATAAGGAAGTCAGAATCGAAGACCCCTACGAGCAGTTTGGCCTTATCGCTCCGCAAGCATTGAGGCCGGAGCCGATGCCGACCAAGGTCAAAGTCATCCTGATTGGTGATGCTATGCTTTATCAGACTCTTTCGATGTACGATGAAGATTTCTGGGAAATCTTCCGTGTGAAGGCGGATTTCGATTATGAGATTGACCGGACCGAGAAGAATTTGCTGGACTACGCCGCTTTTATTTCCGGTTGCTGCGAAGAATGTGAGGCCAGACATTTTGACCCTACCGGCGTAGCTAAGATTGTCGAATACTCAGCCCGAATAGTGGCTGACCAGGAGCGGCTATCATCGAGGTTCGCTCAGATAAAAGAATGGATTGAGGAAGCCGACTACTGGGCAAATAAAGACAAGGCTAAGTTTATCTCGGCGCGGCATGTGCAGAAGGCCCTCGATGAAAGATTATTCCGGCATAATCTTATCGAAGAGCGGATTCAGGATATGATAAGTCAGGGTACCATCATGATTGATGTCGAGGGAGAGATCGTCGGACAGGTAAACGGCTTGAGCATCTACTCTCTCGGGGACATTGCTTTCGGTAAACCGTCCCGGATTACCGCCAAGACTTTCCTTGGCCGCAACGGCATCATCAATATCGAGCGCGAATCACAATTAAGTGGTCCGATTCATAACAAGGGTGTCATGATTTTAAGCGGTTATCTGGGCTGGAAATTCGCTCAGGACAAGCCCCTTTCACTATCGGCCAGTCTTTGTTTCGAGCAGTCCTATGAGGGTGTCGAAGGGGACAGCGCTTCTTCCACGGAACTTTATGCTATCCTGTCGAGCCTGTCCGGCCTGCCCATTAAACAGAACATGGCGGTCACCGGTTCAGTTAATCAAAGAGGTGAGATTCAGCCCATCGGTGGTGTCAATCAGAAAATAGAAGGTTTTTTCAAGGTCTGCCAGGCTAAAGGACTCACCGGCGAACAGGGAGTACTTATCCCCGAGCGGAACGTACGGAATTTGATGCTCCGTGAGGAAGTGGCCGAGGCTATTCGAAACGGGCAATTCCACGTTTATTCGGCGCGGACTATTAATGAGGGAATCGAGATACTCACCGGTATTCCTGCCGGCGAAAGACGGAAAGATGGTGCCTATCTTAAAGGTACGGTTAATTACCTGGCCGATAAGGCACTGAAGGAAATGGCGGACAAACTGAGGAGTTTCGGTAGCGAAAAGAATGATGAGAAGAAAGAGAAGAAGGAAAATAAGGAGCCCAAGAAGACTAGAGCAAGAAAATGAACGGAGTTTTCCTGAGAACTCGAACCGGTTACGAAGCTGTAGGTGGTTAATCGATGGTAATACAGCTTGACCAACTCAAGACAGCCTGTTTTTTCTCTAAGCTGGCTTCACCAGCGCTGGAGAAGATTAGCCGGTTCGTGGTTGAAAAGAAATACCCGGTCGGCGATATCATCCTGTCACAGGGTGACGAAGACAAAGTATTGTATTTTGCTATTACGGGCTTGGTGAAACTTTTTGCCACTTCGGCCGAAGGCCGTGAGTTTATTGTCCGTCTTGTCTATGGCGGAGACTCATTCAATGATGACTCGTTCTTTACCGGCGCGCCGAGTAGCTTAAGCGCGATGGCGTTGAGCCCGGTCGCGGTGTACTCGATAGGAGAGGTAGATATGGAGACGATACTCCGCGACTACCCGCAGGTTTACCCGAGAATTACCGAGGTCATGGGCAACCGTCATCATCAGCTGGTTAAGCTAGCTACTGAGCTGGTATTCAAGAACATCGCCGCTCGGCTGGCCCGTTTGCTGTTAGATATGGAAAAGATGGCGCGCGACGGGAACAAGGAGGCGAGATTGACCCAGCAGGAGATGGCCTTTATGATTGGCACGGTACGGGAGTTGGTCAGCCGTTCCCTGCGAGAACTGGAAACGATGAGGGCTATCAGTCTGAAGCACAACCAGATAACCATTATCAATCGGGCTGTGCTCACCGAACTGAGCGAGTTATAATGATAGTGACTAATATCACATACCTTTAGTTTTGAGTGGTTCATACTTGAACTAACGCTTTTAAACATGAGGTTGGAATTATGGCAGTTATGCCGGAATTTGACGCCGAATTATGCGATGGGTGCGGCGCCTGTGTCATTGCCTGCCATGGTGGCGGGTTAGTTATGGAAGAAGACAGAGTTAGGATGGTACTGACGGAGAAATGTGATTTCTGTGGCGTTTGCGAGGCGGTGTGCCCGCTCGGCGCCATCAAATGCTCTTATATCATTATCCCGAAGGAAGATTAGGCAAACTTCCGGATAAGTGGGTCCATAATGAAATCAACTGTTTATTTGGCTGAGACCAACGACAGAATTTCCTTTGTCAGGCAGGTACTGGAAAAGGTTAAGGTTAATTTAATTCAAACTGAGGGCATGAAAGTCCTGGTCAAGCCGAATATCGTTTCTGAGGAACTGTATCCCACGACCACCCACCCGGAAGTGCTGGCTACTGTCCTGGACTTGTTGTTGGACTGGCAGTGTCAGATTATGGTTGCCGATGGGCCGGCGATCGACGCTGGCGACTCAGCAAGAATAATCGCCCATCACCCGCTGGCCGAGGTCTGTGCTGGGAGAAGGCTTGAGTTGCAGGACGTGCACCGACATGGGTTTAGAAAAGTAACCACCGGGAGCATGGCCCTGGAAATCTCGAATCTGGCTTTTGGTCATGACCTTATCATTTCGCTGCCAGTCTTGAAACCGCACCGGAGTTGCGGCTTGACCGGCGCGCTGAAAAATCAGTTCGGCCTGTTGAGCAACCGCGAGCGGATTATGATGCACACCAGGACGAAGAACCTGCACCGGGGGGTTGCCGAGCTTAACACGGTAGTGAAGCCGGCCTTCTTTATTGTGGATGCGGTTGAGACTTACCGGTACACCAATGAAAGAAGGCATGGTGGCCGCCAGGTGAGTTTAGGCTACATGCTGGCGGGAAAAGACCCGGTGGCGCTGGATGCCTACGGCCTGTCTCTATTGCAGCAGGTGGAAAGCAATCTGGCGAATAAACATCCGGAAGATATTCCGCATATCGCCGAGGCACTTAAGCTGGGACTGGGTAGCCCCGACTACGAGATTGAACCGGTTAAGCTAGGTTAATCTCTCAGTCCGAAAAGATTCCGGGCATTCTGGGTGGTAATCTCAGCGATGCGACTTTCATCAATATCTCTTAATTCGGCAACACCTTTTAATGACCGCAAGACGTCAGCCGGCCTCGACTCGAATTCAAAGGGTGTGCCTCTCCGGTACACTACCGGGCTATCCGTTTCCAGGAGAAGTTGGCTAAGAGGGACTTCCTTCACTGCCCGGCGGTGTTCTTCATGGTATTCCACGGCTGGGGTCGCCGAAATGAAGTAGCCGTGCTTGATTATTTCACGCAGTACGCTCGAAGTCCCGGTGTACCAGTGAAAGACTACTTTCTCTAACTGCGCTTCGCGGACGAGATTAAAGGTATCTTGCCAGGCATATCGGGAATGTAGGAGGACTGGTTTCTGATATTTGCTGGCTAATTGAAGCACCGGCCGCAATACCTGTTGCTGGTACTCTTTGTCGGCTACTGCCCTCACTCTTTTGTGATAGTCCAGACCGACTTCCCCGATGCCCGCTATTTCTTCAATATGAGCTTCGATGAAAGCCAGCGTCTGTTCGATATCGGCGTCTTTGAGGTTCCACGGATGCAAGCCCAGGGCAGGATAGACGAAATCTTCATATTTTTGGGCTATGCTAAGCACTTTTTGATTGGAAGGCAGGTCGGAACCAACGGCGACGATGGCGCCGATACCGGCGGCTCTAGCTTGGGCAATGACTGTTTCCAGGTCGGTGATTTCGTCTAAATGGGCGTGAGTATCGATTAGCTGGCGCATCGCCATGATATAATACACTAATACTGATTACGACGTAAGACAAGACGATGAGAAAAATCCTGATACCACTACTGATGGCCCTGTGCTTAGTGTCCCTGAACGTTCTGAGCGTACAAGGGCAGGAGACAGGCATTGTCCTTAAGTCCCAGGAAGTGCATAACCAATTTCCCGAAGGGATTGAATTTGAAGTAATTGCGGAAACAACTCCTGAAGCCCAGATACAGGAAATTAAGCTCGAATTCAAACTGGTGGGTAGCCAGCGGTCGTCTTATACTTACCTTGAGTTTACTCCGGCCGTCCAGGTTGATGGGAAGTATCTGCTCCATACCGACGGCGCCCAGTATAAACCACCGGGAATGTTGATTGAATACCGTTTTGTTATTACCGATAGCGGCGGGTGCGCTGAAGAGACCGAGAAACAGACCTTTCTCTACCTGGACAGCCGTTTCCAGTGGGAGAAGATAACCGATGGGCTGGTTGAGGTGTACTATTACGGGCCGATGCAAAGCCGGGCGGAGTCGGTCTTGAAAGCCAGTACGGATACTATCGCCAGCATGGGTACCCTGCTGGGGGTGGCTCCAACTAGGGCTATCCGGGTCCTTGGCTATAATAGTCCAACCGAGATGGCAGCGGCCCTGCCTTTTCAGGCAGAGGCTATTGCGACTCACTTGATTACAGAAGGGCAAGCCTGGTACGACTATGGCGTATTACTGGAGCTTATCGGCTCGTTTGAGGCTGAAGGTACAGCCAGCCATGAACTAACTCATATGCTGGTGAGGGAGGTGTTCGGCGGTGCTTTTGTTAACGTTCCGATCTGGCTTAATGAAGGGCTGGCAGAATATTCCAACGCTAATTCTGCGTTTGCTAATGACCCCCGATTGTCGGCAGCCGCTGCCACAAACCAGCTATTACCGATAAGACACATGCAATCGTTACCGGGTAAGCCGCAGGACATCTTGCTGGCCTATGCCGAATCACGCTCAATAGTAACATATCTCATCGATACTTATGGCGGGGAGAAATTGAGGGGCCTGCTGGCTACTTTGAAGCAAGGGGCACAGATAGACGACGCTTTGAAAAAAGTCTATGGCTTCGATCAGGACGGCCTTGATAATGCCTGGCGTGAGAGCCTTAACTTCCCGCTTTTAGCCGAGCAACCAGCGGCGCCGTCGAGCCGGTGGCAATTCGGCTGTGCTTCCCGTACTGCTCAATAACTCACACGGTTAAGTTCTGATTTAGTTGAGAATTACTCTTTCGCAGTGACCCTATCCCCTTTGTCCTCTTGCCCAAGCTAAACGGTGTTCAGGCTGCGGCGGCTATTAAAAAAGCTTCTACGAATACTGCCGTACTCTTACTTGCCGCTGTAGGCTACGAGTCTCATATGCTTGACGCTCTCCGTATCGGTGCCAGGGGATTTTAGGGGATATTTACTGAAGACAGCTCCCGTCAAATAAATTATTGAGTCAATACGTCTGGTTCACAACGGGGAAGCTGTCTTCAACCTGAGAGCCATCTACAGTTTTGCCGACCACGTATCCGGTTATGTTGGTGACGGAAATAAGAAATTCATCTTGGAACTCCTCCATGAGCGCGAGCTGGAGGTCATCAAATTAGCTGCCAATGGAGTAAGCAATCGGAGGATTACCAAGGAACTTAGCATCAATGAACGGACAGTTCAGACTCATATGATGAATATCTTCAGAAAGCTAGATGTAAGTTCACGCTCCGAAGCTGTGCTGCACGCTCTCAGAGAAGGCTGGTTGGGTTATGATGACGTGGTTAAAACGAAGCGTACGACCCAGAAAAGTGCATGTCAAGAGGGATTCTAATAGTCCCGTAGTGTAAACCAAGCCCCATTCGCTGTAGTTTTCATGGTTTAGCTCGAGCTTTTAACGACTATATTGACAAGTCGTCCTACCATACATTCCGCTATTTTGTGCAATTAGGTCACGAACTACTATTTTGTGAATAGGGACACCTTTCAAGTAAAAGTTAGCCTGGCCCAGCAATTATTCTTTCTACACTAGTGATATCAATAGCGTTGATAATGCCATCTTGGTTGACATCAGAGCTCGGTGTCGGGTCATCTAGGTGGACAATAATCCGCTCTACTTGGGTGATATCTATCGAGTTGACCTCTCCATCTCCATTGGCGTCACCGGGCAACAAATTCGGTACGGTGGCTAGGCTATGCCCAAAGCCGGCGGCGATGGCGACTGCCCCACTCAGGTTCTGTACTTGGACCGGAGTGTATCTATCGGCGGTGGAGGTATCCCCCAACTGACCGTTGCCGTTCCAGCCCCATGCCCAGACAGTGCCGTCTGACTTCAGTGCTAGGCTATGGTGGCTGAGGGCGCTGCCGGAGATCGCGACCACCCCGCTCAGGTTATGTACCTGAACTGGGGTATTTCTCTGGGTGACGCTATTATCGCCCACTTCGCCGCTACCGTTAGAGCCCCAGGCCCAGACGGTGCCGTCCGATTTTAGCGCCAAGCTATGGTATGCGCCGCTGGAGACAGCCACCATCCCGCTCAGACCGCTCACCTGGACCGGAGTTAATCTCTGGGTGGTGGTATTATCGCCCAGCTGGCCTTTAGAGTTATTACCCCATGCCCAGACAGTGCCGTCTGACTTCACCGCCAGGCTGTGGTATCCGCCGCTAGAGACAGCCACCACCCCGTTCAGACCGCTCACCTGAACCGGAATTAATCTCCGGGTGGTAGTGCCGTCGCCCAGCTCACCGTGGCCGTTATAGCCCCAGGCCCAGACGATACCATCAGACTTCAGCGCCAGGCTATGTTCACTACCCCCGGCGATGGCCACTACTCCGCTGAGGCCGCTAACCTGGACCGGAATGCGTCTATTGGTGGTGGAGGTGTCTCCCAACTGACCGTTGCCGTTCCAGCCCCATGCCCAGACAGTGCCGTCTGACTTCACCGCCAGGCTATGGTATGCACCGGCAGCGATGCCTGTAACACTGCTGAGGTTCTGCACCTGTACCGGAAGGTAGTTATCAGCGGTGGAATTATTTCCCAGTTGACCTTCGCTGTTTTCACCCCATGCCCGGACAGTACCATCTGACTTCACCGCCAGACTATGGTATGTACCGGCAGCGATGCCTGTAACACTGCTGAGGTTCTGCACCTGTACCGGAAGGTAGCTATCAGCGGTGGAATTATTTCCCAGCTGGCCTCTGGAGTTACCGCCCCATGCCAAAGGGTTGCCCAGTGAGGGAGACGCAGCCGCCGGAGCCGCGAAAGGGAGTTGTAATGCCAAGATAATCACCGAAAGTAAGGGGGATACAAGTGCTCGCGCTTGCCTGAGCCATTTCATATCTTTATCTCAATTTATTTATCTTCTGTAATGTAAATACTTTCGGCTTTTTTGATTAAGTGTCATTTTCCACCGTATTGAGGTTTTAGTAGTTGCATATTAATGATTTATTTACCTGACGTCAAGGATATTAAAAAGTACGTTCGTATCGCACAATCCGCTATTTTGTGCAATTGGTACAAGGTAAGAGCGAGGCAGAGTATTTCGTTACTCGTAGTTCGTTCTCTACCACTGGAAGTCAGGTAACGTTGTTGTGCGTAGACTTTTCACAAACCGGGACACTTTCCGAATTGAAGTTGTCGTCGGACTTAAGCCAGTAGAGTTCGCTTGATTTGCTGGTGGGTCTTGCCTCCCAGGTCTCAATCCTTCTCTTTGCCGCGAGATTCAAGGGAAGAATAGTCCCCAAGGCCTGTAAAAGGCCAAGGCAGTGGACAGATGAGAGCGTCCGCTCCAGTATTTCCCTCGTGCTGTAGAAACGTCTTACAACTTCGTCGGTTCCGGCCTGAAGTTCCTCTGGAGTCATCCTCTTTGGCTGGAAAACGACATGAAAGAAGTCGTAGTACTTCCAGTCCTTGGTGAGAATGCGGCCTTCTTTCTCCATCTGACTGTATATCACGGTTCCAGGCAAAGGTGTGAGAACAGTGATCTGGGCTAGCTCGATACGGCTGGCTTTGAGAAAATCTAGCGTCCGGTCAAAAACCTCTGGACCATCTTCATCAAAACCGAAGATAATGCCGGCCTCAACAGCGATCCCAGCTCGGTGGAGGACCTCTATGGCCCCAAGATAGGTCTCTGCCTGGCAGAACCCTTTCTCCACCTTGTGCAGGCTCTCGTTAGAGAGAGACTCAAGCCCCACGAATAAGCCTTTACAGCCACTGTCAACTGCAGCCTCAAGAAGTTCTGAATCCTGTGCGATGGTAAGCGCCGCTTGGCTATACCAATGTCTATTGAGTGGTTTGAGACCGGAGAAGAGCTTCAGCGCATATGAGCGGTCAGCGACCAAGTTGTCATCGATGAAGAGCACCAACTTGCCGGAGAGGCCTGCAATCTCATTGATGATTTCTTCCACTGGCCGATGGCGATAATGTGCTCCATAAAAAGAGGTAATGGAACAAAAGGTACAGCGATTGGGACAGCCCCTGGAGGTCTGGACACTGTTTCGCGTAAAATATTCCGTAGGGTCAAGAAGGTCCCGTCGCGGAAGCCCAAGGCCGCGCAGGCTAGCATATGGGTCGCTCTGGTAGACCCGTTTCAGGGCTCCAACTTCCAGGTCTCTAAGCATCCGGGGCCACGAGGGCTCGGCATCGCCCATACACACTGCATCGCAGTGTTCTAGGGCCTCTTCTGGCAGAAAGGTTGGGTGGAAGCCTCCTGCCAGCACCGGGATTCCGAGGCGGCGAAATTCCCGTGCGATTTCGTACGCCCGCGGCGCTCCTGCCGTCATAAAAGAGAGTCCAACACACGTCGGCTTCGAAGAGAACTCCAGGGGGCTAACGTATTCATCAACGATCCTCACCTCCCAATCGGGTGGGGTTGCCGCAGCAACCGCAAGGAGGCTGAGGCGAGTATGGCGGAAGAAACGCGAGACAATCGGTCTGCCGCCAGGTTTTACCCTGCAGCTTTCTGGAGCAGGACAGATAAGTAGTACCTCCTTTTCCATAACTGGCCTCCGTAATACACATAGTGTACACCGCTGCACTAGTCAAAGGCAAAACAGCTACGGAACAACCGGAGGCGTGGGTAGAAGAAGAGTATATGCTAGAAAGCTTATGAATGGACTACTACAAAGTCTGAGCTGGACAAGACAATCTGCACACGGTACATTAACGGCCACATCGGCATATAGCTATGCTACTTCGACGCCACAGGTCAGGAACACTGCACGAAATGAGTTATCGTTGGATTTATCTAACCCACCATATGAGAGCCGGACTTTTTATGAAACCATAAAAAGTCAGTGCATATTTCTTCAACAAACGTATATTCTAATCTCTTTATAGGGGCAAAAGAAAAGGCCGAAGCTCTCGAATATTTTTTACTTGTTCTAGATTCCAGATTTTTTCACTCAGTTTCAGGGCGCGGTCTTTCCCTAAGATTGGTGTCATCAAATCCTGACTTTTTTCCTCCACCTCTTTCCTCATAAGGGGGTTCTCAACCGTACCTCGCACACTTACCACGTGCTCCTTAAATAGAGTACCATCCCTAGTTGTAATCTCAACGATACCCTGTCTAATAATCTTAGCTGCGGTCAGTTCAGGGTCCTCAATCAAATCAATACGCTTTTTTATTTCTAGCACTGCGGGGTCGTTCATGCGTTCGTATGAATGAGCTGCTTCAAATGTTAAATTCCCCTCCAACAGGGTTACCGCCAGTATGTATTGCAGATTTACGTCGGGCATATTCCGGTTATCAACAACCTTGGCACCGTACGCTGGTAAACGGGCTTTAATGTCCCTTACGTCCTCGGATTTTATCCCATGTTTTTTAATTATCAATAAAAGTGCATCTAAAGGAGCCTGTATCGGGGAACCCACCGGGAATCTTTTAATATTGGTGAACATAATCTCATAGTAATTCCCCAGTCCCTGCGTTAACAGATGGGGTTCGGGAGAAGAGGAAAAAGCTTCTATAAAATTATCTTGTCCGCTGAAAGGGTCTTCAACTCCGGTAAATCCCGACTGTACCAGGATCGCCGCAGTTACGCCGTTACGCGCCGGCATCCCGCCAAATACGAAGGCTTTTTCAACGTGTTCGGCATCACGTGCCCAATACTTCACGCCCGAGGTCTGCTGGGCAGTGTAAGATAATACATATCTCACCTGGTGGGCATCCAGTCGAGCTACCGAAGCCGCTGCTGCCGCAGCACCAAAGGTAGGTCCAATGGTGTGAGCACTTCGGTGCATACGGTTCAGATTGTCCACCCCTAGTGCCTGAGTCATACGGCAGCCGATATCATATCCAGCAACTACTCCCTTAAGAAAGCTCATGCCATCGGCCTGTTCTCTTTCTGACATCGAAAGAGCCGCTGATACTATGCCGCACCCAGGATGGGTATAAGACTTAGGGTGGGAATCGTCAGTCTCGTCGGCGTGTGCCATAATTCCATTGGCAAAGGCCGCATTTATCGCCGATGTCACTGTGTGCGAACCGATGACCTGAGCCTCCTTCACTCCAGCTTGACTCCTGGCATATTTTCTTGCTAACCGGCCAGGTTTAAGTTGTGAGCCGGAAACCATAGCTGCCATCGTATCCAGAATGTGATGCTTTGCTTTTTCCACCACTTCTGGAGGAAGCTCTACCTGTCCGCTTTTGGAGATATAAGCGCTTACCTCTTCAATCACACTTCTGGTTGAGCTGCTATCCTTTGGCATTTCTCCTCCTTTCTAGTGTCGTCTTAAACCAAGGCTCAGGGTCTTAAAAGAGTGAACGCACTAAACTTGATTAGTGCGATTCAGCTATAGAGACTGTAAATAGTCTGCCATGCTTTGTCAACATCCATTTGTGACTAGGCTCTTCTCATATGAATGTACTCATCAAGAGTTATTTCGAAACTTGAATTAGACTTGGTGGTGCAAGCGTCAGGATTGCTACTCAGTAGTAAGAGCTAATTTCCAGTATCTCAGGGGTATGCTCCAAACGGTGGGGCTTGTTGCCGAACTATGAACAGGTATAGAATGAGCGCAGTCAAAAAACCTCCTATTAAAGCTATGAATCACTTTGGCCCTTGATGTTGTTAAGAATCTAAAGACTCTTGAAGAAGCTGGAACATGTAATTATCCGTTGGCTAAGGATAGAGGGTTACCAAATACAGATAAAATCGGGGAAAGGAGGCGTATATGGTGATTATCGATTCTCACTATCACACGACATACATGCTACCACTCACTGTAGATGAGGAAGTCATCAGGCGAAGGGCCGAAAGTCTTTATGCTTCACACGGCCCGAGCGCTAGAGCAGGCGGGACCAATATTACCGTTGATGAGATCCGGCAAAGGTTACTTTCCTACGCACCGGACCCGCACGGCGAAAAGCTGATAGAGCGACAGGCAAAAGCTAAGATAGACGTCACAGTCCTGTGTGCTGCGGACAATCCGTTTGATGGAATCCGGTAAGGATATGGGTGGCAATAACCTTGAGGGCGCCACCCAATTTTGTGCTGGCGCTATTGTCACTCCTGAAGCTCGGCCGCTCGAACCGCAGCTAATAAAGTTTGAAAAGAAAGTCGAGGCCGGCGCCCAATTTTTCCAAACGCAGGCAATTTACGACCTCGACAACTTCGGCAAATTCATGCAACACGCCCGCAAGTTTCCGGTCAAGATACTCGCCGGGATAGTACTGCTATCGTCGGCTAGAATGGCAAAGTACATGACTGAAAACGTTCCCGGTATCTTTGTACCCCAGAAGCTGATTGATGAATTGACCGACGCCCCCAAGGGTGGGGCACTAGCCAAGGGCATCGAGATTGCAGGGCGGATGATTGCTGCTTTGAAAAAGGACGCCCTCTGCGACGGCGTCCATATTATGGCCATTGGCAGAGAGGAAGTGGTTCCTGATATTCTGGTGGCGGCAGGACTGTAGAAATGCGTTGGCAGGGCTTGTCCCAGTAAATTTGGTAAAGATGTTCTCAAACGTAACAATCCATCTAATCGTTTCCTCTTAACAGGGCAAATCCGATGGTATTTGGGATCGCCTACGTGACCAAATAAAGTAATTGAGCAACAGAGCCGGACCGACGTTAAGCCAACGGAGGTTCCCAAAGTCTTACCCGTTGCAACTCCGTGGCTTGTGTAGAGCGTTATCAGGCAATACAATGGGAAGTTTCCGTTATTTTCCATGTGGCTGCTCGATGTTTCCCGTAACGCTTACGACGAAGGGAATAGGGGAGGGCGATTATCTGTTCGGCTTTCCCTAACAGGGAAAGGGGAGGGGTGTTTTAAGAGGAGGCGAAGCCCCCTCTTTATTTACTCACTTAGTCTTTTGGGAGAGGGGTCAGGGGTGAGGTCAAGCTCTAAAGAGATGCCAACCAAAAACGAACCTAACCGCTCATGCTGGCCTTTCGACTTACCTCTACTTGGTCAAATAGACGAAGCGGTATTTAGGTACCACAACGGGTAAAAGGAAGAAGTCCTTGACCTCCGGCTTAATGAGAATGTATCCGTCGCCGGGGTGCCACAATGGTATCCATGGGACTTCGTTCACGATTATTTGTTCGGTCTCTTGATAGAGTTTGTAGCGGTCGGGTTCGTACCGTTCCGTTCGTGCGGCTTCAAGTAACCGGTCAACCTCCGGGTTACTGTACCGCGTCTGGTTGTTAACACTCTGGCTATCGAACTGCAAATCAAGGAAATTCTGTGGGTCAGGATAATCGGCCGACCAGGCAATCTCATACATCTGCAGGCGGTAAGTAGTCAAATCGCTCAGGAAGGTGGGCCAGTCTACCAGTTGTATCTCGACGGTGACGCCCAGGATATCTTGCCAGGCGGTCAGTATTGACTCTAGGTGTTGCCCGAGGATATCGCCCAGTTCACCGGGGATAGTCATAGAAATTGCCGGCCACTGCGCCGGGTCGGGGCCATATTTTGATTCAGCCAGCAGAGTTTTTGCCTTTTCCGGGTCGTAGGTAAGCCCTTGTAAAGCGGAGTTATAGGCTGGAAAGCCGGGCGGAAGAATGCCATAGGCCGGCACGACCCGGTTGGCTAATGCGGTGCCGACGATTTGCTCCTTGTCGATGGCGTAGGCCAGCGCCTGACGGACTTTAATGTCATCGAGAGGCGGTTTGGTAACGTTGAGCCCGATATAAGAGGTCTCAAAGCCGGGCGGTATATAATGCAGTTCTTTGCTTAGCGACGAGTTTGGGTCACTTATCCGGTCTAGGTCGTCGATACCTACGCCGGTGATTTGAATCTCGTTATTTTCGTACAGAGCCATCGGTGTTCCGCCGGCGAGCAGAAAACGGACGCTCTCCAGTTTGGCTATCCCCAGGTGGTAATAAGGGTTACGTTCGAGGATAAGGTGGGCACCGCGGATGTATTCCCTTAATTTGAAGGGCCCCGTACCGTCAGGATGGGTGAACCAGTCCGGGCCGGTGGCAACGTTATCACGGTTAAGAACAAAGGCAGCCTGGTAAGTGAGTTTGGACAGGAAATAGACCTTGGGAGCATCAATGGTTATCTCCAGAGTCTGTTCGTCGATTACTTTAACTCCGGTTATTTCCTGACTTTCTCCTCTGAGCTTAGCCCTGAATCCGACGATATCACCCAGATAAGTATCCGCCGTGGTGGAACGGGTCGCCGGGTCGGCGGCTCGCTCGAACGACCATTTGAAGTCCTCGGCGGTAACGGGTTTGCCGCTGTGGAATTTGGCATCAGGCCTGAGGTAGAAGGTATAGGTCTTGCCGTCATCGCTGATGTCCCATCTTTCTGCCAGGTCGGGGGCTACTTTGAGGTTGCGGTCGAGAGTGACTAGGCCGCCGAATATCTCAACGATATAGGTGGCGGCGGTGACATCGGAGGCGAGCTGGGGGTCGAGCGTAAGCGGGTCGCCGCCGAGCTGGACTAGTTCCCCATCGTTTAATGGAGTCGGTCCCAAACCCTGGCAGCCCAGCGTCAGGACAGTCAGTATCACCAGGATGCCAAAGATGATTTTCTTGCCCATTTCATGCTCCCAGGCGGTTTATTGTTCCCAAGAAGTTCATTCAAGGTTATCATACCTTGAGCGTGAGTTCAATTTATCGAAAGTCTTGACTTTTCATGCGGGCATTTCTAGACTGAGGCAGAAAAGTATGCAGGAGGTAATCGGCAGATGAAAGGTATGGTCGTTTGTCCGCAGCCAAGAGCCGCCGAGGCCGGCGCCAGAGTCCTTGAGGCTGGAGGTAACGCTTTCGATGCCGCTTTAGCTACGGCTTTCATGCAGATGGTGGTCGACCCTTTTATGTGTGGGCCGGGTGGCATGGGTACGGCTAATATCTATGTTGCCGCTACTAGAGAAAATGCCGTTATCGACTTTTTCAACCGGGCTGGCTCGAAAGTACGGCCCGATTTGTGGTTAAAAGACCTCAAGGGCTATTCACCTCTGACGCAATATTATCTGTTCGAAGACCACCGCAATGAACTGGGTTACACCTCAGTGATGACGCCAGGTACTATCGCCGGCCTTGCCGAGATTAATAAAAACTACGGTATGATGAAGTGGGGTGACTTGATTGCACCGGCTATCGGAATAGCCCGCGATGGGTTCCAGGTGCCGCATCAGCTAGTCTTCATGCTGAATAAACCGGCACAGCCGGCCGTATCTGATATGCTGATGAGAGTTAAAGCCAATAAAGCCTGTAGCCAGATATATCTCCGGCCGGACGGACGTTCGATCCAACCCGGTAACCGGCTGGTAAATCGCGATATGGCCCATACTCTGGAAGTGCTGGCTGACGAAGGGCCGGACTCGTTTTATCACGGCTCACTGGCCTGCATTATCGCCGAGGACTTTGCCGCTAATGGTGGCGATATTACGGCTGAGGACCTGGCTAACTACCGGCCCAGGAAATCTAAACCGGTCAGTACGACCTACCGGGGCCACACGGTAATCTCGAACCTGCCACCGGGTGGAGGTGCCTGCGTCATCGAATTGCTTAATATCCTGGAAGGGTTCGAACTGGGCAAGCTGGAGCATAACGGTATCGAACACCTCGATATACTCGCCCGGGCGATGTTAGTCACGCAGAGCGACCGTGATAAATACCTGGGCGACCCGGATTTTGTTTCGGTACCTCTGGAAACGGTTTTTCTATCCAAGGAGTATGCTCAGGAACAACAGAAAATGATAAAGGAAAATATCGGTAAGACGACTGGAACGCCGATACGCGAAGAAGGTACGACCAACCTGTGCGTCGTCGATGAAATGGGCAATACTATCGCCATGACGCACACTCTGGGGAGTAGCTCGGGCGTGGTCACTCCCGGGCTGGGCTTCATGTATAACAATTCGATGAAGCAGTTTAATCCGGTGCAAGGTAAGCCCAACTCGCTCGTTCCGGGTAAAGCACGCCTTACCGGTATGTGTCCGAGTATTGTTTTTAAAGACGGTAAGCCAGCCTTCGTGGTCGGGGCGCCCGGTGGTAATGTTATTATCAGTTCGGTGCTGCAGAGTATCTGTAACGTTATCGATTGGGGCATGACAGCCCTCGAAGCGGTCAGCGTGCCTCGTATTCACCGTGATGCCGACCCGCTGGTCTATGTCGATGCGGAGATACGAGAGGATATCTGTGAGGAGCTCCGGCAGCGGGGGCACCAGGTAGCCCATCAGATTGACAGTTTTTCGGCGGCCATGATTTCTCGTTCCCAGGTAATCCGCGTACTGCCGGATGGCAGGCTGGATGGTGGGTCCGACCCGCGTGGGGCTTATGCCGGGGTAGCCCGCTCGCGCGGGTAGTAAAGGTTAAGGATAGTTACGAAAAGGTACTATTTACCTTATGGGATAGTACGGCAAGACGTTGATTTTGTCATGGTGCTTTGCTATACTGTGGAAATTGAGGTTTCTCCCCCCATTGATGCGTAGCGCGGTAAGGAGGAGTTGAGGCATGGACATCGACGAAGTCAAGAAACGACGTAAAGAGTGGGAAACTAATGTCCTCAAACCGGCACTGGAAAGGTTCGGCCTGAAGGAAGCTCCGACCAAATTTTATACTCCTGCCGACTCGCCTGATTTTGATTTTCTCAATAAAGTCGGTTTCCCTGGGCAGTACCCGTTTACGGCGTATACTTTCCCGGCACGGATGCATACCTACGGCCGGGAATTCGGCGAAGTGGCCGGGCGGGCCGGTGAGGCGGTGAGGCGGGCCGGTATTTATTCCGGCTACGGTATGGCCGAGGACACGCGCGATTTCTATAAGCGGATGCAGTCGCTGGGGTGGCGGGGCGGGCCTAACCTTGCTTTCCAGCTGCCGACCCAGATTGGTTACGATTCCGACCACCCGCGGGCACGTGGTGAGGTGGGCCGGGCGGGGGTGGCGGTGGATACCCTCAAGGACTTCGAAATTCTTTATGAAGCTTTTTCCGGCACCAATGATTTAGATAAAATACAGTCGAACTGGACGATAAATGCTCCCTGCGTGGTAATGCTGGCGATGTATCTGGCCCTGGCTAAAAAGCGGGGTATTCCTCAGGAAAAGCTGAGGGCGACGCCGCAGAATGATATCCTGAAGGAGTTCGCTGCTCGGGGCACCTATATTTTCCCGCCGAAACAATCGCTCAGGCTAACACGTGACATCATCGTTTACTGCACCAAGTATTTACCGGAGATGAATACCATCAGTATTTGTGCCGAACACATGCGCGAGGCAGGGGCGAAGGGTGTCCTGGATTTAGCTTTCGGCCTGTCTAATGCGATGGCTTACGTGCAACTGGGTACTGATGCCGGCCTCGACGTCGATAAGTTTGCCCCACGGTTCACCTACCGTGGCTTCGGCGGCGGTAGCCGTAACATCTTCTTTGCTTTAGCCCGGGCAAGGGCGACACGGCGTATCTTTGCCCGGATAATGAAGGAGAAATTCAAGTCGAAAAATCCGCGCTGCTGGATTTTGCGCGGCGGCGACCAGGCCTGGTTTAGTAAAGATACTTATACTGTGCAGCGCCCGTTGAATAATCTGAGCCGTTCCGTTATCGATGTCATTATTACGGCTCTGGGTGGGGGCGAGCCGACGGCCATACCTTATGACGAACCGATGGGCTTAGGGCATAGCCTAGAAGGTCAGCAACTCGGTATTGATGCCACCAGAATTGTTGAGCTCGAAGCCGGTCTTTTTGACGTTATCGACCCCCTGGCTGGTTCTTATTATCTGGAATCACTGACCGATTCGGTGGAACAGGAAATTGTGTCCGTCATGGACAAGATTGAAGAGATGGGCGGCGCTGCCGGAGCCATTGAGCAGGGCTATTATCAGAAAGAGATTACCAAAGGTGCTTATGAGTTCTTCATGCAGTTTGAAACGGGTAAAAGTAAGCTGGTGGGGGTGAATTGCTTCACCGGAGAGGACGAACTTGAAATAACGACCAGCCGTCTGGTGCCCCACCCCTACGACCCCAAACGGCGGGATGAAGCCGAAGTAGGGCAGCTTGCCCGGCTGAAGCAGGTCAAGCAAGAACGGGATAACGGAAGTGTTAAAGCCGCGTTAAAGCGTCTCAAAGAAGCTGCCTCCGATGAGAACGTTAATTTGGTCTTGCCGACTCTGGAAGCGGTCGAGACCTATGCCACCATCGGCGAAATATGCGATGTCTTTCGTGACGTTTTCGGCGAATGGAAAGGTGTCCAGGTCTAGTAAATAGCCTCACAGGAATCAATGGGCCGGCTGATTAGGGGGAAGATGAAAGAAGAAATCGAACAATTAAAACTTTACCGGGAGCGAGCTTTACAGGGTGGCGGCGCCGAGGAGGTGGCCAAGCATCGGGAAAGGGGGAAACTGTTTGCCCGGGATAGAATTCAGATGCTGCTTGATGCGGGTACGTTTGCCGAGTTCGGCATGTTCGTTGGGCATGATTTTCTGACTGAGGTAGAGAAGACATTCGGTGATGGCACCATTACCGGCTGGGGAGAAATCGACCGGCGAAAAGTGGCGGTCATGGCCCAGGACCGTACTATCTGGCGTGGCTCCGTCGGGCGTATCGGGCGGAGTAAATATTGCGAGCTGGTGGATAAGGCCATGGACTATGGCGTCCCTTTTATCGGTCTCATGGATGCTCCCGGAGCCCGCATCGAAGCACCAAAGCCGGGAGGCATCGACCACGGTTTTCTGCGCTGGTCTTTCTTTAGAAGACATGCCCTGGCTTCAGGCATTATTCCGCAAATATCAGCTATTCTCGGGACCTGTGCCGGTAATGCCGTCTATGCCCCGGCACTGGGCGATTTTATTATCATGGTCGAAGGGATAGGCAATATGCTCATTACCGGCCCCGATGCCATCAAGGAAGTGACCGGCGATACGGTAACCATCGAGCAGTTGGGCAGTGCCAGAGTGCATTGTCGTGTTACCGGTGTGGCTGACTTCAGGGTAAAAAGCGAAGAGGAATGTTTTAAGCTAATCAGACGTCTGCTCAGTTTCTTGCCGCAGAATTGCCGCGAGCCGTTGCTACGGGTTGATACTGGAGATAGCCCTGACCGGGTGGACGACAGTTTGGTTGATATCGTGCCTATCGAAGGTCGGAAAGCGTATGATATCCGCCATGTTATTCGGAAGATAGTGGATAACGGCGATTTCCTCGAAGTAAAAGCCGATTTTGCCCCTAATGCTGTCATCGGCTTCGCCCGTCTCGATGGACAGACGGTAGGACTGAGCTGCAATCAGCCGCTTTATCTTTCCGGTTGTTTAAATGTGGATAGCTCCGATAAACAAGCACGGTTTATTCGTTTTTGCGACGCGTTTAATATCCCTTTGATTTTCCTGGTGGATAATCCAGGCTACTTACCGGGAATCGACCAGGAGCATCACGGTATTATCCGGCACGGTGCCAAAACGCTCTATGCTATTGCCGAAGCGACCGTCCCTAAGGTTACAGTTCTGCTGCGCAAGGCTACCGGCGGTGGCATTGCCGGCAGCGCCGGCGATAAAGACATCGGCGTTGACCGTCTCTTCGCCTGGCCGATTGCTTCAAAAGGAGTGATTGGGCCTGACGCTGCGGTGCGGGTCCTCTTTAAGCACGAAATGGAAACGATGGAGCACCCGGAAGAGTTTCTCCGTAAAAAACAGGAGGAAATGCGGCGGGTAATGAGTGGCCCTTATCTGGCGGCAGCGATTGAGGAAGTGGATGAGGTAATTGAGCCGAGAGAGACCAGGCCACGCCTTATTCAAGCCCTGAAAGTGATGGCTAACAAACAGGAAATGAGACATTATCGTAAGCACGGTATTATGCCCGTGTAACAATAGTAACAATTTTCGTCGGGTAGGAGGATGCAACATGATAAAAGAAGGTCCCTTATCGGGAATAAGGATTCTGGATTTTTCCCGGGTCCTGGCTGGTCCCTACGGCACTCTGCTTCTGGCTGACCTCGGGGCGGACGTTATTAAAGTCGAACAAGAACCGTCTCAGGCGGAGGGGAGAAGCGAGGCCTACGGTACTGCCTGGTCAGCGTTATACGGCCTGAGACCACCGGAAGGTTCCCAGATGTCGGACCAGGACCTTTGGTTTTTAAGACGCGGAGAAAGCCACTACCAGAGCCTGAACCGTAACAAAAAAAGGCTCTCTATCAATATGGAAACGGAAAAAGGCAAGGAAGTATTTTATGAGCTGGTGAAACAATCAGACGTGGTGTTTGACAACTTCAGACCGGCGATGCTCAAGATTATCGGTATCGACTTCGATACTCTGGTTAAAATCAACCCAAAAATTGTCAGCGTCTCAGTATCAGGTTTCGGTGAGACCGGTCCCTGGGCTGATGCCCCAGCTTATGATATCGTTAACCAGGCGTCAACCGGTGTAATGAGAGGTACTGGCTTCCCCGATAAGCCCCCATGTGTTTGTGGTTTACCGATTGGCGATGTCGGGGCCGGAGTATTCGGCTCTTTTGCCGTAATGGTCGGTCTGGCCGCTCGCGACCGTACCGGTAAAGGGCAACGTGTCGATATTTCGATGATGGACGTGCTTGTCTCGCTGACCAGCTATCAAATCGGCAACTACGCCGCCAACAAAGATGACATACCGAGGCCCCGCGGCTCCGGTCTTTCCGGCGGCGGGCAGATACCCTACGGAGCCTATGAGTGTAAGGACAATACCTGGGTGGCGATAGCCGCCGGGACACCCAGGCACTGGCAACTCTTCATGGAGGGTCTGGGCTTGCCTGAGCTGGCTAAAGACCCACGGTTCGATAATGTGGAGAAACGGAAAGCTAACGAACCGGAACTTTACCGCATCATTATGGAAAGATTGAAGACGAAGACCGCCAAGGAATGGGAGAAAATATTTTTCGATAAGAAGCTCCCTACCAGTGTGGTAAATACTTTACCGGAAATGCTAGAGCACCCGCAGGTCCTAGCCCGCAAAATGGTGGTACCGGTGAAACTACCATCGGGTGAAGAATGGAAGTTTGCCGGCAATCCGGTCAAGGTCAGAGGCTTCGAAGAAAGTTATGAGTGTATCGGTATCGTCGGGGAAAATAGCGACGAAATTCTCGCCGACCTGCTTGGCTATTCCAAAGAACAGGCCGAAGACCTCAAGAAGCAGAAGGTAATCTGGTACCCCGACACCAAGACAATTCAATAGCCGGGTGGGCCGCGGTGGAATGATGGGTACAACTGAGAAGCTGGCCCGCTTTATCGCCGGGACATGCTATGCAGACATACCTGCCCCCGTGATGCATGCGGCGAAACGGACAATAATCGATACTCTGGGCGTTATGCTGGCTGGTTCACGTGAACCAGCCAGCATTATTATCTCTTCTTGGGTACGTAAGCAAGGTGGAAGGGCACGGGCTAGCGTGGCCGGGGCGGGATTCCGGACGAACTCGCCTGAGGCGGCTCTGGTCAATGGCACCACGGCCCATGTCCTCGATTACGATGATGTCTATGACCCGGTTCTCGGTCACCCGACGGCAGCGCTGCTTCCGGCAGTACTGGCCGTTGGTGAGGAATACCAGGCTTCAGGTAAAGATATACTTACGGCTTTAGTCGTTGGATTTGAGTTATGGGCGAAGCTGTCTGCATTAGGAGTGGATCCGAGGACGATAGGTTTCCATCCGACGGCGGTGCTGGGTACGATGGGTGCAGCAGTCGCTGCGGCCAAAATACTAGGCCTGAACATCGAACCGACGCAGATGGTATTGGGCCTGGCGGCTTCCCACGCTGGCGGCCTGAGCCGGAATCGGGGGACAATGACAAAACCTTATCATGCCGGCAATGCGGCACGGAATGGTATAATATCAGCCTTGCTGGTGAAAGAAGGGTTCACCGCCGCACCTGACATTATCGAAGGGAAGTTTGGTTTTTGCGACGCTTTCGGCGGCACTGAACGGAATGAAGACGAGGTGATAGCCGGCCTCGGTAAGCCATACGCCATCCTCTCGCCGGGGGTGACGGTCAAAAAATATCCCACCTGCTATTTAACCCACCGTGCCATCGATGCCACGCTCGGTTTAATCGAAAGGTATGAGTTTTCCGCCGATGATGTTGCTGAGGTGGAATGTGAGACAGGAGCGATGGCGCGTGATGTGCTGGTCTATAATAAGCCGGTCAATGCCTTGCAGGGGAAGTTCAGCTTACCATTTTGTCTGGCAGTATCCATTTTGGAGCGCAAAGTAGGTCTCACGGAAATTACCGACGTAAAAGTTAAAGACCCACGGATAGAAAAATTAATGAAGCTGGTCAGGGTTAAATTCAGTGATGAACCAGAGGCCAAGCAGGATATTGTCCGCGTCAAACTCAGGAATGGTCGTGAATATTCACTGGGGATTGAAAAAGCCCGCGGTAGCTATGAGTTGCCACTGACGGATGAGGAGATTATTGCCAAGTACCGTGACTGTGCCGGACTTGTCCTCACCAGGGATAGAGCAGAGCAGGCGCTGAAAATGGTATTGCGCTTGGAGTACTTGAAGAACATTAACGAATTGATGGTAATAATCGGTAAGCGCCGCCAGGGAAAATAGAATTACGTCCCTTTTACCGGGTTATCAGCGGCGGTGGCTGTCATTTTCTCTTTAATATAATTGACTACCTTCTGTACCGAAGTGCCGGCAATAAAGACTTCCGCAATGCCATGCTCCTTCAGGTAAGGGATATCTTCAGGTGGGATAGTACCACCGGCAATCACCAGGACATGGTCCATGCCTTTTTCTTTGATGAGTTCCACCACCCGCGGTAGCAAGTATTTATGAGCGCCGGAGAGGCAGCTTAACCCGATGACGTCGACGCTTTCCTGAACGGCGGCTTCAGCAACGGCTTCAGGTGTTTGCCTTAAACCGGAGTAAATGACTTCCATGCCGTTATCGCGCAGGCCGTACGTCATTATTTTAGCCCCGACGTCATGGCCGTCAAGGCCGGGTTTGGCAATAAGGACTCTTATTTTGCGTTCCATCGTCGTGCTCCTGTATTTTTTATTTGGCCTTGGGCTTACCGATTATCCCGGTAAGCCGTGAAATATCGGGCGTTTTTTCCAGGGTTTCCAGGATGTTAAGCGATGCCGTGACATCGTCGGAGGAAAGGACGAGACTGGCGCAATCATGATACTTATCGGCCATCTCTTGCTGGGTAGCAATCTGTATCGGGGCAATAAAGGGCACCCGGGCTTTTTCGGAATAGGTTTTACCGTTCTCCATTTTCACGGAGACCACGTACTCCGGTACCTGCCAGCTTGGTTTGCCTTCCATGCCCGGCTGGCGGGCCATCTTGATTTTACTAAAAAGTTTCTTGACTTCAGGCCTTAGTACCTGGTTGTCGGCGAAACTGGACAGGCCTACCTTACGGTCCACCAGAGCCGCGGCGAGGCAATATTGCAGGCTGAATTTACCCTCCAGAGCGTTTTTGGGGTTATCGTGAATGAGAGAACGCGGCGGGTCGAAGGGGACGGTCACATCGATAGAGTGTACCTTTTCCGGCTCGAAATCATGTTTCTGTAATAGCGAGAAGAAAGCATTGAGGGCGCCGTGGGCGCTCCCACAGCAGGGGTAAAGCTTGATAGTCGGCCCGGGAGCGACCACCTGAAAAGGATTACCCAGGTCTTCCACGATCTTCTTCACATCATAACCGCGGCCGCCGGAGAAAGCGTGACAGAAACCGTAACGGCCTTCCAGTGAATCTAAAGCCGCCGTGAAACCTTCTCTGGCCAGCCGGGCGCTGAGAATACCGCTTCGGGAAGCATTACCCATGTGGAAAGGTTTGACCATGGTGCCGAAGTTTTGCCTGATGCCGGCGGCCTGCGAAGTGGCGATACCGATGGCGATAGCTGTCTTGCGGGGACTGAGTTTAAGCAGTTTGGCCGCACCGGCCGCGGCAGCCACCGTGCCCAGGGGAGCCGTCGGATGCCAGCCTAAATCGTCGCCGTAATCAGGCCCCATGGCGTTGGCTAAACGGGAAGCGACTTCATAGGCAAGAACGTAGGCGGCGATAATCTCACGTCCGGAGGCTTTTACTTCTTCACCTAAAGCTAACAGCGCCGGTAGCACGGCGGCAGTCAGGTGGATGGTGACCGGGTTCTCCGTGATGGTGCTGCAAACGTCGTCGTAGTCAAGGGCATGGGCGGCGGCGCCGTTGGCCAGAGCGGCATCGAGTGATGAAGTCTTGAAGCCGGCCCCGATGACGGATGCCTGGGGGACGCCTTTCAGCTTCTTTACCACGGCGGCCACTTTCTTAGCTACCGGTTCCAGGGAGCCGGCAATGGCGGTGCCCGTACAGTCCGTTATGGAACGTTTGGCGGCAGCAATGGCTTTCGGCGGTAATTGCGGATAATCGGTTTCGGCCACGAATTCGGCCAGTTGCATGGTAATTTTCACTTCGGCCACCTCGCTTCGCAATCGATAAGAAAAGGAAACAAGAGTGAGTATAGTATCAGTGCCGCTGGTGTGTCAAGATGAAAGCTGACAGGTAGTGGCTGATAGCAACCACCATTCCGTTGAAAAACGGAATCCAGAGAACCCACGCTATGTCATTCTGGCGAAAGCCAGAATCCAGGCGGGGCTGCTTGCTTCAAACCCTCTAGATTCTGAAACAAGTTCAGAATGACAGTGAAGTATTGGATTCCGACTTCCGTCGGAATGGAAATAATTATGGCTGGCAGCTGCCGCATGTTAAAAGATGGAGCGGAAGACGAGATTCGAACTCGCGACCTCCTCCTTGGCAAGGAGGCATTCTACCGCTGAACTACTTCCGCTCTTACGCAGCCCAGCCTTAAAAAGTTCACAAAAGTTCACAACTGAGCTACTTGAGAAGTTTATCACATCCCGCCCACAAGGGACAAGTCCCAAGAGTATTGAATCATATCATTATACACTAGATGGCTTCGTTGGTTATCCCGTGGACTCTCAGAGTATTACTTCTTATATAAATCACCTAACGTGCAAGAACGGTAAAGCTAAGTTTTATTCCTGCCTAAGAGCACTATGCAACTGGCTTTACAAGAACGGATACACTTCCGATAATCCAATCAAACATGTGTCGCCACCAAAAATACAAAAAAGGTTATTGCCTGCTATTAGTCGGGAGCAGCTTGAAGTCGTATTGAACCACTGCCTTTGTGAGCGAGATAAAGCCCTTGTCAGTTTGCTTTGGTATTCGGGTATGAGAATTTCCGAAGCCGTCAATCTAAAAGCAACTGATTTCAACTGGACAGAAGGAACCGTCATGGTACTAGGCAAGGGAAACCGTTTTCGTAAATGCCTTGCTGAAAATGGACTCGTGAAACAATGGTTTAGTCAGCATGATACTTTTGAAATCACCAAGAATGGTGCTCAGACTATGCTAAGAAGGCTTCGAGTTAAGGGTGGCATCCCGTGCAATGCTCACAGCTTTCGCAGGGGATTCTGTGTTCACCAGGTCAAATCCGGTTTGTCTACCCGTGTAGTGCAGGCTTTAGGTGGTTGGGAAACAATCGCAATGGTTGAGAACTACTCTAAATCACTTAGCTTTGAAGAAGCCCTCCAGGTTTATCGGGATGTGAACAGTTATGCATCACACGGTTAGCTTAAAACCGGGGCAATAGCCTTCCATTTACACGCACTATGTTGTGAAATAGCCCTGCTTTGTTTTGGCAAGATTTGAGGATAGCTTAAAGGGTATTCTTGTATTATTACTTAGCATTCTCATCTAACCACTGGGCAACATCCATCCCCAGGAACTCGGCTCCTTTGGTGAATGTCATCCCACTGACAAATGTTATCTCTTTGTTATTCATCTCTACGGAACAAGCCTCTTTACAGTGCCAAGTACCACGGTTATCTCTCTCAAAGGCATCTGTAGGTGATTTTTTTACCTCCACAATTTCCTGCAATACTAGGTCATCAATGAATCCGTTGTCCCGTGCAATCTTCTCTTCACTCTTTATTGCAGCCTCTTTATTGCCATATGGAGCCCTCTCAATCCCACCTTCCCACAGTTCCTCGATTTTAAAAGTAACTTTTCCTTCGATTTGAACTACACGATAAGCTTTCTTATTGGTTCCTTTTTCTCCCTTATTATCCATATTCCACCTCCCAACCTGCTACAAGTCTATATTATTAAAATATTAAACGTCAATAGCTGTCTAAGGTAAATTCCGTGAACTTTTGTGAACAATTAGCTATGGCTTTCTCATAGGTAATGAGGAGTTCACATATAAAGCTGTCAGCCAGTAATGGGAAGCTGATAGGGGGTACGGCTGCCTAAATTATGAGATAAACTATTTGTGTTTTATCTCCACTCTGAGAAATTAACCGAGTTGAAAATTCTTACCTTTGCCATTGTGGTCAAATATAGACTGTATTTGTATAATGGAATCACGCAGGAGTAAGGAAGTGGGCAAAGAATATAGACTTAGTCGTACTGAAAAAACACAACTCCGGAACGAACTTTATAAAAGAGATGGGAAACGGTGTCACTATTGCGGGATACCGGAAGACGAATTCCAGCAATTATGGGCCGGGCCTTTCTATGGGGGATTTATAAGAGGAAGTAGGCTAGAGATAGACCGCAAAGTTAGTAGCTTGGGATATAATATTGAGAATTGCGTTTTGGCTTGTGCTATCTGCAATATGGCCAAGAGTGATAAATTTTCGTATGATGAGTTTAAAAAAGTGGGTGAAGCCATAAGTGGAATATGGCAGAATAGGAAGAGAAGAAGAAAGCACGATTAATGGGGTTTGAGGATAGGTGATTGGTCATGAGTGAGCAGTGGTCAATTTGGATTGCTCTTCTAGCAGTTCTAATAAGTGCAGTGTCTTTTTTCTGGAATTGGCGTCACAGTGAAAGTGTTTTCCGCCGGACTAATTACCCAGCTGTGGCTTGGCACCGACCTATACTGTCAAAATTAGAGGAGAATACAGCCATATCGGTTATTGTTTGTAATCACGGGCCTTCGGAAATTGCAGCGATTTGGCTAGGTGCATTCCTATCCAACAAATTCAAGACCGAAGCATGGTGTCAGTATAATCCAACAGAGGATAGCGTGCCAATTGGAGAAGAGCTAAAAATTATTGTTACGGAGAATCTGGAAGAGGACATTAGAGAACGATTCAATCATTTGTACTTTGATAAAAGTTGGCACCATAAGGGTAAGCCGAAGAATTTCAAGGTCATTTTCTGGCTTTCATACCAGCCATTGATTGCTGATACACCACCTATAATGAGAAAAAACTTTTATCTTTTAACACCGAAAGTAGAAAACAATACCGTCGCTTCTTGGCAAATTGTGCCTATATCTCGCTTGCGTAGTTTATTGCCTACTTTCCAGTAAATTCAAAATCCGTAGATATTTCTAGATGTATGATTAGTGTTCTTTTATCCACCTAACCAAATCTTCTTTCAAAAACACACACTTCTTACCTCTCTATAAAAAAGAGAATATCTCAATTTTAATGACAGACGAATCATCGGAAACCCAAAAGAAACAAGCCTTGTATTCTGTTTGCTAAAATGACTTTTAAGTATTAGACTAGCTCCACAAGTAAAGTTAATCTACTCAAAGGGATGCAATGAAAATGCCAACAGGCTTGATTCTCATAGTTATTGGGGCTGTAGCCCTAGTCATTTCTGCTATTTGTCTTCCTATCGGTCTCAACTTAGTGACAAGACCTAAGCCACTTCTGCAGGGTAATATCGCACCCGTACAGGTTGATACGAGTAGTAACTTTACCATAAACCTTGGTTCTAATCTTCTCATTATGGACTATGAGTCGCTGAAGAACGGCATAAACTTGGATAGATTCATCCATGTTGAAGGATTTGATTATCCGATTCAAATACAAGTATTTTCTGGTAGGTTGTCAGTGTCTGCTTGGATTAATGATGAAAAAGGCAACCTAGTCGCACATATTGTTGATAACCATTGGGAAGTAAATCCAGACAATTTCTTTGACCGCAATTTCTCTAATAATGCCATTGAAGTAGTAAGTAAGGGATTAATAGGTGACAAACGAGTGCCTGCACTTCAAGTGGAGATTGGTCAGAATAATTATATGTATATTGGTGGACTATTCTATTTTAAGACAGGAAAAATCTTGATTACTCCCAAAGGGTATTTTCTCAATCCGAATGATGAAATAGTTCAAAATTCCATTGAACCGCTTTTTGAGTATCCTTCGGCTGGGCATATAGGACAGAGAAGAACAAATAGTAAGTAGGTAAATCTACTGATATTTTGGATGGCCAAGTATATCATCAGGGTCAACCTTCAAGGCTTCAACAATCTTGATGAGATTAAGTACAGAGATGTTCCGCTTTCCAGTCTCAATCTCAGTGTAATAGGAGCGGCTAAAGCCAGCAATATCAGCGAACTCTTCCTGTGAATATCCTCTCTGCTTTCGGATTGTTCTTATGTTGTCGCCAATTTTCAGCAGGCGTTGCTTATCCTTGGCGTTCCTCTTCGTTTGATTCTGCCTTGACATCTTGTAAAAAATTGTGATAGGATGTCACTCCTTTCACAACCTGATATGAGTGACATTCCAACTGGGTTCAAGGGAGGTGGTCATGCTAGTAGGTAAGATTAGTGATGTCGGTGAGCTTTTCCCAGCCCTTCACCATATTGCAGAAAACAAGAACAATCTATCTATGCAAGTACGTGGTTGGGTTAATATTCTTGGATTGTATGTCCAAAGCGACTTGGTGTTCGTTGGTGATGAAATGCAAGTATATTTGGCTGCTGGTGGTAAGTTTAGGAAATACTTCTATGCCGTATGCCATTATGCCTTAGACGGTGACAAAGATGCTGAGATAATGGCATCCACAATGATGTGGGATTTCAGCCATTGGAAGGTTAAGAAGTTTAATGAAGAGGTATGGGAAAAGCGATTTGCACACTTAGTTCTGCCCACCTGTGAGATTGCTTGGTGCCTCGCTACTGAAAAGAATTATTCACCACGTAAGTTTATGGATGTAGTTAATCACTTTAAATCTACTGGCGAATGGTTAGGATTGTATGATAACAAATGTCCTAGTTGTGGCCAAAACATATTATGGTGGGATTATTTTTGCTGTAAGCCGTGTCCACATTGTGGGCAAAAGATAAGGGAGTAATACAGCTAGGACTGACCTCTTGTTTTTCCCACCCACCAGCACCACCCCACCCTCTAACAATAAACACTGCCAATCCTGACAGATGCCTATTGCTGCTATCAATGCCTGCTTCAATTGCGTCAGATTAACAATCAGCCTTCTTAGCCACTAATGTCAGCATTTGTTGAGCTTTAGGCTGGTAATGCCCATAACTCACAGCTAAAAAGTCACTTATTAGACTCTCATAAAAAACAATCAAATAATCAAATATTTGAACATTTGACCGAATCATGAGTGAGCTACAGTGCAAGAGAGCATGGCAGCACAGGAGCAAGCATTTAGCGTACCGCGTCTAATAACAATAATATAGCTATCCCTTGCCAAGCGGCCTATACTGAATATGGGAATCGACCAGTAAGGAGGAGATAAAATGAACAAAGCATGGACTATTATATTTGTGGTAGGTCTCTTAATAGTTACTGTTGGCGTCGGAGTTGCTGTAGCGAGAGCGACTGGTGATATGAAGGACGCTTACGTGCCAGCACTGACTGCAGCTTTGGTTTGGGTAACCGCATTCTACGCTGTTTCAACCGCCAGTATTCTAGAGGCTACCAATCAAGGAGTGGCAATTGCAGAGCAACAGGCAGAAATAATGCTTAACTCACAGTTCAATGCTGCTGCTCCAGTTACTACGTTAGAAGCAAACCAAGAAAATCCAGGTTTTATTCGAATAATCTATATGAACGCCGGCAAGGGTCCAGCATTAAACTTTCGATGCTGGATAGAAAACCCAGAACATTCTGAACTAAAGGCACGCGGTAAGGCGATTCTGCAAATGGTAATACCCGTTGCCTTAACTGATGATAAAAGATATAGCGATATAGCTTTGACCGATAGCTATAAGGTAGGAATGAGTCAAAGCTATATCAGAGCCCAATACGAGAGCATATTTGGCAAAACTTATGAATCCCGCCTCATGTTCCCTGCAAATGTGTCACCTCAACTTGAATGGGGTGAAGCAAAAGAAATAATCAGGCTATGATTTCTTACTTCCAAGGCGATTTGCTGGCCCGGCACTCCAGGAGACCATCAGGCTCAGGTAACTCTAGGACCAATTGCCTTTTAGAGCCGTTTTTCACTATGGTACCCAGCCGAAGATTGCAAACGAGTTGCCTCACATAGCGAGATAACTCTTCGGAATACGGGCTAGCTTTATTTCCTGGGTCACATTTGCCCTTGTGGTATATGCCACTAGCGTGCCCTATGGGTTTGCCGGACAAATTATGAAAGGTGATTATTGCTTTCCAAACATCATCGATTGGTTTACCACAGGTGTCACAGGTCAAGATAGGGTAGTTTACCCCATCTTCTGAGTAATCAGAGAATCCCATTATTGTCCTCCATTAATTATTTTTATTTAGTCTGTTCTTGAGCAGACTGCGTTACCAACCGCAACATCTTACGGTTTCCCGGCCCAGGTGCTTTAACAGCTTCCATTTGGCCCTCTTCTAACAGCTCTTTTCTTGCTCTCCAAAAAGCATAGTCAGTATGGCCATTACCTATTACATGGAATCTCACCTCCATTTCCAACTTAGAGCTAGCCTTAATGAAGTCAACAATGCTTTGTTTTGCCTTCTCGGTCTTAGCTTTTCTCTCCGCCATATACTCGGGTGCTACCTTATGGATAGGGTAGTCAAATTCAGCCACAATCTGTTGGCGTTCGCTGTCTCTAGACCATATATCTATTTCTCTTAATTTAAGTCCCTGCTTTGGGATAATTTTGAACCAACCATCAAGCCAGGCATCAAACACTGTGCTACCCTTACCGGCTTTGTCAGAAGGCGTACCAGCACCTTCATGATGGACGATTATCAGAGTCAGTTTGTATTTTTGTATTAGCTTGTCAAGGTTAACGCAGAAGGCATTGAGCACCTCATCCTGGTTGCTGTCTCTTTTAATTGCTTTCCACCGTGGGTCAAGAATCAGCACCTCCACAGGAAAGCCTTCAGCTATAGACTGGGTTAGAATCTCGTCCAGTTCTTTGGTATGCAGGTCAAGGCTAAGGTCTGTGATGGTTAGGTATCTGAAACGCTGCAAGTCATAACCCAATGCGTGATGGATATCCTGTACCCTTTGCTGAAACATCTCCTCCGAGATTTCAAAGTTAACGTACAGCACGTTTGAGGAAGTAGTCTTGAATCCTAGAAATTCAGCACCTGCGGCGATGGCCATACCCATCTGGATGGTAAAGAAAGACTTCGCTACCTTCCATTTCCCTATAACTGAGCATTTGGCTTGCTTCCTCAGCTTCTGCTCGATGATATAGGGTATGTCGGGTACATCGGTTTCAATCGCAGTCTTGCCAGAGCGTATTCGGTATTTATTTTTACTATCGCCTGTATCGCTCATGCGTGTGCCTCACGTCCTAAGAGTAAAAGTAGCAGAACGGAACACAGTAAAAAATTGGCAAAAATACGTCTAAACAAAATCACCCACCTTTACGTGGGTGATTCAGTCCAAATTTTCTTTGAGAGAGATTCCTACCGTTTTTTAGGTCGTCCACCCTTAATCTTCGGAAGCGTTAGGCCTAGTTTTTTTGATATAGATTCTACTGCGTGCCTTATGGTGTCCGGATGGGATGCCTCCTCTTTAGCTATTTGATTCCAGCTTTGCTTTAGACAGACACGCTTGAAAACCCACCGCATGTGGATTCCAAACGATCCATGTCTTCGGGTTCTTATGTACCCGAATTCTTCAAGAGACCGTTCATATTCAGACCATTGCTTCTCGAACTGTTTGAAGATGTCCTGTTCTATTGACTTCTTGGTTGGCAAGGACCAGGTGTTCCAAGTTATCGTATACTCTCTATGCTCTGTGTCTGCTTCGCTAATTGGGCCGATTACTAGGGCTTTGGGATATACAATGCCGTAGTTGAGCCTATCAATTGCCCAATCAGGGTTCAACCCGTATTCCTTTACCAACTGTGATAGCGCCGTGGAATATTCCTTCGCTTTTGTACAATCTTGTTTAAGACTGAGTGGTGGGTCTTCTCTTGACTTCAAAATACCTATCTCTGACCACGAGTGGTCTTTCAAGAGTAACGAATACTCTTGCCTCAACTCTTCCAGTCTGTCACAAAATGGCTGGTGCCGTGCTAACAAGAAAAATAGGTAGTCAATGCATGTGGCGCAGTACCTTTCAAAATCGAAAGTGGTCATATTTCTCCAAGCGATTCGGGATATTGTTTCAAAATGATACATCGTTACGCCTTTTATCACAATATGTTTTCAGATTGTCCCTTGACTATTATACCTGTACTCGTGTATAATATACCTATGTACAGCGTTAAGGAAGCAGCACAAAAACTAGGGCTAGATACCAGCCAAGTTAGGCGTCTTTTGCAGGATGGCAAGATTAAGGGCAAGAAATGGGGGAGGGATTGGATGGTATTAGAGCTTAACTATACTAGGCAAAGAAAACCAGGAGGAGGCCGAAAGCCACAGGGAGGTAAGAAATGATAAAGAGACGGTTAACACTAGGGATAATTTCACTCCTGATTGGGACTGCTTTGTATTTTGACCAAGAACTCAGATTACATGCTTCTTGGAGCTGGGGGCAATTCATGCACCACGAGTCCTTCATTGCTATAGCTGGCAGTGTAGGGATAGTCTTATTAATAGTAGCCATAGTTGATTCAGTGAATAAGAAATCAAGGGGGTAAGAAATGAAACAAGTAGAGGTAGCACAAAAACTAGGTATTAGTAAATCGTATTTGAGTATGATTCTGAGTGGTCAGAGGAAAGCAAGCCCTGACCTTATGAGTAAAATAAGTTCACTGGAAGTTCACAAATTTGAAGCTAAATCCTCCTTGGCAAGGAGGCATTCTACCGCTGAACTACTTCCGCTCAAGTATATTATCGGGCAATGCCGCCGTAGATGCAAACTGGTGCCGAGGACCAGAATCGGACTGGTGACACGCGGATTTTCAGTCCGCTGCTCTACCAACTGAGCTACCTCGGCACGTTCAAAACGTTTTAGATTATAAGCGTTAGTGTTTGGCTTGTCAATTGAAATAATAACGACCACAGCGGTTTAGATAAGCATTTACACTCCAGCAAACTTGGACTATACTTGCCCGTATGTCGGAAGAAAGGCGGTCAAGTGACTCGATGAGTACCGGCTCCAACCGTAAGCCAATCTGGGGACTGCACCCGAACGTCTTTTTCCTCGGCCTGGTCAGCCTGCTGACCGATATCAGCAGCGAGATGATTTTTACCCTCATTCCCCTCTTTCTGAGTAACGTGCTGGGGGCAGCCACCACCATCGTCGGACTGGTGGGCGGCATCTCGGATAGCTCTGATTCTCTGCTACGGATTTTCGCCGGCTGGCTGAGCGACCGCATCGGTAAGCCGAAACTGCTGGCGGTCCTGGGTTACAGCTTTTCGACTCTGGCCAAGCCCTTTATGTATATCGCCGGTAACTGGGGGACCGTGGCGGGGGTCAGGTTCGGCGACCGGGTGGGGAAGGGGATGCGTTCCGCTCCCCGCGATGCTCTGGTGGCGGATTCGGTCACCGCCGAACAAAGGGGCCGGGGGTTCGG
Organism: Chloroflexota bacterium; assembly: GCA_043812795.1. Classification (GTDB taxonomy): domain Bacteria; phylum Chloroflexota; class Dehalococcoidia; order Dehalococcoidales; family UBA2162; genus JBDRLU01. The sequence goes on from JBDRLU010000012.1 coordinate 58,157, forward strand.
CCTGCACCGGGCGATGGATACCGCCGGGGCTGTCATCGGACTAGCCATCGCGGCCGTGGTCATCTATACCGTGCAGGGTGGCAGTATCGAGCTCGGGCTGGCCAGCTACCGGTGGCTGGTTATTATCGGTGTCATACCCGCCGTGTTAGGCGTACTGGTACTCTCCTTTTTCGTTCAGGAAAGAGCGAAAAAACAGCCGGTTAAATCGGACTCGGGAGTGCCGCAAACCGCGACGACACCGTTCAGTCTTCGTTTCAAGGTATTTCTAGCTATCATGGCCGTTTTCACGCTGGGCAATTCCAGCGATTTCTTTGTTATCCTGCGGGCGCAGGACCTGGACGTACCGCTCATTGGAGTGGTGCTGATGCTGGTGGTCTTCAATATTGTTTATGCCGTTTCTTCATTACCGATGGGCATACTTTCCGACCGGCTGGGCCGCCGGCGTGTCCTCGCTGTCGGCTGGTTCATTTATGCCGCCGTTTACCTCGGCTTTGCCATGGCAACTTTCATCTGGCAGGCATGGTTTCTTTTTGCCATCTACGGAATTTATTACGGAATGGTGGAAGGAGCTGCCCGTGCCTTCGTCGCCGACCTTGTCCCGGCCGAAAGACGGGGGACGGCTTATGGGCTGTATCACGGTGTGGTGGGCTTCGCTCTCTTACCCGCCAGTCTCATCGCCGGCTGGCTGTGGGATGCTTTCAATCCCGCAGCGCCGTTTTATTTCGGTGCCGGCCTGGCCTTGCTGGCCATGCTGGGAATCCTGATATTTATCAAAGAAAAATAAAAGTGAAAAGTCCCATACCGACGCAGTCGGTATCCAGAAATACATAGATTGGACTTGCAAATAGGTTTACTGGATTCTGTGTCAAGCACAGAATGACAGTTCCCCACTACTTCAAAGCGGCGTGGGCCAGGTTGTGGGCTTCGGTATTTGTCTTACCATCGATGTGACTCATGGTAAATTTCTCGAACTGGTTCTGCAACGCTTTTACCTTTTGAAATAAAGGTCTGAGCGAGGCGGTCTTTACCCGGTATTCGCCGCTGACCTGACAGACGATTAGTTGCGAGTCCGAACGTAGCTCGACCTGACGGGCGCCCAGTTCCAGAGCTTTTTGCAGGGCGGCGATAATCGCCCGGTATTCCGCCTGGTTATTCGTGGTGTGACCGATACTCTGAGAGATAGTGGCAAGGACTCGGCTGTGTTCGTCCTTGATAACGGCACCGATACTGGCCGCGCCGGGGTTAGGCTCAGCCGCACCGTCCGTATTAATAATTACCTTTCTTATCATCGGTCCTTTGTTTTAAGCCGTATAGAGAATGCGACCGCAGCTACTGCACCGCACCAGCTCATTACTTTTTGCCCGCTGCAACTCAAGAGTGGACAAAGAGATACGGCAGCCGCGGCAGATGCCTTGCTCGACTCTGGCGACGGCCGTACTTTTTTGCTGCCGCAGTTCGCGGTAAATGGCGATAGTGCCCGGGTCAATCGTTGCCGTCAGGCTTTGCTGCCTTTCTTCGAGGTCGGCCATGTCTGCCTTCAGGTCGTCCAGTTCGGCACCCAGTTTTTCTTGCTGTTCATGCCATGTCGCTTCCAGCGCCTGAAGCTCGCGTTCCATGTTGGCCACGGTGTTATTGCCGTGCTCGATTCCTTCCATCAAAGCCAGCAGTTCATCTTCCAGTTTAGCGCGTTTAGTTTTTAAAATTTCGGTCTCTTGTTGCAAGTCGGACAGTTCCTTAGGGTTATGGATGCGTCCACTGTACAGTTTCTCATCAGCCGCAGTAATTTTGCTATTAAGGTCATCGATTTCCCATTCTTGGCCGTGTTGCCGGTGGGCCAGGTTATTTACCTCTTCCCGCTGTGTCTTCAGGGCGTTACGGGCCCTGGCTATTTCTTCACTTTCACCGAGTCGGCCGGTAGTTTGATTAATGGCCTGCCGGGTAGATTCGATTTCCAGGTCGACTTCCTGGAGTTCGTAAAGCTGTTTGGCGACATTCATATTGGTCTATTGTATAACGGCGCTAGCTTAATGGCAATGGAAGTGAATGGGTTTTGTTTGACATTACTTGGAGTAGGCCAGTTAACTAAAAAGTTTCCATTCTTTAATTGTATTGACCTCGCCCCCTTTATCCCCTTCCTGTGGGAAGGGGATAAAGGGGATGGGGTTCACCCATCTGAAAAAAGTTGGAGAAACAAGAATTGCCAATTTAATCGACCTGGCTTGGTAAGTTGGCAAGAATGACAAAATAGCCTAGTCTTATCAGAACAAATGTACTAATATGAATTCAGGTAAATGGAGAAAAAATTATGGTAACGACGAACGGAAAAAGAGGTGCCCCGAAGGGTAATCAAAACGCCCGGAAGCATGGCTTTTACTCCAAGACTCTTGATGAAACGGAGCGACAAGACTTTGAGATGGCCACTGAAGTCGAGGGTATCGATGACGAGATTGCTCTGCTGCGGGTGAAAATAAAGTCGTTGCTGGAACGCGACCCGGAAAACATCAAGCTTATCATGCAGGCGACCAATGCTCTGGGCAGACTAATTCGTACCCGCTATAACATCAGCAAGAAAGACAAGAAAGGGCTGAAGGAAGCTATCGGCAACGTATTAAAGGATATTGCTCTGCCGCTGGGCATCGGGATTGGCACGGTTATCAAAAAGCAGTGATAAAGAGGTAAAGAATCACCGGCATCAATCAACTCAGGCCTTACCAGCGGGAAGTAGCCCTGGCGGTACTGGACAGTGTTTTTAATCGGAAAGGGCTGACTTTCTCCGTGGAGATTGCCCGTCAGGGAGGCAAAAACGAGCTATCGGCCCAGCTTGAACTGCTTTTACTTACGCTTAATATCGGCGAGGCAAAGAACCTGATTAAATCCTCGCCGACTTTCAATCCGCAGGCGGTCATCTCGATGACCCGACTGAAAGACCGTCTGAACGAGGTCGGCTTCGACGGTATCTGGACGGCTGAGTCCGGCTATATTATTCGCTTGGGTAATGCCCGGGCGATTTTTCTTTCGGCGGAAAAATCGGCCAGCGTTGTCGGTCACACCGCCCACATCCTTCTCGAAATCGATGAAGCACAGGATGTCAGCAAAGAAAAATATGCCAAGGAATTCAAGCCGATGGGCGCCGCCACCAACGTGACCACCATCCATTACGGCACGACCTGGGACGAAACAACCCTGCTCGAAGAAATCAAGCAGGCCAATTATGAGCTGGAAAGAAAGGACGGTATCAGGCGCCACTTCCGCTATGACTGGCAGGAAGTGGCGAAATGCAATCCCGACTATCTGGCCTATGTCGAGGGCGAGCGTGAGCATCTGGGAGCTGACCATCCGCTCTTTTTGACACAATACTGCCTCCTGCCAATAAGAGGCGGTGGCGGTTTTCTTTCTCCGCAACAGCGTGCCCAATTACAGGGAGAGCATACCCGAAGACGCCGCCCCGACCTTGGCAAGATTTACGTGGCCGGTATCGACCTGGCCGGTGAAGCGGAAGAAGAGGCCGGCCTTCGGTGGCAGTCCGTCAGACCTCGGCAGGACGCCACCGTACTGACTATCGGTGAATTAGATTTCCCGGGCCGTAATAGCCTCCAGAAACAGCCGACGATGAAGGTTGTGGAACATTATAGCTGGACAGGGGAAAAACATACCGACCTTTACCCGCAACTGGTTGACTTGCTCAAGAATGTCTGGCGTTGCCGCCGGGTGATGGTGGATGCCACCGGCGTCGGCCAGCCAGTCTGTTCTTTTTTGCAGCAGGCGTTAGGGTCGGTAGTAATTCCTTTCACTTTTACCCAGCCCGCGAAATCGGAACTGGGTTTTAACCTGCTGGCGGCCATCAACTCCGGCCGTGTGAAAATATATGCCGCCGATGGCTCCGATGAATACCGGGAATTTTGGGAGGAGATGGAGAAGGCGAAGAGCCACTACCGCCCGAACCAGACCATCAACTTTCTGGTTGACCCGGCCCGGGGACATGACGATTTTCTGATGAGCCTGGCCTTGCTGGTCGAAGCCGTTAATCAGTATTCTCCACGCAGCGCCAGAGGCAGCCTCGGTTGAGGCTTTGCTGCTAAGTGTTGGCCTTGAGGATACGGATAATCCTGGTCTTCGCTTTGACCACTTCCAGCCGGTCGACTTCGGCGATGGCGGCTTGAAGGTTACCCTCTTTGGCCAGATGGGTGGTCATCACCAGGGGGACGAAGTCTTCGGAAACGGCCTCTTTCTGAATGACGGCGGCAATACTGATATTGTGTTTCCAGAAGATGTTGCATATCTGGGCTAAAACACCGGCCTGGTCGAGTACGCTAAACCTCAAGTAATAGCGTCGCTCGATGGCTTCCGGCGGGCCCAGGACCAGGGCTTCGGCTGAATCGGGCATCGGCATCGTCCGGCCTTCGGCGATATCCAGTAGGTCTTTGACCACGGCATCCGCCGTGGGATAAGTACCGGCGCCCGGCGCCACCAGTCCGGAAATGACTCCGTATTCATCCTCGAGCTCGGTGCCGTTATACGCTCCCTCGAGAGAGCCGAGGAGAGATAACTCGGGGACCAGTGCCGGATGGACGCCCACATTAAAGACGCCGTCTTCGGGTTCGATGACGCCCACCAGTTTGACGGCATAACCCAATTCCGTCGCGTACTGGATATCCTGCACGGCCATATCCCTGATGCCCTCCAGATAAAAAGGAGCGATGGAATGATAGGAGTTACCGATGAGGGCGAGCACGATACGGATTTTATTGGCGGTATCGATGCCATCAATATCATCGGACGGGTCGGGTTCGGCAAAGCCTTTGGCCTGGGCTTCTTTCAAGGCCTCGGCAAAGCTCTTGCCTTCACGGGTCATCGTGGACAGGATATAGTTACAGGTACCGTTCAGGATAGCATGGATATGGCGGAACTTTTTAGCGGCGGTGCCGGCCTGGCGGAACTCGTGAATGAGCGAGTGGCAGCCGACAAAGCTGGCCCGAAAACCGATGCGGCGGTTCAACTCGGTGGCCAGTTGAAAGATAGACTGGCCTTCGCGGGCGAGCAGCATCTTGTTGGCGGTGGCCACGTCCTTACCATTCTTAAGGGCCGCTAGCAAAATGCTCTTCGCCGGTTCGATGCCGCCGATAGTCTCGACGATAATATCAATCTGCGGGTCGTTGACGGCAGACTGCCAGTCGCTACTCAAATAGCTGGCGGGCACGGTGACCCGCCGCGGCCGTTTCAGGTCTTTATCGATGACTTTCACCAGCTCGAGGCCGGCAATGCCTTTCTGATAAAGCAGCTCGACCACGCCGCTGCCGATATTCCCGAAGCCGATAACGGCTACTTTTTTGGTGGCCAGCTTCCGGCGCGGTTTATTAGTAATGGGTTTGGGTTCTTTCACAGTATTCTCCTCGCCCTTGATGCCTGAATGCGCCTATAATATCGCCATCAGATTTAACTGTCAATGGAATGACTGAGCTATCAGCTTTCAGCGAGGTTGTTTCATCGTTCCCAGAACATTGTGACTTATTTTTTATTCCGCTCCTTTTAAGAGAGGGATTAAGGGTGAGGTCATACTTTTAAGGAAAGGCAACGAAAAACCAATAAAGGCCTGGGAGGAAGTAGGTAATGGTTGACATTTTACACGTTTCAGTGTAAAATGTGCTTGAGAATGGTGAGACGAAAGAATTTGCTGGCGTGGGATGACGAACGGGTGAAGGCCCTTCGCCGTCATCTCGGTCTGACCCAGCAGGAGATGGCGGACCAGTTGGGTACCCGTCAACAAACGATAAGCGAGTGGGAAAAGGCGATGTACCAGCCGCGCGGGGCGTCAGCTACTTTGCTTTCGATTGTTGCCGAGCGGGCCGGATTCAAGTACGAGACGGGCGCGCCGGTGAAGCGGCTGAAAAAATCAGTACACAGAAAGCGGCTGAATGGGTGACTACCGTGGCTGTTTCCGAATAAAAGCAAAGGACATAGTTCCGATGATTGAAATCGAGGTTCGCCAGGGAGATATTACTCAGCTGGAATGTGACGGCCTGGTCAATGCCGCCAATAACCGGCTGTGGATGGGGGGTGGTGTGGCCGGCGCCCTGAAGCGGGTCGGTGGCCAGGAGATAGAAACCGAGGCCATGAAAAAAGGTCCGATTCCGGTCGGTGAAGCGGTTGCCACGGGGGCGGGGAAACTGAAGGCAAAATACGTTATCCACGCCGCCGTCATGGGCCAGGACCTGGAGACTGACGCCGAGAAAATCATGGCGGCGACGAGAAATAGCCTGCTCCGGGCGGATGAACTGGGCCTGCGCAGCCTGGCTTTTCCGGCGCTGGGTACGGGTGTCGGCGGTTTTCCGCTGGCGGAATGTGCTCGGTTGATGATGAATGAAGTACGTCGCTACTCGCCCAAGGCCACCAGTTTAACCCGGGTGGTCTTCGTGCTGTTTGATGGCAATGCCTTCCGGGTCTTCCAGAATGAATTAAAAAACAAATAGAACAGATACCTTAGTTAACGGCGGCAGCCTTACCGGCTGCTTTTATTAAGATTAGTAATACACGGTAACGTGTAGTGAAGGTAGGCTTGATTATGAAAGAGGGACTGTCGGAAGCAGAGGGATGAAACATTTCTCCGAGAAGGAAGTCGTGCGGGCCTGGCAGCAGCAAGTTTTGCACCGGAGCCGGCTGGTAACCGAGGAAGGTGAGCCGGTCAGGATAATCTATCCGGGCCGGATAAATCATGATGCGGGCGCGGACTATCGCGATGCGGTTATCGCTACCGGCGGTAAAGTGGTCAAAGGGGACATCGAAGTACACGTTAAGTCGAGCGATTGGGCGGCTCACGGCCACCAGAGGGATAGCCTCTATAACCGGGTTGTCCTGCATGTCGTACTGGACGATAACGCCGGTGGGACTAACTTGGCGAATGGGCGCGCCATTCCGGTTATTTCCTTAGGCAGGTTTATGGAAACTCCGCTACCAGAACAAGAGTACCTCTGTCCGCCCTGCCTCCATGTCGCCGAGCGTTGGCCGGCCGGGGTGTTAACTGAATTCCTGGACCGGGCGGGTGACGAGCGTTTCCTGACTAAAGCGGCCGGCTTCCGGGCTGAACTTAGGGAGACCGAAGCCGACGAAGTGCTTTATCGGGGCATTATGAGCGCTCTTGGCTACGCGAAGAATGTGCCTGGTTTTCTGGAACTGGCCCGGCGGTTGCCGTTGGCGGTTCTTGAGTCGTTTGACCACGGCGGCCTCAGCGACCAGGAATACCTGCATCAGCAACAGGCCCGGTTATTGGGCACGGCGGGCTGGCTCAAGGCGGGTCGGGACTGGCGGCAGTGGCACGGGTCGGGGATAATACTGGCCGGTAAATTGGCTGAGTTGTGGCATTCCTTGCCCCACGGAGAAATAATGTCAGTTCAAAGTTGGCAGTGGTGCAAAGTCAGGCCGAATAATTCGCCGTTACGCAGGCTGATTGCCCTGAGCTATTTATTATGCCGCTATCGGCGGCAGGGGCTGCAGGCGGGTCTGCTCGATGCGGTGCGGAGTGTGCCTTCTGATAAAGCGTATCTTCAATTGGAGGCAGCGCTGGTGGTCTACGCTTGGCCGGATACGACGAAAACTTCAAACAGCTGGACGAAACAGACTTTACTAGGTCACGGCCGTGCTGCGGACATTATCGTCAACGTGTGGCTGCCCTTTACTTCCGCCTGGGGCGAAGCCTGCGGCCAGCCCGAATTAGCCGCTAAGGCGCAAACCATCTATCGCAATTATCCCCGGCTGACCGCAAACTCGATAGAAAGGCACATGGCCGGTCAATTCGGCTTGCCGCATCGCCAGATTAACTCCGCCCGGCGGCAACAGGGACTAATCCATATTTATCGCTACCGGTGTGCCGAGGGGAAGTGCGATACGTGCGGCTTAGCCGAGTTTCATGCCCGGCCTGACATCCAGGTCAGGCCCATCGACTTTGCCCGCTTGAAGGCGGAAGTACCCGCAGGCGGCAATCATGGCGGCGTTATCGGTGCATAGTATCAACGGCGGTACCAGCACCGGGACAGGTGAGTCGTCAGTTAACCTTTGGCGTAGTAATCTATTGGCGGCCACGCCGCCACTCAATAAAATTTGCCCGACCTGATATTCCCGGGCGGTAGCGATAGTTTTCTTTACCAGAACATCGACGACTGCTTCCTGAAAGCTGGCCGCCCCATCCGGAGCAGAAGGTACCTGGCCTCCTTCTTTCAGGCGTAGCAGCGCCGTCTTGACGCCGCTAAAGCTGAAGTCGTGGGTGTCTTCCAGCCAGGCACGTGGTAATCGTACTGAAGCGGTGCCGGACTGCGCCGCCCGCTCAATGACTGGGCCGCCGGGATAGCCTAAACCTAATATCCGGGCCGCCTTATCGAACGCTTCGCCGGCAGCATCATCGCGGGTGCGGCCGAGCATCACGTAGTCACCGTGTCCTTTCATCAACACCAGGTCGGTGTGCCCCCCGGAGACAATCAGGCTTACCAACGGGAAAGCCGGCGTGATATCGGGGCTAATCAGCCAGTTGGCGTAGAGATGGCCTTCGAGATGGTTGACGCCGGTAATGGGTAACTGCCGGGCTAAAGCGATGGCTTTAGCGGCGTTGGCACCGACCAGCAGTGAGCCGGCCAGACCAGGCCCCACTGTGGCGGCAATGCCGTCGAGGTCGCGCCAGGTGACTCCGGCTTCGGTCATCGCTTGTTCGATGATGGGAATGATGGCCAGGGTATGCTGGCGCGAGGCCACCTCGGGGACGATACCGCCATAGCGGGCGTGAATTTCGACCTGAGAGGCAATCTTGTTGGACAGAATCTTCGTCCCGTCCTCGACGACGGCGGCGGCAGTTTCATCGCAGGATGTTTCGATGCCGAGGATTTTCATTTGTTGAAATTATAACACAGTCATTGGTGGTGCTGTTCGGCAGCACTGATGATTTCAATGGTCTGGACGAGTGTCCGCTTGTGGTTCAACGTTTCCGGCGTTTCATCGGCCAGTGGTGTCTGGCTAACAGTCCGGTAAACATCGGCCGCGCCCTGATGGATTTTGGGTGTCAGACCGAGGTGGGCAAAGGTGCTGGCAATCTCTTCCATTTCCCCCACCCAGCGTCGGGCGCGATAGACCATTGTTTGGATGCTCCGTTCCATGGAAGCGTAGCGTTGTCCGTCTTCCTTGAGTTCGGTAATGAGCGTATCATAAAGTCCCATTTTACTCGCTGCCGTGAGCGCTTCGGTACAGATAGCGGTAAAGCCCTTGGTCATGGCGGCATACGTCATCTTTAGACCTGATGCCTGGCCAATCTGGCTGCCGACCTTTCGTATATCCAGTCCCGACGCGGTAAGGCTGGCGAACTCATCGAGTTGCGGACCGGAGACATAAAACTTGGTGGCTCCCCCTCGCCCCGGCGGCGAGCCGATAATGCCGACATCGACGAAATGGCTCCCCGCCTTGGTGATTATTCGCCCGACCTCTTTCTTCGTCTCCGGCGATATAGCATTACAGTCGGCGTAAGTGAGCGAGACTCCGCTATCTTCAAGGGCGCGCGCGACGTCTATCGCCGCATTTACCACCTGGGCAGGTACCAGAATCGAAAGCAGAATATCGACCTCCCGCACCAGCGCTGAGTATGATGGTACGTCTTGAATGCCGGCCGCGCGGGCCAGCTGTTTTGTTCGGTCACTCCGGCCTTCGAGGCAGGTAAGCACCTTCATGCCGTGGTTTACCAGAACCCGGCCCACTGAATGTCCCATGTCACCGGGACTTAATAGCCCAACCGCACGTATCACCATTTCCGCCCTCCATTTTGTGTGATTCGCATTATGTCTGTTGGTTAGAGAATTCGGTAACGTTAAGTCAAATAATAGCGCTAAGAGCAGAACCCGACAAGAAATTAGGCTGCTAACTCGGGAAGATGACGACAATTCTCGGTATTTGCTTTATAATAAACGTCGTATTGACTAAAACAGAGAAAGCTCATCAACCGCCGGGTGTTATTGGCCGGGATGCCATCCTACCTTACCAGATGCGCTACCGGTGGGTCATGGTATTTCTGGCCTGGCTTTTATATAGTGTTTTCGGTCTCGTGCTGCGCTCGATATCGCCCCTCATCACGCCGATTATTACCGACCTCAATATCCCGTATGCCCAGATGGGGCTTATTTTAGGTGCTTGGCCGCTGACGTATATCCTGGTCGCTTTAGTCGCCGGTAATCTTATCGACCGGTGGGGCATCCGCCGGTCGCTTCTGCTTGGTACCATAATTATCGGCTTGTCCGAAGTACTCCGCTACTTCACCAACGGATTCTGGGCGCTCTTTTTCATGGTGGCGTTGTTCGGTGTCGGTGGCCCATTAATATCAATCGGCTGCCCTAAAACGATAGCGGAATGGTTTCGTGGCAAAGACCGGGGGACAGCCATCGGTATTTATACCACCGGGCCATGGATAGGTGGAATAATGGCCTACTCAATGACCAATAGCGTGGTTATGCCCCTGACCGGAAATAACTGGAGGCTCGCCTTTGTCGTATATGGTGCGATTGTCTTTATCGCCGCGCTGGTCTGGTGGTTCATGGCCAGGGACGTCAAAACAGCTACCGGGACCGGGGAGACTGCCAGTCTGGCTAAGGTCTTCACCGGCCTTATTAAGCTAAGGAACATTCAGCTGCTGCTTATCATGGGTTTTCTGGTCTTTACGGTCAGTCATGGTTTCAATGACTGGTTACCCAAGCTTCTGGAGATAGGTGGCCTGCCTCCGGCCATTGCCGGCTTTGCCGCTTCCATCCCCCTTGTGGTCGGGATACCCGGTGTTTTGATAATCCCCCGTTTCACGCCACTACATCTCAGAGGGCGAATGGTTGCTTTGATGTCTCTTGGCATTGCCGGAGCTTTATTGATAACTGCGGTGGCATCAGGCGCTTCCCTCGTCGCCGGTCTGGTGATATACGGTATCGCTGAATGCTCCGTCTTGCCGCTGCTGATGTTGGTATTGATGGAATTGCCCGAGGTAGGCTCGAAGTACATGGGGTCGGCGGGGGGCATGTTCTTCTGTGCCGCTGAGGTCGGCGGGTTTGCCGGTCCGTTACTGATGGGCGCCATTAAGGACCTGACGGGGAGTTTTCTGGGAGGTGCGAGTGCTCTCTCGGCTACGGCTGTGGCGATGGCGATAATGGCCTTGTTTTTGAAGACGTCGGGCACGGAGGAAACGAAGGCTTAGTAAGCTGTCCTCGATAATATAGTCTTACAATGATAGGGAGTTACTCTGGTTCTCTTTTGACACTATTTACAGGCATTGCTATTATGGGACTGGTAGCGCTTGCCGCTGAGAGTGAGGTGGTCATCTGATGTCAAGTATGGAAGTAACCTATCTGGTGATTATCGTGATTCTTCTTTTTTTCTCCGCCTTTTTCTCCGGGTCGGAGACGGCTTTCGTGAGCCTACAAAAGGTAAGGCTGGAACACATGATGCAAAATAAAGTAAGCGGAGCCAGACTCGTGGCCAGGCTGATGAAACGGCCGGAACGCTTCCTATCGACGGTTCTGTTTGGCAACAATCTGGTCAATACAGCCGCGGCGGTGCTGGCCACGGTTATTGCAACTAGAGTCTGGCCGGCGCATGGCATCCTTATTGCTACCGTGGGGATGACGGTTATTCTGCTTATCTTCACTGAGACTCTGCCGAAAGTGCTGGGAATTCACCATGCCGAGCGCTTCGCGTTGACCGTGGCCCGGCCCATCCAGGTAATTTCGTGGATTTTCACTCCATTTGTTGTTGTCCTGGGCTGGGTAGCTTCAGGTTTGACCAAACTGGGCGGAACTACTCCCATACCACGTTCGCTGGTCACCGAGGAAGAAATTCGGGCGATGATATCTGCCGGATGGCGGGAAGGGACGGTAGAGACGGAAGCCGCCGAGATGCTGCACAATGTCTTTGATTTTGCCGACCGTCCGGTACACGACGTGATGGTACCCCGTCCTGAGGTTGTGTTCGTTGAGTCGGGGACAACAATCGGTGACTTTCTTGCCCTCTACATACAGAACCCCCTTTCCCGCTTCCCCGTGTATCAGGAAACGCGGGATAATATTATCGGGATTCTTTCGATTAAAGATGTGCTGATGGCCCTGGCTAAAGGGACTATTAGCAATGAAAGTAGCATCGACGACCTTGTCCGCCCGGCCTATTTCACACCAGAGACCAAGCCGATTAGCGAGCTTTTTACCGAGATGCGCGACCACAATTATCACATGGCCGTCGCTGTTGATGAGTTCGGTGGTATCGCCGGTGTGGTCAGCTTGAGCCGTCTTATCGAGGAGGTTGTCGGGCCGGTGGGTGACGAACTGGCCGGGCTCGACAGGGACTACGAAGTCATTAACGATTATACTTTCCAGATTGACGGCGGTATGCGTATTGAGGAAGCTAATGAAGAGATGAAGCTGGCATTGCCCGAGGGCGACTACGAGACCATCGCCGGTTTCATTCTTTATCTTCTCGGGCGTTTTCCGAGACAAGGTGAGCAACTCCGTTACAAGGACTTGAAGTTCATCATTACTAAAATGCATAAGAGAAAAATCGAACAGGTCTTGCTTACTAAAGAGAAAAAAACAGGCGAGTCGAAAGATAAGGATGCAACGTCTGCGGATAAAGTTTAGCCGTGGCGAGGAAATAAAGTTCATTTCCCATCTCGATATGATGCGATTATGGGAAAGGGCATTACGTCGCGCTCAGATACCGCTTGATTACTCACTGGGTTTCAGCCCTCACCCGCGTATCTCATTAGCCGCGCCGCTGGCGGTTGGTATGACCAGTGAGGCCGAGTTAATGGATATCGTAGTTGCTAAGTGGGTCTCGCTGCATCGGCTCACGGCGACGGTCAGCCCACAGTTACCCGCCGGTCTTAAGATAATTGACGTGTACCAGCTACCTCTCGAAATGCCTTCTCTGCAATCACAGATTCGTTATGCTGAGTATAAAGTGGAGGTGGTCTCCGGGAAAGAGCCGGTAGAGATGGAATCGGCAATCTCGAACCTGCTCGCGGTCGAACATTTATCGTGGCACCACCAACGGGACACCGGTCAGCGGAACTATGACCTCAGGGCGTTGATCGACGACCTGTGGGTTATCGAGAATCACGATTCGGCTTGCGTCGTCGGGATGAGGCTGCGTTGCAGCGCGCAGGGTTCGGGCCGGCCAGAACAGGTGGTCTTGGCCTTGGGTGTAACTCGGCACCCGGACTCAATCCATCGCACTCGGCTTATCCTAGAAACACGAAGATAATGGGTATGTTGCGTAAGTCCGGGCAATCTCCAGGTACAGTCGAAGAAAGAGTCCGGCGCTTTCTTACCGGTAACGGTTTGGATTCGTCACAGTCACCTCTCCTCGTGGCTGTATCCGGTGGGCCCGATTCGGTTTGCCTGCTCCATGTTTTGGTCCAGGAATTGGACATAAAGCTCCATATCGCTCACCTGGACCATCAGCTGCGGGGGGCTGAGTCTGAAGCTGATGCTCGCTACGTTGCCTGGCTGGCTGCTGAGCTTGATGTGCCCGTGACCATTGGCCAGCGTGATGTAAAAGCTTTTCGGGCTAGGGAACACCTGTCTCTGGAGGAAGCCGCCCGTGAAGTACGCTATAGTTTCTTAGCTGAGGTAGCCAAATCTATCGGTGCGGAAAAAGTGGCCGTCGCCCATACCGCGGATGATAATGTCGAGACGATATTGATGCACCTCATCAGGGGTACGGGTAGCCGGGGCCTGTGCGGCTTACAATCGACCACTCGCTGGCCTTTTCCAGGTGGTAATCTCACTATCGTCAGGCCATTGCTTCAGGTTACCCGGCAGGAAACCCTGGGCTATTGCCAGCAGCATCAGCTTGAGCCGCGAAGCGACAGTACTAACCTGTCGCTATCGCCACTCAGAAATAGAATCCGCCACCAGCTCTTACCGTTGCTACAGGGCTATAATCACGGGATAAATGAGGCCTTGCTCCGTATGGCTAGTCTGGTCAATGACGACCTTGCCTTTCTGGATAAAGAAGCGGCCCGATTGCGGGGTAGCGTGGTGCACGCGCAAGGAAATACGCTGGTTTTCAATAAACAAAAATTCCTCGAGGTGCCGATGGCTCTGAAGCGGCATTTATTGCGCCGGGGAATTGAGCAGCTAACCGGCGGTCTGAAAGACATCGAGGCGCGTCATATTGAAGAGATAGTGGGAGCGCTGAGTCAACCGGCGGGCCGGAGATTTATTTTACCGGATGGCCTTGTTTTTGCGATTGAATATGACCGCTACCTGTTAGGCGCCGACCCGGCGGCCCTTTCTCCACTGCCGGTGCTGAGTGGTGAGTTCGCCATTAACATACCGGGCGAGACCTCAATTCCCGGCTGGCATATTAGAGCCAGTGAGTCGGGACCTGAGGGTGGGGCCGTTAAAACGGAGAGATTTACGGCTTGTTTTGACCGCGATAGCGTGGGGAATGAGCTAATCGTGCGTCACCACCGGCCTGGTGACCGGTTTCAACCCCTGGGTATGAACCAGCCGAAGAAATTGGCCGAGTTCATGATTGATGCTAAAATCCCGCGTGCGTGGCGGCAGCGAGTGCCTCTTGTCAGTACCTCCGAGCAAGTGTTGTGGGTAGTTGGCTGGCGTATTGATGACCGTACGAAAATTACCGCTACTACCCGAAAAGTCCTCCGTCTGGAGTTCCAGCGTCTCTAAGAAGAAGGCCTTCGGTCTGACCGAAGGCCTTCTTCATTGCCCGTTTATTTAGCCGTTCTAGTAGCTACTGCGGCGCCTTATGATTATCACCACAACCACTGCGATAACGATGACACCGGCAATGATACCAATTATTATCGGTAGCCAGTTGGTACCCGGTGGGGTGGGAGGCGTCGGGGTTGTTGGTGTCTGGACGGTGAATGTACCGGACTGCCCATCGACGCTAACGGTATAGGTGCCAGCAGCATTCTGGGTCTGCTGGAAGGATATCGGCTGACTGGCCTTGCCGGCCAGCGTCACGTCCTGAGTGCTGATGACCGTACCATTTATCTTTAGAGTCGCGGTGTATATGCCGCTGACGTCGCCGGTGTTACTGACGTTGACCGTGATGGTCACTTTGTCACCCACCTTGATGGTGCTGGGCGATATGTTCAGTCCGCTGACCGTGAACGCGGCTGGGGCGGCGGCCGCCCTGACGGTGAAGGTTCCGGAGAGGCCGCCAACACTGACCGTGTAATTCCCGCCCTCGGCCTTGGTGGTAGTGAAGGTCACCGTTTGACTGACCCCGCCAGCGAGGGTGAGACTCTGCGTGCCAATGTCCACGTTGTTAACCTTCAGGGTTACGGAATAGCTACCGCTGAGGTCGCCGGTATTGGTGACGACAACACTGACGGTGACCGACTGGTTGGGATTGACCTCAACGGGCGATATGTTCAGGTTGGTAACGCTGAACGTTGCCGGCCGCGTGTAAGCAAAGACCGCGTACTTGCTGAAGTGGCTGACCTGGGTGGTTATGGTGTGATTCACCGTATCAACCGTTGAAGTAAGATTGACCCACTTGGTGCCATCCCAGACCGCAATAACCAGATTGTTTTCGTCAATACCTGTCGGCAGCAGGGCTGGGTCATAGGTCATGGTCAGGGTTATCGGCGGGCTGAAGGTAGCCCCTGCCGGTCCTAACTCGTAGGTAAGAGCGACCGCTGTGCTATCGGCTGGCGGCGCTGGCGGTGAAGTTGTCGGTAGGATGGTTAACTCCGTCAAGCGTGTACCATTGACCAGACCGGTAGTGCCCTGGGCAATATCGAGTTTGACCTTACTATCATCGGAGGTAGCGGTAGCGGCCGAGGTAAATACCCCCGAGGTGTTGGTAACGGTGGTGACCGAAGTGACACCGGGTTGTGGGGCTGGGGCAGGTGCTCCGCCTCCGGTAGTCGCCGCACTGAGGGCGAATAAACTGCTTTCTTTAGAAAAACTGCTCACGCCGGTGTCAGAGGGGCTGGTATTAATTGTCGTCTTGATTTTATAATTGCCGGTGGGCCAGGTTGACGGTGAGGTCCAGCTGACTGAGTAGGTTACCGCTGTGGCCACTCCGGCTGAATAACCGTAGCCGCCCCCGATGTGCGGTGGCGGGTAGAAGTAGTAGGCGCCAGGGCCTGGTCCCTGCCAAATAGCATAAGCATAAGTTCCGCCGGAGAAGTACTCTAAATTCGGGGCACTGGCTAAAACGCTAACCGCGCCTCCGCCGGTCTGGGTAGAAGTGTAAGCCTTACTGGTGCCATCGATCAAAGGTAAGTCAAGGCAGGTGGCTTTTTTCGTTGGGTCGGCTACGTTATATATCTCCATATCCATACGTGTTATCGGTACCACTTCGCCCGCATCGATGGTCACTTTCACCTGGAATGAATAGGTGGTAGCTAACGTACCGGTAGGTGGGTTGGTAATGGTGATATCGAGAGCTTTCACCGGTTGCGGTGAAGTGAACCATAAGGAAGCTGCAATTGCCAGCACCAGCGCCACGGGGATGGCTATTTTAGATAGTCTTTTGAGACCGTTGAATATGTTAGGACGGGCATTTGGCTTCCTCGCCGGTACCCCGGCTTTCTTCTGAACGCGGCTTGACCTCAACATCTTTAGCACCTCGCGGTTTTTCAAAATTTGTGCTACATCGGCGGGGATACGGCCCGCCAGAAGCATCAATTCGTCTCTATCGGTATTCAGGACTTCGGCTAATCGGGCGATGACTTTGTCGCTCGGTGGGGGTAAGGTCTCGTTCTCGATTTTGCTGAGATAGGTAAAGTCAACGTTGACCTGCCTGGCCAGTTCCCGCTGGGTTAACCCGGCCTGTTTCCGTAATTCTCTTAACCTGGACCCGAAACCCTTATTTACCATAATTGTATTCTCACCTAGCAACTAGACCTTTGGGGACAAGTATAGGTAATGTTGAGTAAAAAGTCAAGCCTTTTATGAGCCAGGCCGGCGTTGAAGGTCGGAGGAAGGAGAATTCTTTAGTTTCTCATTACCCGAGTTGAGCGAAAAGTCAACATTGTGCGGGCAATACGTTTTGACTGAAGGGGGCCGTCTTACTCTTTGGTTACGTAGATGTTATCAGCCACTTTCATTAAGTCGGGGTTCGTGCTGTCCACAGTGCGTAACACTCCTTTATCAACAAAGCGGGTATAGACCAGAGAAATACCGTTCTCGCGCAGGAACGTTGTATTATCACTGCCGTTTCTGAGAAAATCGTAAGCTATTTCATCTCGTTGAGTCGGGGCGGTGTGTATCCTGGAATAAACTGTCCGGCTGGTAATAGCCGTGAAAGCCGTGGCTTTCCAGGGGTCGAGTATTGCTTTACTGTATTCCGTATCGATGTTATCTCTAATCCAGACGAATGCCTGATAGTCCTCCTTATCTATCAAGGAGTAATAGGGAGTATGCTGGCGGTCGGGAATGGCCGTGGCCAGGATTACACCTACTGCAACCAGGCACAGGAATATCCCCACGATTTGACCAGCGGTGGGTATTTTCGGACTCAGGGTGAGTTTTGCCGGTAGCTTGAGGCGACCGAGACTGGCCAATCCGGCCCCGGCGACGATGCTTATCATCAGCATCGCATACATTAGCCCTCGCTCGTACATGATGGCCACCCCGTAGTGAAACACAAAAAAGACCACCAGCATAAGTAATATAGCTAATAATCCCAGTGACAGTCCATAGTTTTTCTGGCCGCCTTTTATTGCCAATACGAAGGCACCCAGGAGACAAAAGCCGGTGGGGATGTAACCGTAGGTGCGGATGATGGTGGGAAGCTGGACGAATTCGTTGGGCAGCTGTGGCTGTAATAGGCTTCTTGCTGTAGGTAGCAACAGTCCGGTTATCCAGGGGAAGATGAGTAGAAAGGGCAGACCGAAGGTAAGGAGCAGGCCAAGGCTATGCTTGAAGTTACCCTTAATGTTGAGTAGGATATAGGGAGTCAATATAATGATGGGGCTGAGCGCCGATGGGGCATGAATGGCAAGCAGGAATGCTATTAATAAGAAGATGGCCAGATAGGAGCGGATAGTCCTGAAGTTGAAGGCGAGAAAAAGTAGCAGGGGAGTAAAGAGTAAGCCCATCGCTACCGGCACCAGAAAGGCTGGGCCGAGTATCCCGACGGTTGTTGGTATCAGGCAGGTGAAGAAGGCAGCGGGTAGTCCGAAACCCTCCCTTTTCGCGAAGATATAGACGGATAAGATGGTGAACACGAAGATGATGCCGGGGAAATACCGGAAGATAGTCATCCAGGACAGGCCGGTAAGCTGCTGGAAAACAGCGAAAAACAGGTGGAAACCGACTTCCAAATCGGCGCCGGGTGTAACAATACTATCCCCGAAAAACGGGTTCGGAAAAGTGATGTCACCGGTTTGAAGGATAGCTTTGGAGTAAGCCAGGTGGACCCATTCGTCAACGTGTACCGGGTAGGGGTAACTACGGTGGGGGATGAAGGCCAGATAAAAGGCCAGTCCCATGATGAGTAACAGTACGAGATATTCGAGAATAATAGTTTTGTGAGCTTTGGATAGAGTCATGGTTCAATTCCGACTGAGACTAAAAATGTGTGATAGGGGAAGGAGACCGTGGACTGGCTAGAGTCACTTAAGGGGCTCGCCGGCATGCCCGGGCCGGTTTCCTGGTTGAGGGCAGTCATTGGTGCTTTATTAGTGCTGGTCCTGCCCGGTTTCATGTGGACGCTCTTACTTTTCAAACGAATAAACATCCTCGAGCGAATTGCCCTTGCCATTGGCCTATCTATCGCTCTGGTAACGCTCAGCCTTCTTTTCGCAAATAGGTTAGGCCTTAAGATTACCACGGTAAACTCTCTTTTGGTTATCCTTGCCGTGACTATTTTACCTTTAATTATCTATTATCTCAATAAGATAGTTGAAAAGAGCCGTAAAAGTGGCACGTAAAGTTACAGTAGTCAATTCTCCGGATTTGAGTAACTGATAACGATGCTATTATTTGGTCATGTCGGCCTTACCGCCGGGGCAGTCAGAGTCTGGGAGATGTTGACCTCGACGAATCGTGCTCACGGCTCGAATGAGCTAGCTGCCAGCTCAAAGGTAGCGCCGCCACATTTATCAGGGCCGGTCAAAAGCCGGATTGCTATTGATTACCGCCTTGTCTTGCTCGGTTCGCTGTTACCGGATATTATTGATAAACCGGTGTGGCTCGTTGCCACCAGGTTGAATCCGGAAGTTTCTCTCAGCGGGCGCGACTATGCCCACACCTTGCTTTTTAGCTTGGCCTTACTGCTAACTCTAGTTCTTTTGAGATATAAAAAGCTCTCCTGGCTGGTTCTTCCGTTGGGTAGCCTGATGCACGTGGTTTTCGACCAGGTGTGGAAAAGCCCGGCCGTTTTGCTCTGGCCGTGGCTCGGGCCGTTACCTAAAGAAGAGACTGCGGACTGGTGGGGTAACTTATTCCGCGAGCTGTTTTCTCATCCCGATGTGTATCTTCCTGAAATTATAGGGTTAACGGTGATATTACTGCTGGCCTGTGATGTGATAAGAAAAAGAAATGTAATCGGGTTTTTGAAGGACGGGACTATCCGATAAATGTTTGATATCAGAAAAAAGGCAGAGGTATCATGGATTATCTTTGGGATAGAGCAGGAAAATGTATGATGCGATTATAGTTGGCGGTGGGCCGGCAGGGAGCCACTTGGCGGGCAGGCTGGCCGACGCCGGATATAAGGTGATGGTGCTGGACAGGAAAAGAAGTTTGGACATTCCGGTCTGCTGCACCGGTATTATTAGCCTGGACTGTGTGCGGTCTTACGGTGTCGATGAGAGCCTGATTCTGAGACGGATGAGTAGCGCCAGGTTTTTCTCACCGTCCGGGAAAGAGCTCTACCTGAAAATGCCGGGACCGCTGGCTTGCGTCGTTGACCGTGCGGCACTCAACGCTGCTTTCGCCCAACGGGCACAAATCAAGGGCGTCGAATATGTCTTGAATAGTCGGGTAGAAGATATCAGTGTCTGCCGGGAAAGCGCCGGTGTCACGATAGCCGGACAGAGGGGAGTACCGGACCACATTGAGGCGAGAGTCGTGATTATTGCCGGCGGATTTGCCTCAAAACTAGCTAAGACGATAGGCCAGGGCTGGTTTGCTGATTCCATCACCGGAGCCCAGACTGAAGTAGAAATAGCCGAAGTCGATGAGACTGAGATTTATTTTGGTCGGGAAGTAGCTCGCGGCTTCTTTGCCTGGTTGGTGCCTACGGTATCCGGCAAGGCTCTGGTCGGGTTACTCTCGCGCCGGGACCCGGGACAATGCCTTAAGGACCTGGTGTCCGCTTTAACGGCGCAGGGTAAGATTATTTCAGCTACGGGTAAAATCACGTATGGGGGTATTCCGCTGGTGCCTTTACCCAGGACTTATGGTGACCGGCGACTCGTGGTTGGCACTGCGGCCGGACAGGTGAAACCAACCACAGGGGGCGGTATTTATTATGGTCTGCTCTGCGCTGATATCGCTGCCGATTGTTTGCTTCAAGCTCTGGAAAAGGATAGCCTCCTGGCAAAAGACCTAGCCGGTTATGAGCGAAACTGGCGGAAAAAGCTAGCCGGCGAGCTGCGGATAGGGTACCGGGCACGGCGGATTTATGAGTGGTTAAGCGATGGACAAATCGACCAGGTATTTGACATAATAAAAGATAATGGTATTGATAAAGCTTTGTTGGAAGCCGATGATTTAGCTTTCGATTGGCACGGTAATGTAGTACTGAGGTTACTACGACAGAAAGTCCTGGCCAACGCCTTCAAAGCGATGAAAGTCCCTTTCCTTGCCAAAAGGTAGTGGTTGAAGCTATAATTTCCCATTTAGCAGGAGAAATTGGAAGATGACTAATGAAGACCAAAATCTGAGTTTAAATGAAGCCGCCAGCCGGTTTCTGGCTAGCTTGCCGCTAGGTGAGAGCGAAAAGAGCCGTCAGGAGGTGCAGAAGTTCGCCCGCTGGTTCGGAGCAAAAAGGACGATATTTGAGTTAGCCCCGGCTGAGGTTGGCAATTATGCGGAGAAGCTGTCCCTGTCCGATACTGACTATATGAGCAAACTGGAGATATTACGCACTTTCCTGACTTATGCTAAGAAGAAAAGATGGACGGCAACTAACCTGGCCACCCATTTAAAGACAAAAAAAGGCAAGGGCAGGACATCGCCGGCAACCAAACAGCGTTCGGTAGAGACTATTGTGCTTACGCAAGAGGGCTTTCAGGAATTGAAGGCTGAGCTTGATTCTCTTCATATCAAACGTCGTGAAGTTATCACTGAAATGACACGGGCAGCTGCGGACAAAGACTTCCGGGAAAACGCGCCGCTGCATGCCGCCCGAGAACAAAAAGGGCATATCGAAGGACGAATCATGGAATTGGAAGAAACCCTGAAATCATCCGTCGTTGTCACCGAAAAAGAGAGGAGTGCCCTCAGTGTTGAAATCGGTGACCAGGTTGTCCTGCGCGACCTTACCTCCGGGCAAGAAATGCACTATACTCTGGTCAGTTCTACTGAAGCTGACCCGTTCGCCGGTAAGATTTCTTCAGTGTCACCGATAGGTAAAGCTATCGTTGGACAGAAGCAGGGGACGGTAGTTGAAGTAATCGCGCCGGCCGGTAAGCTGCGCTGCCAGATTGAGGAGGTCAAGCGCTAGGGCTGGTTCGTATCGCTTACCCGAACCGGTAGGCAACGCCGCATCCGCCACGGGGGTAGTCCCAGGTGACTGCTCCCTGGTCGCAGGCGATACGGCAGGTTCCGCATTCAAGGCAACCTTCCCAGGAGAAAACGATGTCTTCCCCTTCCAGCTTGTAGTTCTCTACGGGACAAACTAGAGTGCACCGTTTATGCGGACATTTACGGCAGATTTCCTGATTCACTTTAATATGAGCCGTACTGTCAACGTGAAAAACATCAAGAGCTAACTTTTCCTCTATTTTCATAGGAATGAGAAGCCTCCTTTTATGCCCTGCCAGATAAATCGGGCTAGCGGGAAGGCGCGGATAAGGGCCCGCTTTACCGGGTTCATCCGGTGTATGTTGGGGAGTTCGTTAGTATTGAAATAGTTGATGGCAAGCACGAACCTCTTGAGTAACCTGATTTCCTGGGTCCGTTTGGGTAGTTCCTGAACAGCAAAATAGTCCACTGCCATCTGCGTCATCGCGTTGAGATAACTATCGAAGAACTCGGGGTTTTGCTCGACGAAGTGGTTCATCTTGCGGAACTTGAGCAAGTCCTTCATCACAAAGCTTTTATTGAGCAGCTTCTGATAATAGGCTAAGGTTTTTTCCGAAAAATCGCCCCGTTTCTTCGCCTCTAAAACGGTGTAGGCAGCAGCTTCGCCAGAAGCCATCGCCAGGTTCGTCCCTTCGTAATGCATTGAGGCATTAAGAAAACGGGCGGCGTCACCGGCAACCAGCAGGCCATCGGTATAACATTTCGGGATATAGTCATAGCCGCCTTCGGGGGCTAGGTGTGCCTGATATTCAATTATCTTTCCGTCCTTGACGTAATCCCGTACAAAGGGCTGGCTCTTGAAGTGCTCGATTAGTTCTGGCGCTTTCTCGCGGTGGTCGATAAGAGGTTTCAGATGCACCCAGATCACTACCGAAAGATTGTCTAAGTTGGTGTAGATATTACCCCCACCCCAGATGCCCTTGGTGGCATCTCCGCCTACGTATTTCAGTTCGACCCCTTCGTTGCCGGTAAGCTGGAAGCGCTCTTCGATGACTGCGCGGGGTAATTCGATGACTTCCTTAATGCCCAGGGCTACCTGGCGGGGAGCGTATTCCTTTCGTAATCCCGCCTTTTCGGCCAGCAGTGAGTTGATACCGTCAGCCACGATGACCGTATCAGCCAGAAGTTCACCTTCTTCACCGCGGCATTTCACTCCCACTACCCTTTTACCCTCGCGGAGCAGGTCATCGACGACTGTGTTATTCATGAGAAAGGCGCCGGCCTGTTCCGCTTTACTGGCGTACCATTGGTCGAACTTGGCCCGGGAGACAGTGAAACTGTTGTTGTATGGCGGCTTATTATGCTCCTGGCTCTGCACGCCAATGGAAATGGCATTGTTCTGCGATATGAGAAACACTTGTAAGCCCTTGATGTGTCGTTCTACAGGTGCTTCCTGCCAGAAATTAGGTATCAGTCGGTTCAAGACAGTAGAGCGTAAAATACCGCCGAAAACATTCTTGGCTCCGGGGTATGTTCCTCGCTCCAGAAGAGCAACGTTGAGTCCGGCCTTGGCCAGGACGTAGGCGGCTGTTGTACCGGCGGGACCGGCGCCAACTACAATGGCATCAAATTTATCTTCCATGCTCGCCGTAATACCTTCTCCTTAACTTATCATTACATAATACTGCTTTATTGTAGCACCTTATTTAAATCAAGTATATCTTACTCTAAGACTATCCGATTGGCTATTAATCTGGCACTATCTGGGCAAGTTTAAAAACTAGGAACTGTCTGCTGACATTATTTTGATTAGACTATTGACAAGGGTGTTATCCAGTGGTACGATACCACATTAAAGGCTCGGAATAGGAGTATCTGGTATATGATTACAACAGTAACCACGATAACTACGGTTACCGCAATAGTAACTCTGGGGTTGGCTACAGCGATAAGCATTGCTGCAGTAATCACGGCGATAATCTTTCTAACGACGCGGGAGTTAGCCAGCGCCAGTAATTCGCGGGTCGCCTTGCGTATTGCTAAGTTTGCTAGTGTCGGTATTTTGCCACTGGTGCTCACCTTTGCGGTGATAGTGGCTGTTGAAATCGCTAAAATTCTCTAAAATAAGACCGGCGCCACCAGAAACAGGACAATATTAGTTACGCCATGAGCTAGGGTCACTCCTAAAAGTGACCCTGTCTTTTTTACTATCCAGCCGAAAAACACGGCTACTACGAAGACGAAAATCAGGTCCAACAACGATTGATGTATTAAGTGGACAACGGCGAAAAGCAGGCTGACGTAAATAATGCCTTGCCAGCTGCCGAAGCTTTCCTCGGCACTGTGCTGCAGGATACCGCGAAAGATGAATTCCTCGACGAAGCCGGTACAGGTCAGCAGTAAGAAGGCTGATAGCGGCCATGTTTGAAGAAGCACCGGGTTAACAACTTCAGCCTCCGGTCTGACAATAAGATACTCGATTACTCCAAAGGCAAGTCCAGTAAAAGGTACGGCGAATTGGCTTCGTAATGGCCCGAATATTAGGCCAACGTCTTTTGCCTTATAACCTAAGACACGCATCACCATGATAGCCGCGCCTAAAAGCGGGACATAAATGATAGGGTACCACCAAATTTGTGGAATGGTAGCCAGTGGCATTGCCAGGCTGATTACCCTGATTAGAGGAACGAGTGCTACTGACAAGAATATTTGTTGCTGTGGTCGCTGACTGGTAAGGGCCGCATGCACCACGAGCGCGAATAATATCAGAATGTACGCGATTATCCCCCATACCGGCTGGACAAGTACCGTAATCGTCTCAGCTATCGAGATAGCCAACAAGTACGCAACAGCTAACTTCATCTTTTCCTAGATTAATCCTTTGTCGGCAAAGTCCAAATATAGGTTAACTGGCGCTCATGTTTTAGAGTGTCGGTCTCGGCGTTTCGGCTGTGTGGAGTGGGAAGGATTATAACTGATCTAACATTTTGTTGCTGGAATGCCCAGATATTTTCCGACAAGGTCCATAGCGCAGAACGGGCCGCACATCGTACAGGTGGTCCCGGCCGAAGGATGCTCGGCACGGACCCGGTGGAACCGTTCCGGGTCGAGGGCGAGAGCGGCCTGCTCTTCCCACCTTAGACCTTTGCGAGCCAGAGACATCTTTCGGTCGCGGTCTTTCGCGCCGCTGACTTCTTTAACGATGTCACCGGCATGAGCAGCGATGCGGGAGGCAATGACCCCTTGTTTGACATCGTTAACATCCGGTAAGGAAAGGTGCTCGGACGGCGTGACGTAGCATAGAAAATCGGCGCCGGCACTGGCGGCAATGGCACCGCCGATGGCACCGGTGATGTGATCGTAGCCGGCGGCAATATCGGTCACGAGCGGCCCGAGAACATAGAAAGGGGCACCCTGACAGATAGTTTTCGCCAGGTGGATATTAGTTTCAATCTGGTTCAATGGTATGTGGCCCGGTCCTTCGACCATGACCTGTACTCCGGCCTGGCGGGCACGTTCCACCAGTTCGCCCAGGGTCAGCAGTTCCTCGACCTGTGCCCGGTCGGTGGCATCAGCCAGGCTGCCCGGACGCATACCGTCGCCCAGGCTTAACGTTACATCGTATTCTTTGGCCAAATCGAGCAGGCGGTCATATTGTTCATAGAGAGGGTTTTCCCGTTCGTTGTAGAGCATCCAGCCTAAAAGAAAAGCACCGCCGCGGGAAACGACATCGGTAACGCGGTTCTGCTGTTTCAACCGTTCGATGGCGGACCGCGTCACCCCGCAATGGACGGTGATAAAATCAACCCCATCTCGGCAATGTTCGGCAATGGCGGCGAATAAATCATCGGGCGTCATCTTGACGATGGCACCATACTTATTTATTGCGTTAATCCCGGCTTGATAAATGGGAACGGTGCCTACGGGTAAAGGACAGGCGTCGATAATCGTCCGTCGAATTGCCGGTATGTCGCCGCCGGTGCTCAGGTCCATCACGGTATCGGTGCCGCTGGCAATCGCTACCCGCAGTTTTTCCAGTTCGGTATCGACATTGCCGTAGTCAGCGGAAGTCCCGATATTGGCATTGACTTTAGTTCGGAGTCCCTTCCCGATGCCGTAAGAGGTCAGGTTGGTATGCTTGACGTTAGCCGGGATGACTATCGTCCCTGCAGCGATGCCCTGGCGAATAGATTCAGCATCTACTCCCTCTTGCTGGGCCACTGACTGCATTTGTGGCGAAATTATACCTTGTTTGGCCAGTTCCAGTTGAGTCATGGTCACTCCTCCCCGAAAACAATAAAACCAGGGCAGATACTTTACCCTGGTCGCTAATTCCGCTTCCCTCCGCTCGCATTACCGAGGTCAGGTTCCCAGGGTTGGCCGCAACTGCCTCTCAGCCTTGAGCACCCCTAGCGGTTAAAGTTTATGTTGCTATGCTTAAAAATATAACACAGGCTTGTTTCAAATGCAAATAAAGGAAGACGAGGTTGTTTAGCAACGAGGAGAAATTTTGTCTTCCCGCTCACCCTGAGCTTGTCGAAGGGTGAGCTCTAATCCACCGCTATGGTTCGACAGGCTCACCATGAGCGGTTATTAAACAACCTCGAAAGACAAATCTAGCGTCCTCCCCTGTAGTATAATAAGTTCCTCATGGAGAAACTAATTTCCGGTGCCGAAAAACTGGGATTGCATTTGAACGCTAGGCAGATTGAGCAGTTTACTATCTACTACGAAGAGCTTGTCGAATGGAACGAGCGGATGAACCTTACCGCTATTACTGAATATGAAGAGGTGCAAACCAAACATTTCCTCGATTCCCTCACGGTTGTCTTAGCTTTGCCGCAGCTTGGAACTGGTAATTTCAGCGTAATCGATGTCGGTACCGGCGCCGGCCTGCCCGGGATTCCACTCAAGATTGTGTTCCCTGGTATGAGGTTGGTCCTGCTCGACTCCACAGCTAAGAAGGCAACTTTTCTGCAACACCTGAAGCAAAAACTGGGACTAATGGATATCGAAATCGTGGTGGGGCGGGCGGAAGAAATCGCCCGCCGGAGTGAATACCGGGAAAAGTTCGATATTGTCCTGTCCCGTGCTGTAGCGCCATTAGCCATTCTGGTAGAATTGACTTTGCCTTTTTGTACTGTAGGCGGTAGTTTGATTGCTCAAAAAAAGGGGGAAATCAGGCAGGAAATTGACCGGGCAGCAAGAGCGATAAAAACACTAGGCGGACATTTGCGCGAAGTAAAAACTATTGAGCTTACCGAATTTACCGACAAGCGCTGGTTAGTTATCGTTAACAAAATCCTCCCCACACCACCCGCCTATCCACGGCGGCCGGGCGTGCCGGCAAAAAAACCGATAGCATGAGCTGGAGTTGCGAAAGGTGGTGGACAATAGTAGAATATTTATGATAATCAGGTGAAGTTGCTGATTATCGCCCGTTAAGGAGGGGACATGCAAACCGGAACGTGGAAAGTTAAGACTGGTCTGGCCCAGATGCTGAAGGGTGGGGTCATCATGGATGTGGTCACCCCGGAGCATGCCAAGATTGCGGAAATGGCCGGCGCCTGCGCCGTAATGGCTCTCGAAAGAGTGCCGGCTGATATCCGGGCGGCTGGCGGCGTGGCCCGTATGGCTGACCCGGTTATTATCGAAGCGATTATGAAGTCAGTCTCGATACCGGTGATGGCCAAGTGCCGCATTGGACATTTTGTTGAGGCTCAAGTCCTCGAAGCGCTGGGGGTTGATTACATCGACGAGTCGGAAGTATTGACGCCGGCGGATGAAAGCCATCATATCTGGAAACATGACTTTAAAGTCCCCTTTGTCTGTGGCTGTCGTGACCTCGGCGAGGCCCTGCGTCGCATCGGCGAAGGGGCGGCCATGATACGGACGAAAGGCGAGGCCGGTACTGGTAATATCGTGGAAGCGGTACGGCACATGCGGGCGGTGATGGACGGTATCCGCAAGCTGGTCAACATGCCCGAAGAAGAACTGATGAGTCAGGCGAAAGAACTGGGTGCCCCCTTCGAGCTGGTGACGGAAGTTCATAAGGCGGGCAAGTTGCCGGTGGTCAATTTTGCCGCAGGGGGTGTGGCCAGTCCTGCCGATGCAGCTTTGATGATGCAACTGGGGGCTGATGGCGTCTTCGTTGGCTCAGGTATCTTTAAATCGAGTGACCCGGAAGCTCGCGCCAAGGCCATTGTAAAGGCCACCACTCACTATCAAGACCCGGCGATTATTGCCGAAGTGTCCAAGAATCTCGGTGAAGCAATGTCCGGGTTGGACATCAAACAAATTCCGAAGGATGCTTTGCTAGCCACCAGGGGATGGTAGTATGAAAATAGGTGTCCTTGCCGCGCAGGGAGCCTTTGCCGAACATATCGCGACGTTACGCCAACTGGGAATAGACGCTGTACCTGTCCGCCTGCCCCGGGAAATGGAAAAACTGGATGGTTTTATCATGCCCGGCGGCGAAAGTACTTCCATCAGTAAGCTCATGCTGGACTATGGCCTGATGACTGAGGTAAGTAACCTGGCTAAGGAAGGCTTGCCTATCTTTGGTACTTGTGCCGGTATGATTCTACTCGCCCGTAAAATTTCGGATGGAAATGGGGTCGCACCACTGGGCCTTATGGATATTACCGTCAGACGGAATGCCTTCGGCCGGCAGAAAGATAGTTTCGAGGCGGAACTGGAGATGCCGGTGCTGGGTAAAAGACCTTTCCCGGCGGTGTTCATTCGGGCCCCTTTAATTGAACGGGTAAAGAGTAACGTCGAAGTACTGGCGAAATTGGCCAACGGAACGGTTGTGGCCGCCAGGCAAGGGAAACTGCTTGCTTCCGCTTTTCACCCGGAGCTAACGGACGACCTTCGGTTCCATCAGTATTTTATTGATATCATGACCGGCAAAAGATGACATCAGAGCGTATTCACCGGGGAGTTTGGGAAAAAGTAATCACTGACGATCTCAGTGCTTTTCTTGAGATTTTACCACCTCATATTCGTGAGC
Organism: Chloroflexota bacterium; assembly: GCA_043812795.1. Taxonomy (GTDB): domain Bacteria; phylum Chloroflexota; class Dehalococcoidia; order Dehalococcoidales; family UBA2162; genus JBDRLU01. Next base: position 86,846 of record JBDRLU010000012.1, read on the forward strand.
CTTTGCGTCAGCAGAAAGACACCAGTGACTTAATCGAAGTCGTCCTCGACTTGGGCCGCACGCCTCAGGCGCGCTTCCCGCAGCGGGAAATGGTTTTGTGTCTGCAGGAAGTGAATGAAAAGGACATTGAGTATGTTACCTCGCACGTGAGCGAATTCGGTGATGATAACCGTGCCGGCATCGCGAGGACGCTGCACCGCATCTCGGGGATTCGCAACCGCCAGGGACAGATTGTGGGGCTGACCTGCCGGGTGGGCCGTGCGGTCTTCGGCACCATGAAAATCATCGAAGACCTGGTTAAGTCCGGGAAAAGTATTCTGCTGCTGGGCCGTCCCGGCATCGGCAAGACGACTATGCTCCGCGAGGTTGCCCGGGTGCTGGCTGACGAACTCAGTAAGCGGGTGGTCATTGTGGATACTTCCAATGAAATCGCCGGCGATGGCGATATTCCCCATCCGGCTATCGGCCATGCCCGTCGCATGCAGGTAACCACGCCGAGCAAACAGCACGCCGTGATGATTGAAGCCGTGGAGAACCACATGCCGGAGGTTATCGTTATTGATGAGATTGGCACTGAACTCGAGGCCCAGGCAGCCCGGACGATTGCCGAGCGTGGCGTGCAACTCGTCGGTACGGCCCACGGTAATACTCTGGAGAACTTAATTTTGAACCCGACGCTCGCCGACCTGGTGGGCGGCGTCCAGAGCGTCACCCTGGGGGATGAAGAAGCCAAGCGGCGCGGCACGCAGAAATCGATACTCGAACGTACCGCTCCGCCGACTTTCGATATCGTCGTGGAAATTCAGGACCGTGACCGGGTGGCCATTCACCCCGATGTCAGCCAGGCGGTGGATGCTTTGTTGCGCGGCCAGTTGCTGGATACCGAGACCCGCTGGCTGGATGAAAACGGGGATGTCCAGATAAAAAAAGTAGCGCCGGCAGTCGCGGCCAAAAAGACAGTTCAGGAAAAGCCGGTGGCCAGAAGCGGAATATCACCCAAACTTTATCTCTTCGGGGTGAATCGGGGGCGGTTGGAGCAGGTGGCGCGAGAGATGAACGTAGCCGCCAGTCCGGTTGACAGTCTGAAAGAGGCTAATATGTTCGTCACTCTGAAAAGCCATTACCGCCGTAAGCCGCAAAAAGTGAGGGAGGCTGAGGCGACTAACTTACCTATCTATGTCTTAAAAAGCAACACTCCATCGCAAATCAGGCAACTGTTCAATGCCCTTTACCCGATGGCTCCGGCGGAGAAGACCGATTATCTGAAAGTGGCCCTCGATGAGGCTCAGGAGGCCGTGGAGCAGGTGAAAAACGGGCAGGAAGCCATCGAGCTTAACCCGCAAAGAGCGTATATCCGCCGTCTCCAGCACCTCATTGCCGAAAGAAGCGGCCTTTCCTCCCAGAGCCTGGGGCAAGAGCCTGCCCGCCGCGTCCGGATTACGAAAGATTAGCTTTCTCACCTGTCCTTGCGAGGAGCGTAGCGACGAAGCAATTTCCTCCGATTCTATGAAATTACCACGTCCTTATGATGAAGGACTCGTAATGACGTTAAATTATTGTCATTCCAGCGAAAGCTGGAATCCAGACGGAGCGCTTTTTGGGGGCCATCTGGATTCTGAATCAAGTTCAGAATGACAAGTTAGGGTCGTTTTCTTCCCTCTCCCTTTTCAAAAGGGAGAGGGACAGAGGGTGAGGGATTTAAAAACACTTATGACGTGGGACTCAATTAGAGACGCCAGACAACGGCTTGCCCGTGAGCAGGGCACGATTATTAAAGACTGGGGCGGCCAGTTCCCCATCGCTCTCGTCTATCCCAGTTCGTATTATATCGGCATGTCCACTCTCGGCATCCATGCTATTTATAAGCTGTTAAATGGCTACAGTAACGTTATTTGTGAGCGGGCTTTCTGGGAAGGGAAGAGTGCGGGTGGAAAAGCGTCACCGTTGAGTATCGAGTCCCAGCGCCCGCTAACTGACTTTGCCGCCATCGCTTTCTCTATTACCTACGAGCTCGACTACTTTAACGTCGTGCAGGTGCTTAAAGCCAGCGGGATACCTTTGTATGCCGCCGACCGTGATGAAAGCTATCCGTTAATTATCGCCGGGGGGCCTTGCGTCATGGCTAACCCGATGCCCCTCGCCCCTTTCTTCGACTGCCTCTGTATCGGGGAGGCTGAGCCAATATTACCAGCGATGCTGCCGGTATTGATTGAGACGGCTGGGGCTGAGCGGAGCGAGGTATTATCTGCCCTCTTTAATTTGCCCGGTATTTATGTGCCGCAGCATCCCACCGGAAAGCCGGTCGTCCGCCAGTGGGCAAAGAATCTGGACGATTTTCCCGTCCATTCCGTCATCATCACGCCTGATACCGAACTAGGCGATATGTATTTGCTGGAAGTGGAGCGGGGCTGTGAGTGGGGCTGCCGTTTCTGTCTCATCAGCAATACCTATCATCCGCGGCGTTTCCGTTCTTTAGATAGTTTGGTTGCTCAGGCCGAAGAAGGTTTACACTACCGGAAGCGGTTGGGACTGGTCGGGCCGGTGGTCTCGGACTATCCTCAGTTCGACGAGTTGGTTGGCCGTTTGCGACAGATGGGCGTCGAGATTTCGGTCAGTTCGCTGCGCATCAAACCTTTACCTTCGCTATTGCTGGGGGAACTGGTCAGAGGGTCGGCGAGGACAGTGACGCTGGCTCCGGAAGCCGGCTCCGAGCGCTTGCGCCGCGTTATCAAGAAAGGCATTACCGAAGACGATATCCTTGGGGCCATGCACAAAGTAGCGGAACAGGGCATCAAGCAGGTCAAGCTTTATTTCATGCTCGGCCTGCCCTCTGAGACCGACGAAGACATCGAAGCGATTATAAGTCTGACTCTGAAGTGTAAAGCTATCCTTGAACAGAAATTAGGCAATTGCCGTATCACCCTCACCGTCTCGCCGTTTATCCCTAAGGCGGGCACGCCCTTCCAGTGGTTGCCCATGGAGCAACTCTCGACGATAAACCACCGCCTGTCCTTGCTGAAAAATAAATTGCCGCCCAAAGGCATTAAAATCAAAACTGAGAGCGTGGCCTGGAGCGAGGTGCAGGCCGCCCTCTCCCGCGGCGATACCAAACTGGCCGAAGTGCTGGCCGATATGGACGGGGTGTCCCTGGCGGGGTGGCGGGGGGCCATGGAGAAATACCATCTGGATATTGACGACTACGCCCACCGTACGTGGGATATTAATAAACCTTTACCCTGGCTGCCTATTCTCTCAGGCGCTGACCCGGTTCATCTGGAAATAGAGCTAAAGCGGGCGATGGGGAAGGCTGATGCCCATTAAGCCAGAAGTGTGGCTAGTCCCTGACTTACCTGGATACTGTATGACCTTTTGCCTTACGTGTTTACCTTCGTGAACTGTTTCCACTTCATAGTCATACCAGTTGCCCGAATCTGGTAGTATTTCTTTCGCGCGGATGAAGCTCAAAGTATCACCTCTTAAGCTCTTAAAAATTCTTTGATTATAGCTTTGTTCACATCAGCGAACGCATAAGCCATCATTTTTTCTCTAAATCCATACAATATTCTGATAAGTTTTTTAAAATCCATACGTATTTTCTTGTGTCCTTTTGGATACATTAGGAACCACAGATATATATTATTCATTGCATAACACGCATCCTTACATCTTAATATCGATGTTATCGTTTCGTTTGAAGATATGCGCTCTCCCACAACCCTTAATAGTCTTTTAGTTAATTGTTCTCCCCTAGTATCACACGAAGATAATCCTATTCCAATGTCATCTGGTATCGAGCCTAAATCAAGGAATACACCTAAGAGATAAGAGGAATCGAATTTAAATCTAATGAACAGGCATAGCACCTTAAAAAGGTCATAAAATAGAAAACAAAATCCCTTAAATTTTTCGGATGATTTCGTGGGCTTTGAGGAAGTAATAGTTTTTAGCCCTAGATGAACGTGAGCCATCGTATCTAGCCTTTTTACTTTCGCTTGGCTTATTTTGCTTACATTAACACCTTCTGCCAAAGCTTGATAATAATCGCTGATGTTTTGTAATTCCTTATTAAGCCTAGCCATGTATTTTGTGTCAGCATCAGTTAGTGTATTACGAGTTCTATTTTTCTTATAGTCAACCAGTAAAAGCACAATACCCGCAATAGTGAAAAGAACAGCCAAGAGAATACCTAGAGGCGTGTTCCCGAGTATCCCTACCAAAGTAGCCACCCCATTGCCAATAAGAAGTAAGGCAATATCTCGTTTATAACCACCCATGAGCTTGCTCCTGCTAGGTCTCTAAGAAGCATTATAGGCCTCCTTAGGCACTCTTGGCAAAGAGTGAACTTTACCCAATGATTCATTACCTTGACAAATCACGCTTGGCTTAGTATATTAACAATATCGTCGCTTGGATCTGACATGACCGAGACGACCGAATATCGGTAGTAAAAAGCCTTCTCGGTCATGCGAGAAGGCTTTTTGTTTAGGCCGGATGAAAGATGAAAATCGGCTTTATCGGTTCGGGGACAGTGGGTAGTGCCCTGGCGCTCAGGCTGAGCCAGCAGGGCTATGCGGTGGTGGCTGTCTCCAGCAAAGGGCATACCTCCGCTGAGAAGCTGGCGGCAAGTATTACCGGCTGCCGGGCGGTCAGGGATAATCAGGTTGTGGCCGATGCTGCCGACCTTGTTTTTATCACCACGCCGGATGATGTAATTCCCACGGTGGCGGCTTCGGTGAAATGGCATGCCGGACAGAGTGTGGTGCATTGCAGCGGTGCCGATTCTACCGAGACCATCGCTGCCGCCCGGCAATTCGGTGCCCGGGTGGGTGCCTTTCATCCTTTGCAGACTTTCGCCGGTGTCAAGCAGGCCATCGAGAACATCCCCGGCTCGACCTTTGCCATCGAGGCCGAAGAGCCGCTATTGGCCACGTTAAAAGAAATGGCGACGGCCCTCGAAGGTTCGTGGATTGAACTGAATGAAAGCGATAAGGTGCTCTACCATGCCTCGGCCGTTATCGCCTGCAACTACCTGATAACGCTGGTCAAGCTGGCCACCGACCTCTGGCAGACTTTCGATGTCCCCAGAGAAAAGGCCGTCCATGCTATGTTGCCTCTGCTCCAGGGAACATTACATAATCTTGATACCGTCGGCATACCGCAATGCCTGACCGGGCCGGTGGCGCGGGGCGATACCGGCACCATCCGGAAGCACCTGAAAGCATTAGAGAAATCGGCGCCCGAAGTCCTGGCCACTTATCGTGAGCTCGGCCGCCAGACCGTACCGGTAGCCGAGGCCAAAGGGCGTATCAACAAGCGACAGGCTGAGGAAATGCAGGAACTATTTCAGCCAGCGAAGACAGGGAGGAAGTCCAATGCGAGTCATGCTTAAGAGTAAGATTCATCGCGCCCGGGTGACCGAGTGCAACATCGATTATGAGGGTAGTATCACCATCGACCGCCAGTTGATGGCCGCCGCCGATATTCTGCCTTTTGAACAGGTTGAGGTGCTCAATGTCAATAACGGCGCCCGCTTTTCCACCTATGCCATCGAGGGCGAGAAAGGCGAAATCTGCCTGAACGGGGCGGCCGCCCGCCTGGCTGTCAGAGGTGACATTGTTATCATTCTCACCTATGTCCATCTACCCGAAGATGAAGCCCGTAATATCGTACCCCGTCGGGTGTACGTCGATGAACAAAACAATATCACCGAAGTAAAACAAGAGGCTAGCCCGGCGGTAGCGAGGTAGCGCCATGAAAGTCGTCGAGACCGTTGCGGAAATGAAACAGCTACGGCTCAAACTCGCTGAGCCGGTGGGTCTTGTCCCGACCATGGGCTATCTCCACGAGGGGCACCTGGAACTGGTGCGGCAGGCCATCAAAGCTAACCCTTCGGTAGTCGTCAGCATTTTCGTTAATCCCACCCAGTTCGGCCCGAAAGAAGACTACGGCAGCTATCCCCGCGATATTCCCCGCGATTTAGCCATGCTGGAAAAGGTAGGAACGGACGCCGTTTTTATGCCGTCGGTGGCGGAGATGTACCCGGAAAACTCCAATACCTGGGTCGAGGTCAGTAAACTTACCGAGCGGCTTGAAGGTGCTGCCCGCCCGACCCATTTCCGTGGCGTGACGACCGTGTGCAACAAACTGTTTAATATCGTCCAGCCGACGAGTGCCTACTTCGGGCAGAAGGATGCCCAGCAACTGCTCGTCATCAAGAAGATGGTGGCCGACCTCGATATGAACCTGGAAATCGTGGCTGTGCCGACGGTGCGTGAACCGGATGGCTTGGCCATGAGCAGCCGCAATACTTATCTGAATCCCGACGAGCGGAAAGCGGCGGTTGTCCTCTATCAGTCCCTCAATCTGGCGAAACAGATGTGGTCTAAAGGCGAAAAAAATGCCGACCGCATCCGCAAAGCCATGACTGACCTTATTCAGAAGCAATCTCTGGCAGAGAGGATTGACTACGTCAGCATCGCCAGTATCGAGACCCTGGAAGAATTAGAAATAATCAAACCTCCCGCCCTGGTCTCACTGGCCGTGAAAATCGGTAAGCCGCGACTGATTGATAATATAATCTTAGAGTAGTTACTGGGGATAAAATTAAAATGGTAACTTCAGAAGTACTTCAATCCGAAGAAGAATTCAGAAGATATCATGATAGGCTTAGGCGAGAACTTAATGAGGCGGATTGGCATTTTTCAGTGGTTAGATACATCTCGAGCACTAGCAACAAATATCTTAAAGAGCTTAACCAGTCACCTGGTTTTTGGGGTCTGACGATGAATTCCCACATTTCTTCCACACTTATGCATTTGAACAATCTTTTTGGTAAAGGGACAAAAGAGAAGCATCTACACATGCGTAGCTTTCTTGACTTCGTTAAGGAAAACCCGGATATCTTTTCACGCGAAGCATTTGAGAGGCGCTTGAGAACTGTAGGTAGATATGATGAGTTAGCAATAAAGTTTGACCCTTGGATAGCGATCGAAAAAGTTGAGAAGGATATAGGAAACCTAAATAACTTACCTATCTCAGGTCTCAGGGTTTGGAGGAACAGAATGCTTTCTCATATAAATAAAGATTCCGTAAGAGAAGACATTGACATCGTGAAGAAGTATCCCGTCAGAACAAAACATATCCTTGAGATTATTGACACGCTTCATAATATGCTAAATGAATACTGTTTAGCTTTTGATTTTTCGACACATAGCAAGGATTTAACTATTGAAAATGGCATTGAATACATTTTAGAAGCTGTTAGATTTAGGCTAGGGATGCGAAAGAAGTCCATATGAGTTAATCCCCATTGTTTATGAATCTAGCCACCTGAGCAGTGATTTCTGTCTCCACGTCGCCCTTAATATCGAACCACTTTATCCTCTCATCGTTCAGGTGGAACCAGGCGTACTGGTGGCGGGCGATGCGGTGGGTCTCGAATTTGGTCTGCCGGATGGCATCTTCCAGCGTTACCTCACCTCTAAGAAATTGCCCGATTTGTTTGTAGCCGACTCCGGACATGGCCGGCAGGTTAAAGTCATAGCCCCTAGCTATTAGCCTCTGTACTTCTTCGACCAGGCCCTGGTCAATCATTCGCTCCACCCGCGTATCGATGCGACGGTAAAGCTCGGCCCGCTCGGCGGTCAGGCCGATGATGAGGGGGGTGAAGGGTGGAGCTTGCTTCCGTTGCAGTTGGGAAAAGGGTACGCCGCTCTGTGATACTTCGAGGGCCCGAATAACCCGGCGCACGTTGCGCGGGTCGATTTTCTGTGCGGCCGCCGGGTCGATTTCGACCAGTTCCCGATAGAGGGCTTCGCCTTCACCCCGGCTGGCTCTTTCTACCAGGTTATGGCGGAATTGGGAGGCAGGGGGGACAGGTGGGATAATCCAGCCCTCCAGTACCGCCCAAACGTACAAGCCGCTACCCCCGACTAGCAAGGGCAGTTTACCTCGTTTTTGGATATCCTCGATGGCCTCGTAAGCCAGTTTCTGATATTGTGCCAGGCTGAAGTCTTCATCGGGGTTGATAATATCGATAAGGTGGTGGGGAATGAGGGCTTGTTCTTCCTTGGTCGGTTTGGCCGTGCCGATGTCCATGTGGCGATAGACCTGGCGGCTGTCAGCACTGACAATTTCGCCGTTGAATTCTTGGGCTAAGTTGAGCGCTAACTGGCTCTTGCCTATTGCTGTCGGCCCAACGATGGCGACCACGCGATTCATCGTGAGGCCACCTTCAAATAGAAGGAAAATACCCTATCCTCTTTATCCCCTTCCCCTAAAGGAGAAGGGGAAGAATTAGAAAAGAAGGGGGCTTCGCCCCCTTCTTTTAAACTATGTTCCCCCTCGTCCGCCTTGGGCGGGAGAGGGGGATTAAGGGGGTGAGGGCGAGTAGTAAAGATAAAGATATAGATTGTGTTCACAGGATTGAGCCTCCCTTGAACGACTCAAGTGCTAACAGGTTAATTGAGGCGACAGCCTTTTTATCGCCTGATTTCAGCCGTTTGGCGGGTAATGCTGACGAACTGGGCAGCTTTGAGACTAGCTCCGCCCACCAGCCCGCCGTCGATTTCAGGCTGCTGCATGAACTCGGCGATATTTTCGGCGGTGACACTCCCACCATAGAGGATACGCATCGCCTCGGCTGTTGCTTTCCCGTATAGTCCCGCCACGGTCTGTCGGATAAGGCCGATAGTCTGGTTGGCCTGCGGGCCGGTCGCCGCCCGCCCGGTACCGATAGCCCAGATTGGCTCGTAGGCGATGGTCAAATCGTTAATGCTGTCTATTCCGGTTAAGCCGGATTTTATTTGTCGGGTGACCACTTCTTCCGTCCGTCCGGCTTCATTTTCGTCCAGCTTTTCGCCGACACACAGGATAGGCTTCAGACCTACCTTAAAGGCGGCCTTAATCTTTTTGTTCACGGTCTCGTCGGTTTCAGCGAAATACTGCCGTCGCTCCGAGTGCCCGATGATAACGTACTCGCAGATGCCGGCCAGCATGCTCGGAGCAATTTCGCCGGTATAGGCGCCCTTTTCCTCGAAGTGCATGTTCTGGGCGCCCAGTTTTACCGAGGTATCTTTAATCACGTGCTTCACGTGGGTGAGCGAAACAAAAGGGGGACAGACTATTTTCTCGGCACCTTTTATTTTATCGAGCTCCGGGCACATCTCTTTGACCAGAGCGACGGCTTCGTTGATGGTTGTATTCATTTTCCAGTTGCCGGCAATTATCGGTACGCGCATCTTGTTCTCCTGTAAGATTACTTGTAAATCCTATCCCCTTTACTAATCCGTCATTCTGGCGTAGGCCAGAATCCACTGGGGTTGGTTTGTCAGTTTCCTCTGGATTCTGAACCAAGTTCAGAATGACAACTTCGGAACACTTTCGATTTTGAAGAAAGGTCGAACTTCTCTTAGACTCTCTCAGGCACCGAACTTATTAAGTTTGAGGGCGTGGGCCATGGCGAGTGGCATTATCTGAATCGCCGGGATACGGCCTAACCCACCGACGGCGCAGGCGGACTCGCCGAACTTGCTTACTTTCTGGAAACGGCACCAGGGCGACCATAGCAATAAAGGCACCGGATGCCAGCTATGAGCTTTAAGCAAAGCAGGTGTCGAGTGGTCGCCGGTGACAACGATGACATCAGGCTTCAATTTAATAATTTCCGGCAGGGCTTTGTCCACCTGCTCGATAACCTTTACTTTGCGGTCGAAATCGCCGTCTTCCCCGGCGCTATCGGTGCCCTTGACGTGCAGAAAGAAGAAATCATAGCTGGCATAATTCTTGATGAGTGTCTGGACTTCTTCTTCGATGGTACTTCCCGTTTTGAGGACTTCCATGCCGACCAGCCGGGCTAGACCGCGGTACATCGGGTAGCTGGCGATAGCCGCCGGTTTAAGTTGATAAATTTCGCTCATCGTCGGAAAATGCGGGTGGGTGGAGAAACCACGGAGCAAAACCATATTGGCTGGTTGGTGCCCGGCCAGAATATTTTTTGCCCGAGTGACGAACTGGCTGGCAATGCTGGCTGTCTTGCCGGCGGCCGGCTGCATGGCTTTAATTTCTTTGGGGGGTACGCCGGTCTCTTCGGGGTCGGAATCATTGAGCCCAGCGCTCAGGTCACTGCCACGAAACACCGCAATAAAACGGTGTTCTCTCACCGGGCGGACGAAAACTTTGACTCCTTCTATTGTCTGGCCATCAAGCAACTGGCTGAGCTCGGTGCATTTCTCGGTGCTGATACGGCCGGCACGGCGGTCGGTTACCAGACCTTTGTTATCGACCGTGCAAAAGTTACCGCGTGCGGCGACGTCGCCCGGTTGCAGGTCGAAATCGATGCCGACGGCTTCCAGCACTCCCCGCCCAATGTTGAAAGTCACCGGGTCATAGCCGAATAGGCCGAGGTGGCCGGGACCGCTACCTGGAGTAATTCCCGGCCCCACTGGTTCGCTGAAACCGCATGTCCCTTTGGCAGCTAACATATCCAGATTGGGGGTACGGGCTGTCTCCAGTTCGGTCTGGCCGGTCTCCGGCAAAGGCAGCCCGCCCAGACCGTCCATCACCAGCATAATAATCTTGCTGGGCGAAGGAACGGCGATTGATTTGATTAAATCCAAATTGTCCATATTTCGAATTAAAATCAGGATAATTTATTCCAGGGCTAGGTATTCATCAGTTTGGCAGCGGCCGGAGCGTTTTTGTCCAGGAGGACTTCGACGCCCGGCAATTTACCGCCGCTGCCTAAAAATTCCAGCGAAGCGCCCCCGCCGGTCGAGACGAAAGTCATCTTGTCCACCAGTCCCATACTGGTGACCATCTCGGCGGTAGAGCCACCACCAACGATGGTCTTGGCTTTAAGCTGGGAAAGAAGTGTCGCCAGAGCCTGCGTCCCTGCGGCAAATTGAGGTATCTCGAAAACGCCCATCGGCCCGTTCCAGAAGATGGTCTGGCACTGTCGTAGCTCGTCGCTGAACTTCTTGATGGTGGCCGGGCCGATATCGACAATCCTGTCTTTAGCAGAAATGTTATTGACGGAGACGATTCTACCCTGGGACTGTGCGTTGATTTCATCGGCGACCATGACGTCTTCGGGTAGCAGCAGGCGCGTGCTATCATGGGAGGCTTTTTCCATCAATTTGGTGGCTGTTACCAGTCTATCGGCTTCGATTAAAGATAGCCCAACTTCGATAGATTTCGCCTTAAGGAACGTGGCGGCCATACCGCCGCCGATAAGCAGGACGTCCACTTTACTCATGATATTTTCGAGCATGGCTACTTTATCGCTCACCTTGGCTCCGCCGACCAGTTCGCCAAAAGGATGGGTCGGGTTTTCCAGGATACCGCCGAGAGTCTCAATCTCTTTTTGCAGGAGAAAGCCAGCCACCGCCGGCAGGTATTCCGTAATCCGTGTAATCGAAGCATGCTTGCGGTGAGAAGCACCAAAAGCGTCATTGACGTAGATGTCGGCTAGTTTAGCCAGTGCCTGGGCAAACACGGGAATATTCTTTTCTTCATCCGGGTGGAAACGCAGGTTTTCCAGCAGCAGTACCTCGCCGTCCTTCAGGCGGGATACAGCCTGCTCTATTTCCGGACCGATACAATCGTTGGTCATGCTGACTTTTTGTCCGAGAATTTCCGATAATCTCCGGGCCACCATCGATAAGCGTAGAGATTCGACTACTTTGCCATCGGGGCGGCCGAGGTGAGAGCAAAGGATGACCTTGGCCCTATGTTCGACGAGGTATTTAATGGTAGGTAAAGTTGCCCGGATACGGCTGTCATCGGTAATTTCTCCGGTTTTCTTGTCCAGGGGAACATTGAAGTCAACTCTGACCAGGGCTTTCTTACCGGCAACATCGACATCCTTGACTGTTAGTTTGTTCATCTCCCTCCCTCTAGTACTAAGTTGTCTGGGTTAGACGTTCTCCCCTCTCAAGGTATTACATCGAAAAGCTTGTGGCTGATTGACTCTGCGTTGTCTTCAGTCAGGTAATGACTTGGTTCTCCCGGATAGAGGAATTTTGTCCTGCCTGGTTCTGGCCGATGGTTTTGAATCGGTGGTTGAGAATAAGTCTAGTATCTTTTGGACTATTCCTTGAGTGTCAAGGCTATACCTGGCGCGCAGGTAGGCCTGGCTGCCGTGCTCGATGAAATCGTCAGGCAGGCCGAGGCTTTTTACCGGGCAATTTACTCCTGATTTCTGCAAAAAGGCGGAGACACTGCTGCCGAACCCGCCGCATAGTGTATTTTCTTCTACGGTAATGATATGCTTCACACGTCCCGCCAGGTCAAGGATGAGTCCGGTATCGAGTGGTTTGGCAAAGCGGGCATTGACGACAGCAGCTTCGATGCCGCGGGAAGCCAGTTCCTGAGCGGCTTCGAACGCCGGAGTTACCGTCGTCCCGATGGCTAGTAAGGCGGCGTCTTCTCCGTGTCTTATTATCTCTCCCTTACCTATCGGGATAGCCGCCAGCTCGGTGTCTAATTTTACGCCGACCCCGGCGCTGCGCGGGTAGCGAATTGCCATTGGGTGGTCTGATTTCAGTGCCGTGTGCAGCAGGTGCTGTAGCTCGTTTTCATCTTTGGGTGCGGATACAATCAGATTGGGCATTAACGTTAAATAGGACAGGTCGAAAGTTCCCTGATGGGTCTTACCATCGTCGCCGACGATGCCGCTGCGGTCGATGGCGAATGTAATCGGCAAATCTTGCAGACAAACGTCGTGCATCATCTGGTCGAAGGCACGTTGCAGGAAAGTGGAGTAGATGGCAACGACCGGCAGATAACCCTGGGTGGCCAGGCCGGCCGCGAAGGTCACGGCGTGCTGTTCGCAGATACCGACGTCGAAGACGCGCTCGGGAAACTCCGCCTGCACCATACTGAGACAATTCCCTTCCGGCATTGCCGGCGTAATGACGACTATCCTGGGATTTTCCCGGGCTAATCGAAGTAGTGTTTGGGCAAAGACCTCGCTATAAGTCGGGGCTTCTTTGATACTGGCATTTTTCGCCGGCACTCCGTGGAAGTAAACGGCATCTCCTTCGGCGGGAAGAAAGCCCTTACCCTTGGTGGTAATGACGTGGACCAGGGTCGGCTTGTGGTGATACTTGCGCGCCTGACTTAGCACGGTCTCAAGCTCGCGGAGATTATGACCGTCAACCGGCCCGATGTAAGCAAAACCGAGCTCTTCCCAGAGCATGGTCGGCTTGACGAAACTCTTGACGCCGCTTTCCACTTTGTGGCCCATCCGCCACAGGCGGTTGCCAAGAGGCAGGGCATTAAGCAGGCGTCCGCTTTTCTCTTTCGCCCAGTGATAGCGGGCATCGAAGCGTATCTTATCGAGGAGTTTGGCCAGACCGCCGATGGTGGGCGAAATCGACATGCCGTTATCATTTAAAATTACAGTGAGCTGGGAACCAAGGTGTCCGGCGTGATTGAGGGCCTCAAAAGCCATGCCACCGGTGATTGCCCCGTCACCGATAACGGCAACAACATGGTAGTCGTCTTTGGAGAGGTCCCGGGCGATAGCCATGCCGAGTGCCGCTGAAATCGAGGTGCTGGCATGGCCGGCACCGAAAGGGTCATGCTCGCTCTCACTACGGCTGGTAAAGCCGGACAGTCCGCCATACTGGCGAAGCGAGGCGAAGTGGTCTTTTCGGCCGGTGAGCAGTTTATGGGTATAGGATTGATGCCCCACGTCCCAGATAAGTTTGTCGCGGGGACTATCGAACGCACGATGTAAGGCGAGAGTAAGTTCAACCACGCCTAGATTGGAAGCAAGGTGCCCGCCGTTGTTGGAGACAACAGCTACCAGTTCCTCTCTAATTTCGGCGGCTAATTGCTTAAGCTGTGGTTGGGTCAGCTGTTTCAAATCAGAGGGGCAATCTATTGTGTCTAATAATCTAGCCATTATGATACTTTGCCATCGGATTGAACAGACCTCTCCATAGTAGCAATGCCAGCGCTTCATTGTCAAGCTGGCTCAGGCTAATCATTCACTCACTTGACCCGGTCTTTACCTCGTGTTAAATTTGAAGATGAATTGGCATGTCCCTGTAGCTCAGGTGGACAGAGCGGCTGCCTTCTAAGCAGCGGGTCGTGGGTTCGAATCCCTCCAGGGACGCCACACGCCCAAGGTGCCGATAATGGTAACCCGCCTACCAACAATAGTAATAACCATCCCGCCTTACTACCTCTAGTTTCACCCCGAAAAGTGCGGACAGGAATGCGGTGGTGAGAATCTTGTCTTTCTCCCCGTCCTGGACAACTTTCCCGTTGCGGATGAGCACAACACGTTGAATCTCCGGAATAATATCGGACAGGTTATGGGTTATCATGACGATTGTTTTACCCTGCCGGCTAATTTTACGTAGCGTATGACGAACTTTGCGCGCTGCCTGAGGGTCGAGGCTGACCGTCGGCTCATCCAAGAGCATAGCCAAGGGGTCGTTGACTAATGCTCTACCTATCATCACCAGGCGTGATTCCCCGGTCGAGATTTCGTTGATACTGGCTTTCCTGAGATGATAGATTCTCATCAGCCTCATTACTTCTTTTGCCTTGTCTTGCATCGCAATAGTAACCCGATGATAGGGCCAGATACCGGTACTGCCGAAAAAACCGGAGAGGACTACTTCCTCACAGGAGAAATCGGCGAAACTGCTTTTGACTAAATCCGGGCCGACTATGCCCAGCTTGTCTCTCAGTTCAGCGACATCCCAGAGTTCTTTACCGAGTATCCGCAGGTATGAGTTGTGATTTTCCGCAACAGGGTATAGTTCTCTGGTAATAGTTTTGATAAGTGAAGATTTACCGGCGCCGTTAGGGCCGAGAATGGCGATATGCTCACCGACGTTTATGGAAAGACTGAGCTTATCGAGGGCTTTGGTGTTGTTCCGCAGGAGAGTCACGTTTCTGTATTCAATCAGAGGAGGGTATGTCCCGGGGGTTTTCATATCGTGCATCTCAGCACTCACGCCTTCCCAGTCCCAACTCTTCAAGCTTAGCCGGCGTAGGTAGACCGTTCTGCTTATCGTACCCTCGCTCATCATAGTAGTCATCCAGGAGCCGTTCCATATCCTCTCTGGTCAGGATAGTAGTCCCTTCGTAATTCGTGAGTCGGTACTCCTTACCTTCATCGATGAGGGGAGTAAACCATACTTCCGGTACGGCATCGTCGCTGCGGTCGAAGCCCTCCCTGACATTGAGCAGCTTGCCTATCGTCCATGCCCGCTCACTGGCCTTCATCAGTTGGGCCGGGGTCAGGGTAATGCCCGTCAGCGCCGAGTAGATGTCGGCAATGGTCTTCACGTGGTAGAACCGGTTGACCTGAGCACGGTTGCATAGACTCAGACAATTGAAGAGGGAATACCAGTCCTCGCTATACCGGCTATATCGTCCCGGATTAATGGACTCCGGCCCCACCACCCGTTTCAGGGCCGCCTCGGGAATACCCATTCGCTCTCCGTGCCTCACGAAATCGTGAGGTGGTCGTCCCGGTTCGGCTGACGGAGAACCCCCGGCGGCCACATGGGCACCTCTCGGATTGGTAATCTGGTCGAACTCCATAGTGCCGAGGCGGCGCCGCCTCGGGTCGTAAAGGACGCCGTGACCCTTGACCTGGGCGATATATTTTTCTGCCTTCCGGCCAAACGTGTGAGCTGCCACAGCCAGGCCTTCAGCCAGAACCTGACCGAAGCCTTGCCGGTAAGCTGTCATTTCCGCCAGTTTAAGAGCCGTTTCGATATCATCTTTCGGTTCGAGACCGCCGGTATCTTCTTTGGTGATTACTCCCTCCCGATAAAGACCGACCACGGTCGAAAGTAGGCTGGAGAAATCTACCCGGCAAAGCCCGTACCGGTTCAACGTATCCAGGTATTTAATCGACTGCTGGTGTGCCTCACTACTGTTGCTTGAGCTGAACCGGTAAATGGTGGTATGGGGCGAGTATGTCTGCAGGTCGGCATAAGGGCCCTCGTCCAATATTACTACCTGCTTATCACCCAGAGGACAGCCCGGGCAGGCAAGCGTCTTTCTTGTCCTCTGGTGCATGTCAACGATGTCCGGCGGTACGGCCATCAAACCATTTTTCAAGATGTACTGGCGGCCGGGCCACGCCATGATACGCTGGTGTAAGTCGTTAATCAGTCTCTGGAACTCAAGCTGGTGCGCTACCGTTATTCCCACAGTCCCCTGCTGGACGACTATCGCTTTCAGGTTCTTGGCGCCCATGATTGCCGGAAGACCGCCTCGCCCTAATGTGCCCGCTTTATCCACCGACGTGAGGGAAATCTTGACCAGGTTCTCTCCGGCCTGACCTATCGGGATGACACTGCATGGCTGATAACGGCTTTCCAGTATATCTGTCGTCTCAAAAACATCCTTGCCCTGAAGTTCTGCGGCATCGCAGAACTCTACCTTCGCCTCGGTAATATTAAGGAATGTGGGCCGCTGGGCCTGGCCGCCGATGATGACATGGTCGTATCCTGCTGACTTTAGCCGGGCGGCAAAGCTGCCGCCTCCGGCGGCAGTGTTAAAAGCTCCATTGATGGGAAACCTCGTTGTGACCAGGACCTTTGCCGCCCCGGGGACCGTCGTTCCGGCAAAGGGGCCGGCACCGATAATAATCAGGTTTTGGGGGGATAACGGGTCGGTCCCCTTAGGTATGAGCTCGAACGCCAGCCTGTTATGGATTCCGTAGCCGCCGATTAAGGTCATGATGAGTTCGGGGTCCACCGGCTCTTCCCTTGACCTGCCACTGGTCAGGTCAACGTAGAGGATGCGGCCGGTATATCCAGGAATATCCATTTCTCTCCTACTTTACCTGTAGCAAGGCTCCATAGCCACAGTACCGTGCACAGATGCCGCAGTTATCGCATCTATCGCTAAAGGATATCTCGTATTCATTGGCTGATTGGAATCTCCGGTGAATTTCGATGGCGGCCTTCGCCGGATTGAATGCTTTTTCAAACCTGAAGGAACACCGTAATTCGCAGATGAGACACCCGGTGCACTTTGAAGCATCGGCCTTGATTGGCGGTCCTTTCTTTCGATTCATTGCGGTATCATTCCTGGAAATTTATTATACATGGTTCTAATTCGCATCACAATTTGTGCCATTCCGAATTGAAAAATCGTGTCTTCTATACGGCTTGGTGTGATATAATTGGAGTCAGTAGCCAAAGGTTCTGATTGGAAAAAGGAGGAGTTAAACATGAAAGGTTCACCGAAGGTAATCGATACTCTAAACTCTCTGCTAGCCGACGAACTAACCGCAATTAACCAGTATATGGTGCACGCCGAAATGTGTGAAAACTGGGGCTATGATAAGCTGGGCGAAACTATCCAGAAGCGTGCTATCGAAGAAATGAAGCATGCCGAAAAGCTGATTGGACGCATACTATTCCTCGAGGGCAGACCGACGGTCAGTGAACTCAGGAAGATGCAGATTGGCGCCGAAGTGCCTGAGATGTTTAAGAGCGACCATTCCCTGGAGGCGGGAGCTATCAAATCATACAATAAAGGTATCTCGGTATGCGGCGATGCTCAGGATTATGCCACGCGGGAAGTTCTGGAGCA
Organism: Chloroflexota bacterium; assembly: GCA_043812795.1. Classification (GTDB taxonomy): domain Bacteria; phylum Chloroflexota; class Dehalococcoidia; order Dehalococcoidales; family UBA2162; genus JBDRLU01. The sequence continues at coordinate 104,423 of JBDRLU010000012.1, forward strand.
CATTCTCAATGATGAAGATAGGCACATTGATGATATTGAGGAAGTTCAGGACGAGATTTCTCAGATGGGCATACAGGTTTTCCTGTCCACCCAGCTGAAGTAATAAAACCAGCACTTTTTGCTTTGTAGTTTTCTCCCTGGAGTAAAGTCGCGCGTTTGGCGACCAGGTCCATGAAGGATAGAGAGCTTATCGAACATATCGAGGGCGAGTTTCATGGATACGGAGGCCTCACTCTTTATTATCAGGGCTGGCTGCCACCTAATCGACCTCGGGCAGTGCTGCTGGTGGTCCACGGGCTGGCTGAACATAGCGGCCGTTTCGGTAATCTGGTCAATCGTTTTGTTCCCGCCGGCTACGGTATCTACGGCTTCGACCAGCGGGGACACGGCAAGTCACCGGGGCTAAGGGGTTATGTCGATAATTTCTCGTCCTTTGTCAACGACTTGGGGAACTTTCTGAGGGTTGTACGCAGTAAGCATAAAGACACTAAGATTTTTCTCGTCGGCCATAGCGTCGGGGGGACAATCGCGACGACCTACGCCGTTTCCCATCAGGACGAGTTCGATGGACTTATTCTTTCCGGGGCAACGCTTAAGGCGGGCGCCAGCGTGTCACCCGTATTAATTACCGTCGCTCGGCTACTATCGTTGTTCGTGCCCAAAGTGGGCCTCTACACTATTGAGGCTGCGGCGATAAGCCGTGATAAGAGTGTTGTCGATGCTTATTTACATGACCCTCTTGTTTATCGGGGCAAGATTCGCGCCCGCCTCGGTGTTGAAATAATTAAAGCGATGCAAGAGCTGCCGTATCAAATGTCGAAGATACGCTTACCTGTCTTGATTTTGCATGGCACTGCCGACCGGTTATCAGAGCCAGGTGGTAGCCGGATGCTTTATGACAGGGTAGGTTCTGGCGATAAGATCTTAAAGCTTTATGATGGGTTCTTCCACGAGGTTTTTAATGAACCGGGACGCGAGCAAGTCTTCGCCGATGTGGAATCATGGTTAGCTACCCACCGGTGAATTGGACAGGGTACAGAGTCCCGCAGCAAGCCGCTACCGATGGCTACAGGTAAACAGTATGTTTACAATAACATAAATGGGCTTTAAGTCCGTCATTTGTAGGTTTTACGATGAATGTGATAAAATTAGCGCTATTCTTAAACCAGCTAATGTTATGAAAAGTTGTAAGTTTAATTCTCTGGAGAGACATTCTTCGTAAGGTGGAGTAAATGGCCGGCAAGTTGTGGAGAAAACCGTTCGATACCGATAAGCAGACTACCGCATCGGGCACAGTAGAGATTGACCGTGACCGGTGCAAGGGATGTGGATATTGCACCGAGTTTTGTCCCAGAGAGGTACTCAAGATGACGGATGAGCTGAACAGCAAGGGCTATACAGTGGTAGCTAAGGTGGACGAGAAGAAATGCCTTGGCTGTGGGCTGTGTGAAATAATATGCCCGGAGTTTGCCATCCACGTATCCAATCCGAACGGGAAGAAGGAATAACCTTTCATGGCAAAAGAGAACATCCTACGCGGTGAGTTTTTTATGAATGGCGATATCGCCTGTGCCGAAGGCGCTATTTGCGCCGGCTGCCGTTTCTTTGCCGGCTATCCAATTACGCCGGCTACGGAGATAGCGGAAAGGATGAGCGAGCGATTGCCCGGTGTGGGCGGTTCTTACATCCAGATGGAGGATGAAATTTCGTCGATGGCGGCGGTGCTCGGTGCTTCCTGGGCTGGAGTGAAGGCAATGACGGCTACTTCCGGTCCCGGGTTCAGCCTCATGATGGAAAACATCGGCTTGGGAGCGATGACGGAAACACCCTGCGTGCTGATGAATGTCCAGCGTGCCGGGCCGTCCACCGGCCTGCCGACGATGGTCGCCCAGTCTGATATGATGCAGGCGCGCTGGGGTTCTCACGGTAGCTATGAAATTATTGCTCTTTCCCCCAGCTCTCCGCAGGAAACTTTCGACCTTACCATCGAGGCATTCAACCTGTCCGAGAAATACCGTGTGCCGACACTTATCATGGCCGATGAGGCCATCGGCCACATGAGCGAGAAGGTAGTTATCCCCGAGATAAAAGCAAAAGACCTGGTTAATCGAAAACGGCCGAAGGTAGCGCCTGACCGCTATCAACCCTATCTGGCTGACGAAGACATGGTGCCGCCGATGGCCGTCGCCGGTGAGGGTTACCGCTTTCACATGACGGGTCTTACCCACGACGAGAGAGGCTATCCCATAATGACCGCTGAGGTACAGGATAAATTGATACGCCGTCTCGTCGATAAAATCAGGATGAACCGGGAAGACATCAGCAGGTGTGAGGAATTTCAGCTTGACGATGCGGACATCGTGGTCTGTGCCTATGGTATTACGGCTCGCATCGCCCGCTATGCAGTGCAGGTTGCCCGTCAAGAGGGAATCAAGGCCGGCTTACTGAGACTGATTACAGTATGGCCATTCCCTGAGCAACGCATCAGGAGGCTGGCATCTCACGCGAAGGCCTTTGTTGTCCCCGAAATAAACTACGGACAGGTCGTCTTCGAAGTCGAACGCTGTGCTGGCAGTAAAGCTAAGACACAACTGGTGCCACACATGGGTGGTGGGGTGCATACCCCGGAAACGATTCTAGAAGCGATAAGGAACGTGCTCAAATGACGAACACCGAGATTCAAACCGGGATACAAGACGAGACTATCGATTGTTTTCTGAGACTTGACCGCATTCCACATATCTGGTGCGCCGGCTGCGGTATCGGGCAGGTAGTATCCGCCTTTATCCGGGCGATGCTACAGACAGAATTGGACCCGGATACTGTGTCCGTGGTCTCCGGAATAGGCTGCACCGGCCGGGCTGCCGGCTATGTAAAACTGGACTCTTTCCATACGACCCATGGCCGTGCCCTTCCTTTCGCCACCGGACTCAAGATAGCTAATCCTTCCCTGAATGTGGTGGTCATTTCGGGGGATGGCGACCTGGCGGCCATCGGCGGTAACCATCTTATCCACGCCGCGCGCCGCAATATGGACATGACGGTAGTCTGTATCAATAATTTTAATTACGGCATGACCGGCGGGCAGATGGGGTGTACCACTCCGCTCGGGGCTTTCAGTACTACTACCACCTTTGGTAATTTTGAATACCCGTTCAATCTCCCTTATCTGTGTTTAGCCAGCGGGGCAACTTATATTGCCCGCTGGACGTCACTGCATCTCCGTGAATTGGAGAAGGCTATTGCCGAGGCAATGTTAAAGCCGGGTTTTAGCTTTATCGAAGTGATATGTCCTTGTCCGACGGTGTATGGACGCATGAATAAAAGACCGCAGGGTCTCGATGACATGAAGCTCTATAAGGAAAAGAGTGTCGTCTGTAATAACGCCGACCCTAAAGACGTGGAAATTACCCCGGACGGACCTATCGTGGTGGGTAAGTTTTTAGATATACAACGTCCGACATTCTTTGACCTGCGTCGTGAGATATTCGATAAAGCCAGGCAAAGCGGCCGGCTATAACTGATTGTTCTCAGAGAGATAAATTGAGTAGAAAAGAGCTAAGAATAGCGGGTTTTGGCGGGCAAGGTGTGGTGCTGGCCGGGCATATTGTCGGCCAGGCGGCTTCGGTCTATGACAAAGGCTTTGCTACATTTACGCAAAGCTACGGTCCGGAGGCTCGCGGCGGTTCGTGTACGGCTGAAGTAATCGTATCGGATGAGTCGATTAGTTACCCCTACCTCAATAACCCCCAGGTGCTGGTTATCATCTCTCAGGAGTCCTACGCTAAATACGGACAGGATGTAACTCCGGGCACGCTGCTGATTATCGACCCGGACCTGGTGAAACCGGATACAGGTAAGAACAAGGTGAAATTCCTTTCCATACCGGCTAACCGCCTGGCGCGCGAGCAAATCGGGCGTGTCGTTGTCGCCAATATAATCCTGCTTGGCTTTTTAGCCGCAGTGAGCGATATCGTATCCCCGGAAGCACTGAAGGCATCCATTCTGGCTTCGGTACCCAAAGGTACCGGCGACCTTAACATGAAAGCTTTTGATCTGGGATACCACTATGGACTAGAGCACGGTAGCGTTAATTCCAATGACTGAAAGTGTTTCTCTAATTGGCAACGGGGCGTGTGTTGCTCAGTGCGCCCTTATGCTGGCTGAACTGGGCATAGAGGTCTCGGTCATCACTCCCTCTCCATCCTTATGCGTTGACAGCCATTATCCGGTGGCGCCGGATGCTCCTCAAAGTCCGCCGTATCTCTGGCCTCTCGTTTTGAGAGCGGCGACACATCCGCTGGTGAAGCTCTATACCAATACCCGTGTGGAAGACATCACCGGAAAACAAGGTGATTTTAAAATAAGGGCAGTCAGACAGCCACGCTATGTGATAGAAGACCTTTGCACCGGCTGTGGCCGATGTGAAGCCGAATGCTCGGTAAAGATACAGGCCCATGTTGACGGGCGAAAAATAGTCCATGGTGCCATCCACATGCCTGTCCCAGAAGCTAAGGCGGCCCCATCCGCATATTATATCGAGAAAAACGGCCCGGCTCCGTGTCGCGCCAGCTGTCCCTTGGAGATAAATGTGCAAGGTTTTACGGCCCTTCTCGCCAAGGGTAAAGTAGACAAGGCACTGAGCTTGATAACAGAGAAAGCTCCGATGCCTGGAATACTGGGACGTTTATGTACTCATCCCTGCGAGGCTAATTGTGCCCGGGGCAAAGTCGATAGTCCGGTATTCATCCAGGCATTACACCGGTATGTCGGTGACCATGCTCCGGGAGGAGTTACGTACACACGTAAGGCACCGGCCAGTTCCAGAAAAGGTAGAATCGCTGTCCTGGGAAGTGGGCCTGCCGGCCTGGCCTGTGCCTGGGAGCTGGCACGGCGTGGCTATACTCCTACCATTTTTGAGGCCCGCGGAGTTATCGGTGGCATGATAGCCACAGGTGTTCCCCGGTTCCGTCTGCCTCGTGAAGTAAGGGAAAGAGAAGTAGCTGACATCTTGGCTTTGGGGATTGAAGTAAAAACGGGCGTCACGGTTGGCCGTGATGTCACCTATGCCGACCTGGTGGAAAGGGGCTATAAAGCATTCTTTATTGCTATCGGTGCTCAACAGAATAAAAGGCTGAACATACCCGGTGAAGACCTCGATGGGGTTGTCGATAGCATATCGCTATTGTTTGCCCTCAATCTAAGGGTAGGTGCCAGCGTTGGCTCAAATGTCGTCGTTATTGGCGGTGGTAACAGCGCTGTCGATTCGGCGAGGGCCGCAATAAAGCACAGTAAGGGTAGCGTCCGTATTCTCTGTGTGACCAGTGAAATGACTGCCGTAAAAGAGGAGGTGGAGGAAGCGATAGGGGAAGGTGTGACGATTGATTACCTTACGTCAGCCGTTGAAATATTGGGTAGTGACGGGAAAGTAACCGGCATTCGCTGCCAGCGGGTCAAACGCGCCGAAATAGAGCCGGGCGGGCGTTTGAACTTTGAGCTGGAACAAGGCTCGGATTTTGTGATTGAGGCCGACCATGTCGTTGTTGCTATTGGGCAGAGGCCGAATATACCGGAATTGAATATCAAAGGCCTGGAAATCGATTCCGGTAGCAATAACATTAAAATAGACCCGGTTACATTGGAAACGAACATACCGGGCGTTTTTGCCGGGGGTGATTGTGTCACCGGCCCGAACCATGTCGTTGACGCTGTGGCCGCCGGACTGGAGGCTGCCAAATCCATTAATAGATATTTGCGGGGACGTGACTTAAGAAGAGGCCGGAGTACCGAGAAACCTAAGCCGGCAGAAGTCGATATCAGTCAGAAAGAGCCTGCCACTTACAAAAGGGCACGTATGCCGATTATCCGTCTCTCGAAAAGAAAAGCTACTTATGAAGAAACGAACCTCGGTTTACCGGAAGAGGTAGCGAAACGCGAAGCGGAGAGGTGTCTGAGCTGCGCGCTGTGCTGCGAATGCCTTGAATGCGAGCACGTTTGTGAAGCCGGCGCTATCAACCACCGTGACCAGGCCAGACATCTGGATATCAAGGCTGGGAACATTATCACTCTCGTCGAAGATAAAAGTACTGGTCAACCGGATAAGTTGGGTTTATATCACCTGGGGGTTACCGATGGGCATAGCCTTGAATACCGGTTATCTCAGGCGTCCGTCCTTGCGTTGAAGGTTGCTGCCAGAATAAAGAAGAGAGAAGAAGGGGCGGGAGAACAAAAAGCATTGGCTGAGCGGCGCGATAAGATTGAACCAGTTAGGTCGAATGGCGGACAGACAGGGGTAGTCCTTTGCAGTTGTGGCGGCAGTATCAGCTCCGTGGTTGACTTCGAAGAAGTGACCGAAGAAGTATTAAAACTTGAGGAAGTATATAGCGTTCATGAAGTATCCCAGGCCTGTACCGCCGATGGGGCGAAGCAGATAGCCGACTTTGTTGCGTCCCGAAACTTAGGGCGCGTTGTCCTGGCCGCCTGCCGTTGCTGCAATCTGGGACAAATATGTTTTAGCTGTAGCGACCGGCGTGTGCTTTGCCAGCAAAATTTCAACCTCGAGGCGCTGCGTGACATCTCGGTTGACTTTGTGAATATTCGCGAGCAGTGTGCCTGGCCGCATACGAAAGATACCAGGGGTGCTACCTTGAAGGCGGCGGACTTGATTGCGGCTGCGGTCAACCATGTAGAAATTCCTGTACCGCAGGCACGCCACATTGAAGCCAGTGCCTTTATTCTTAGCAATGGACTCAGCGGGCTGGCGGCAGCGGTAAGTCTGGTCGTCGAAGGGTATCAAGTTACCCTGGCTTTTGGACAGGGAGCGCGAAAAAGTAAGAGGGAGCTAACGCCTGAATACAACCGGAGAGTTACCAGCTTGCTGAAGCAACTTGAAGAGCTGGGTGTGCCGAATAGCAGTTGGCCGAAAGCAGTCGAATTACATGGCTCCCCGGGTAGTTTTGAAGTTGTCCTTAAATGTAACGCGGATACTTATCAAACGAAGGCGGGTGTCATCATACTGGATTCATGCGCTGCAGAAGACAAAGAGTTCTCTGTCGGCAAAGTAATTGATAAAAGTAGTTTTCTGGGCCGTCTGCTGGCCAAAGGGGCCGGGTCAAACGGCTCCGATTCAGCCGCAACCAGAAGATACGCTATCGGTGAGACTGCCGGCGTGTTCTTAACTTGCTCGGATGCGAAGTTATCGCCCGATGAGCAGATTTCGAGAGGCCAGGAGGTGGCCGCTCAGGCGGCGGCTTATTTGCGCCGGGATGTGTTCGTTCCGAGAGCGAATGCCGTGCATATCGAGACCAGCCTGTGTCGAGGCTGTGGGGATTGCGCCGTACTCTGCCCCTTTATCATGATGCACGGTATGGATGGCCTGACCTATGCTTCGGTTGATGCGGCTTTATGTTATGGCTGCGGAGCTTGCGTTGCCTGTTGCCCCACCGGAGCCATTACGCAGCCTATTCAAAGCAACCGGGAAATGGAATTTATTCTGAAAACCTTGCTGGAAAGAGCCGTCAAAGAGTCGGGTGAAGTGATATGAAAGAGCCAGCCAACGTAGTTGTCTTTGCGTGTAACTGGAACGGCTGGAGTTGTGTCGAAGCGGCCGGACGTAACCGGTTAAGCTATCCGAGTTCGGTCAAAGTAGTGAGAGTAAATTGTCTGTCCAGGGTAGATGCCGGCCTTATGCTCAAGGCTTTGCATCTGGGTGCGGATGGTGTGATGCTTTTAGGGTGTCAGGCCGATAACTGTTTCTACGGTACGGACGAGGCCAGCATTGCGAAGCAGTATGACCAGGCACGCCGTGTCCTGTCGCTACTGGGCTGGGGAGAAGGGAGACTTATTCTCGTCCGTCTGGTGGCCGGGGATGGCGCCGGGTTCGTAAAACATGTCAATAACTTCCTCTCAAGATTAGAAAAAATGTCGGCGGTGGCTTGAAGGATATAAATTGACTGATATCGAAAAAGAAATTAGAGAAGCCAAGGTAAGACTCTGTCTCGATTGCGGGAAGTGTACTTCGGTCTGTCCCGTAAGCCAGTATGACCCGGGGTTTAATCCCCGTCTGATCATCCAGAGGCAGTTGCAACCGGCGGAAAACAAGCGTAAGGCTGACGATACGATATGGTCTTGTTTGGAATGCCGGATGTGTTTCGAGCGATGCGACCACCGGGTAAAATTCCCTGAATTCGTGCGCGCTCTCCGCGCCGACTCTTTTTCGGCCGGGAGTCAGGTACAGTGCAGTCACGGCGGAACGTTACAAACGCTAATGCGCATGATGGCGCGGCCAGGTCCGCGGCAGGCACGCCTTGACTGGCTGCCCCGTGACATCAGATTACATGCCGGCGGAACACTTTTCTTTGTCGGTTGTGCCCCTTACCTTGACGTGTTGTTTAAAGACCTGGGGGCGAAGACCCTGGACTCGGTAGAAGCCGCATTGAGGTTGCTGAACCGGGCGGAAGTACCTTTTGACCTGTCGCCAAATGAAGCTTGTTGCGGCCATGACCTGCTCTTGCAGGGTGATAAAGAAGGGTTTGTGGCGCTGGCACGAGCTAATAATGAAGACTTTAAGAAACGGGGCATCAAAAAAATCATCACCAATTGTCCGGAATGCTACTATACGCTCAAAATAGATTATCCCGAGGTGCTTGGCCGTACCGGTTTCGAGGTCGTGCACCTTACTGAAGTCCTCGCGTCGCTGATTAAGGACAAGAAGCTGAGTTTGTGTAAATTAGAAAAGAGGGTCACATTTCATGACCCGTGTACGCTGGGCCGGGGCCTGCGGGTGTTCGATGCTCCTCGGCAGGTCCTTGAGTCCATACCCGGGCTGGAACTGGTCGAAATGGAAAGTAATCGGGAACAGTCGCTTTGCTGTGGCGCCAGTGCGTGGGTGCATTGCAGTGCCGTGAGCCGTCAGATACAGGAGCAGCGCCTGTCCCAGGCAGCTGCATCGAAAGCGGATGTGCTGGTGACGGCCTGTCCCAAATGCCAGATACATCTGAAGTGTGCTCAGAAGTGCGAAAATATCAGTATCCCACCGGTCGAAATCCAGGACCTGGCATTTCTGGCCATGCAAGCCATTGACAGGAGGTAAACCAATTGGCCGGAACCGAATTGAGAATAGGTATTTTTGTTTGTGATTGCGGGCTGAATATTGCCGGCTCGGTTAATACTGAAGAGGTAAGGAAGTATGCGGAAAAGCTTCCCGATGTAGCGGTCGCGATAAGAAACAGGTATACCTGTGCCGACCCTGGCCAGCAGGAAATTAAGAAAGCTATCATCGAGCACAAGCTGAACCGTATCGTCGTTGCCTCATGCACTCCGCGGCTCCATGAAAAGACTTTCCGTGATTGTATTGCCCAGGCGGGACTTAATCCCTATCTTCTTGAGATGACCAGCATACGGGAACAGTGTAGTTGGGTACACCTGCACGACTCCGAGGCTGCGACCAAAAAGGCGAAAGATATCGTTAAGATAGCCGTGGCGCGGGCCCGTTTATTAAAAGAACAGGCCGAAGCCGAAATTCCGGTGACTGATGCGGCTTTGGTCATCGGCGGAGGCGTGACCGGTATTCAGACGGCGCTCGACCTGGCCGATGCAGGGCATCAGGTCTATCTCGTCGAGGAAAAACCCTCTATCGGCGGCATCATGGCGGCTTTGGACAAGACATTTCCGACGATGGACTGTTCCATCTGCGTACTCGGGCCTAAAATGATGGATGCCGGCCGTCATGGTCGCATCAAACTACTGACTTATAGTGAAGTGAAGCAGGTTTCCGGGTATGTAGGTAACTTCAAAGTGCGTGTCCGGCAAAAGGCACGTTATGTGGACGAAGCCGAGTGTACCGCCTGCGGTAAATGTGCCGAGGTTTGTCCGGTAGTAGTGCCTGACGAGTTCCAGCAGGGCTTCTCGTCACGCAAAGCGGCTTATATCCCGTTTCCGCAAGCAGTACCTTCTTCTTACCTTATCGATATGGAAAATTGTCTGGGAAATAACCCGGTAGCCTGCGTAAAATGTATCGATGCCTGCGAAAAGAAGTGCATCGACCTCCACATGGCGGAACGGGAAATCGAATTGGAAGTCGGCACTATCGTCGTCGCCACCGGCATGGGTATTTATGACCCGGCCCAACTCGTCGAATATGGCTATACACGGTTCGAGAACGTCATTACCACGATGGAATTCGAGCGTCTGATATGTGGCGGTGGGCCTACCGAAGGACAACTGGTGCGTCCTTCCGACCGTACCATGCCGAAACGTATCGGTTTTATCCAGTGCATCGGCTCGCGGACGGAGAACCGCGGTAATCCCTACTGCTCCAACGTGTGCTGCATGAATACAGTCAAAGACAGCTTGCTTATTAAAGAGCATTACCCTGAGACGGAGATACTCGTCTTCTATACCGATATCCGGGCGGCAGGCAAAGGCTTCGAGGACCTCCTGACCCGTTCGAAGGAAGAAGGCGTCCACTACATTCGCGGGATTCCCGGTGATATTACGGAAGACCCTGAGAAAAAGACGCTTATCATCAAGGCGGAGAATACCACCGCCGGCCGTGTCGAGAAATACGAACTTGATATGGTTGTCCTGTCGGTGGGACTGGAACCGAAGGGTGACCTGAAGCAACTGGCTAATATCTTGAATCTCAGCCAGACGGCGGATGGTTTCTTGATGGAAGCCCATCCCAAACTGAAACCGGTGGATGCGCCGACGCCCGGTATCTTTCTGGCCGGTTGCGTCGAAGCACCGAAGGATATCAAAGACAGCGTTACCCAGGCCGGTGCGGCTGCTGCCCGAAGCTCTATTTTACTTAATAGCGGAAAGATTAAAGGTGAAGCCATTAAGGCAATGGTTGACGAGGCTAAATGTACTTCCTGCGGCGTTTGTGCCCGGGTTTGCCCTTACAAGGCCATCAAAGTGGATGTAAAGGCCAAAACCCCGGCGCAGGTGATAGAAGCGGCCTGTGCCGGCTGCGGTACCTGCGCGGCAGAGTGCCGCTTCCAGGCCATTGAAATGCAGCATTTCACCGATGCCCAGATATTGGCCCAGATTGAGACAGCCCTGGCCGAAGAACCTGAGGCCAAGATAATCAGCTTCTTGTGTAACTGGTGCAGCTACGCCGGCGGCGACCTGGCTGGCGTCTCCCGGTTACAATACCCGCCCAATAATAGATTTATCCGTACCATGTGCAGCGGCCGGGTGGCCGGGAAGTTTATTTTGCGTGCCTTCGAACTGGGAGCTCCCATTGTGCTTGTCTCAGGTTGTCACATCGGCGACTGCCATTACATCAGCGCCAACCACTGGACGAAACGGCGTGTCGAAAGATTATGGGAACGGATGGAAAAGCTCGGCATCCGGCCGGAGCGTTTGCAGCTTGAATGGATAAGCGCCGCCGAAGGGCCCCGGTTTGCTCAGATTATGCGTGACCTCGAGGAAAAAAGAAAACAGGTGACCATCGAGGAGATTGAGCAGACGAAAAAGATACTGGCCGAGCAAAAAATAAAAGAGACCTCTGTTCAAGAGCCGGTGGAAGAGTAAGCTGAAGTACCCGACTTTGTCCTGGTGAAGGATAACCCGCATGAGCAAAGCGAAAAAAGAGCAGATAATCAAGAGTAATTGTCGTGGCTGTCACGGTGGCTGCGGCGTGCTGGTGCACGTGCAGGACGGCCGGATTACCAGGATTGAAGGCGACCCGTCTTTCCCGACCAACCACGGTTCGATGTGCAGTCGTGGCCTTGCCTTCTTGCAGCTGGTCTATCATCCCGACCGCCTGCATTATCCCCTGAAGCGCGCCGGTAATAAAGGCGAGGGTAAGTGGCAACGTATTTCCTGGGATGAAGCTCTGGACACCATTGCCGATAAATATCGCAAAATAAAAGAAGAATATGGGGCCGAGGCTATCGTTCTCGGTTATGGCACCGGCCGGAACTACGAAAACTTTCTCTATCGCTTTTCTAATCTGCTGGGAACGCCGAATGTCCTCACTGCCGGCCACATGTGCTACGGGCCGAGGATAGTTACCTCCAATATTGTCTGCGGGCGAATGCCGGTGTGCGATTACGATGCCAACCCGAAATGCGTGATGGTGTGGGGCAGCAACGTGGTCATCACCAGCCCTGACGAATATAGCGGCGAGAACCTGAGCCGGGTATTGTCCGCAGGCGCAAAAATGATTGTGGTCGACCCTAGATTGACCTATCTGGCAGGCCGGGCCGACCTCTGGCTGCAGCTTCGCCCGGGGACGGACACGGCGCTGGCGCTGGGTATCGCTAGCGTGATAATTAACGAAGGTCTCTATGACAAAGAGTTCGTCAGCAAGTACATCCACGGTTGGGATAAATTCGTCGAGCGTGCCCGTGAATATCCGCTGGAAAAAGTAGAAGCTATTACCTGGGTGCCCGCCGAGAAGATTAAGGCCGCCGCCCGGCTTTTTGCCCAGGCTAAACCGGCGTGTATCCAGTGGGGGGTAGCCATCGAACAGACGGTGAATTGTACCGATAATATCCGTACCCTCATTGCCCTGATGGCGATGACGGGTAATCTCGATGTGCCCGGCGGTAACGCCTTTTTCACCCCACCGCCGATGCAACCCATCAGTAAATTTGCCCTCCACCGTGACTTGCCTGCCGAACAGGTTGCCAAGCGGTTGGGTGGAGCAACTTACAAGCTGGCCGATAGAATCGCCGTCATCACGCCCAAGATGGTGTGGGATGCTATCCTTACCGGAAAACCTTATCCGGTGAAAGCTGTCCAGCTTCATGGTACCAATCCGGTTATTACCCGGGCCAATGCGGCCGAAGTCTATCGGGCACTAAGTCAGGTTGATTTCATGGTGGTGGCGGATTTCTTTATGACCCCGACCGCCGAGCTGGCCGACATCGTGCTGCCGGTGACAACCTGGCTGGAAATGGAAGACATCGGTGATTACTGGAAGCGCCAGCGCTATTTATATCCCCGCAAGAAAATCGTACAGATTGGCGAATGCCGCTCCGACCACGAGATATTCATGCAGTTGGGTAAGAAGCTGGGGCAGGAACAATACTGGAAAGACAGCATTGAGGACGACCTTGACTTTGTCCTTGAGCCATCCGGTCTTACCTGGCAGCAGTTCCGCGAAATGGATTATCTTGATGCCGGTATGAAGTACCGGAAATACGAGGCGACGGGTTTCTCAACGCCAACTAAGAAAGTTGAGCTTTACTCCACGATTATGGAGCAATGGGGCTATGACCCTTTGCCCAGGTATCGGGAACCGGCGGAAAGTCCGCTGAGCCAGCCGGAGTTAGCCGCACAATACCCGTATATCCTCATCACGGGCGCCCGGTCTCCCGTCTTTTTCCATTCGGAGCACCGCATGATTCCGTGGCTACGGGAAATTCAACCGGACCCTCTGGTTGAAATCCATCCTGATACAGCGGCAAAACATGGCGTAAGAGACGGCCAGTGGGTCTTCATCGAGACTCCCCGGGGTAAGGTCAAGCAGCGGGCAAAACTCACCACGGGAATCGACCCCGGAGTGGTAAGTGCCCAGCACGGCTGGTGGTTTCCCGAAGTAACTACCGCCGACCACGGCTGGAATAAATCGAATATCAATATCGTGACTGATAACGACCCGGAGAGCTACGACATCGCCATGGGCGCCACCAGCCTCAGGGTATTGCTCTGCCGGATATCTCCGGTGGAATAAAAGGAATATCGATGGAATACGCTTTGATAGTGAATACGGAGGACTGTGTTGGCTGCCATGCCTGCGAGATAGCCTGTAAGCAGGAACATAATCTGCCCGTCGGCCCACGGTGGATTAAAGTCTCTTCGGACGGTACTATCGAGGCAGAGAGTAAAAGACGGTTCAAGTACACGGCAGCCCATTGCCTGCACTGTAGCCGTCCCGCCTGTTTGGAAATATGCCCTGCTAAAGCTATTGTCAGGAGAGAAGATGGCATCGTCATAATTGACGAAGAGGCCTGTATCGGCTGCCGGGACTGTATTCAGGGTTGTCCCCTTGGCGCTATTGAATTCGATGAGAAGCAGGAGAAAGCACAGAAATGTGACCTTTGTGTGGACAGATTGGAACGGGGGTTACCGCCGGCTTGCGTCGCTGCCTGTCCCAGCCATTGCATCTATTTCGGTAATATCGCCGAAGTTGTAGCAAAGTTGCCTGATAAGAAATTCCTGTTACAGTATAAGTCGGTTTAGTGTGTAAGGTTGTGAGCTTGAAGGAGGCGGGATATGATTGAAGCGAGGCCTATCATTGCGATTACCATCGGCGACCCGGCGGGCATCGGGCCGGAAGTAGTAGCCAAAGCCCTTTCCAGCAAAACAATTTATGAGATGTGCCGTCCGCTGCTCGTCGGTGAAAGTGCGACGATGCGTGCCGCCATTGAGCTTATAAAAAAGCCGCTTACCCTGCATCCGGCAGAGAAAGCTTCGGACGCGAAGGGTGAATTTGGCGCTATCGATATTCTTGACATGCGCAATCTGGATTGGGACCAGGTGAAGATAGGTCAGGTCTCCGCCGAGTGCGGTCGGGCGTCCATGGAGTTTATCGAAAAGGCCATGAAACTGGCCCTCAACCGTGAAGTGACAGCCATGGTCACTGCCCCCATCAATAAAGAAGCGACCATGCGGGGGGGCTATCCGGGGCTGGGACACCTGGAGTATCTGGCCCAGGCTACCGGGGTCAAAGAATATGCCACGATGCTGGCCGTAGGTAATCTCCGTTGTGTCCATCTCACCACTCATTATTCTTTGAAAGAAGCTTGCGACCATGTCAAAAAGGAACGGATATTAGGCCGACTCAAGCTTACCGATGAGTCTTTCCGGCAATGGGGCTTCGGGCGACCGCGCCTCGGTGTCGCCGGACTAAATCCTCACGCCGGGGAGGACGGTATGTTTGGGCGGGAGGAAATTGATGAGATTGCTCCCGCGGTGAGGGAAGCGGTAAATCTGGGTATCGATGCTCACGGCCCTTACCCGGCCGACTCAATCTTTAATCGCGCCATCAAAGGTGAATTCGATGCTGTACTGGTCATGCACCATGACCAGGGGCATATCCCGGTCAAGGTTCATGGCTTTGAAAAGAGTGTGAGTGTTGCCCTCGGCCTGCCTTTTCTGCGTACGGCCGTTGACCATGGTACTGCCTTCGACATCGCCGGGAAGGGTATTGCCAATGCCGAAAGTATGGAAGAGGCTGTCAAAACCGCCGTCTGGCTGAGCCAGGGGAAAGGGTTGACTGGCAAACACCCAACTGCTTAAAAGATAGAATCCTTCTGGACTGTTTATCTTCATTTATCAGGGCCGTTTCTCATCTGGTAAACTTAAGACTTTTCGTCCGGCTTGCCTGACTAAAATCGGTTGCGCCTGGGTTTATGCTATGCCCTTGGGACAATGATATGTTTTTGTAATAGTTTACATCCTAATTTTATAACTTCGCTATATTCTCGATGCTAGGATAAGTAGAGTCGGGGTGACTAGCCTCGTGTGTCACCTTATAAAACGAGTGACAATACTAGTAGCTAATGATTAACGGGGGTATATGTCGATGAAAGTAAATAAGTGGCTGCTCTCAGTAATCGTGATATTGGTCGTTCTCCTGACAGGATGTGCGTTCCCACGTGGAACCGCAGCGCCGCCTGTTTCTGAACCAACGACGACACCGCCTCCGGTAAGCTCTCCTCCGCCAAGCTCTGTGGCTGGTACGGTAGCTGATATTGAAGCAACGCTCGCCTCCATTTATAACCAGACGAATCTATCGGTCGTCAATATTCAGGTGGTTCTTCAAGGCACTCTGCTTAGTCCCGGCGGTGGGGCGCTGGGCTCCGGGTTTGTGTGGGATAACCAGGGTAATATCGTAACCAACAACCATGTTGTGGATGGGGCTAGCCGCATTACCGTCACTTTTTACGATGGTACCGTTGCTGAAGCTACTCTGATGGGTACCGACGTCGATAGTGACCTGGCGGTAATCAAGGTAAGCACCGATGGCGTGCAGTTGCAGCCGGTTACGATGGCTGATTCGACTCAGCTTCAGGTCGGGCAACTGGCCATTGCCATCGGTAATCCTTTCGGTCTTCAGGGTACGATGACGGTGGGATTCATCAGCGGCCTGGGGCGGGTTCTACCCTCTACCGAAAGTGCGATGGGGCCGAATTACAGTATTCCGGATATTGTACAGACTGATGCGGCCATCAATCCGGGAAATTCCGGAGGTGTATTGCTGGACGATACGGGCAGAGTAATCGGCGTGACCTCGTCCATTGCCACCACATCGGGAACATCCGCCGGTGTGGGTTTTGCTATCCCTTCGGCTATCGTGCAAAAAGTCGTACCGGCGTTGATTAAAACCGGACACTATGAGCATCCCTACCTCGGGATTGCGGTTGTTTCGCTGAGCCCCGACCTCGCCACGGCGATGAATTTACCGGCGAACCAGCGTGGCGCCTTGGTTGAGGACGTCACTACCGGTAGCCCGGCCGATAAAGCCGGTCTTAAAGCGAGCGAAACTCCGGTTACTATCAACGGGCAAGATACATTTGTTGGGGGCGATGTCATCGTTGCTTACAACGGACAAACGGTGAAAAGTTCAGATGAACTTGTCACTTTCTTAGCTCGCTTCGGGGCTGTTGGTGAGACAATTACTTTAACGGTGCTGCGCGATGTTAACCAGGTTCAAGTGCCGGTGACGCTGGGAGTTCGGCCCAGTGCCTTGGGACAATAGCAAGACCGATTACGGTTGTTGCAGCGTCATTTACGCTCATCGCCTTTAGTTTCACCGTTGAAAGACTCGCTGACTTTTTGCTGCACTTCGGTAATCAAATCCTGCACCACGATGCGCGGTATTGCTTGCCCGTGTTTTAACGTGTCCACAAGAACGTTATCATTCTGGTACAGGTATATTGTTTTACCGTCGGTCATAATTATCAGGGAGGCTAATGGCTCGGGGCGCTCTCTGATAAAGCGGAGGCTTGCCCGTACTCGCTGTAGGGACATCGAACTCTTGAGTAGCCGCAGCAGGAGTTTCAATTCGATGATATCCTGCAGTGAATAAAGGCGACGCGAACCTCTGCCTGAGGCTGGACCCAGGCTTGGACTCAAGAGTCCCGTTTTGTCCCAATAAGCAAGCCGACGGGGACTGGCACCCACGATGTGTGACACTTCCCGGGTGGTAAACGATACCGGTTGGCTGTCCTGCGGCATCTTGTTACTAAATTACAAGAGCGGTGCCGTGTTGTCAATGTTGCGTCAACCGTCCAGTACGTGTGGGGCATCTTGCCGTCGTTTAGGGCCCAGACGCACGATTGTTGAATTTCCCTCTTCTGTGCCGTAGGATATTAGTAAGATATACCGCAGTCATAAATCATTAAGGTGACCGTGACTGGTTGAGGTTAATGAGAATGGGTGTGGAAGTCCATATTCCGCAATTCCTGGAGCATGTTACGGGTAACGTCAGGCAAATTTATGTGGCCGGGCAGACAGTCGGTGAATGCCTTGGTTATCTCGTCAAACGGTTTCCCGGGTTGCAGACTCGGCTATTTACTGGGGACGGAAAATTACGGGGAGAACTTGATGTTTGCGTCAACGGAATTAGTGCCTATCCCGAAGAACTGGCTAAACCAGTAAGCGAAGGGGATAGAATTGACATAATGTACATTATTATTGGTGGTTGAATCAAGTAGTACGGGAGGCATACATGGCGATAAATACAGGTAAATTTCTTAGAGTCAATCTCTCAAGTGGCAAAATTGGGACAGAGGACGTACCCGAGGAGATTGCTAGAGATTTCATCGGGGGTAGAGGTTATGGCATCAGGTACCTTTATCAGGAGTTACCCTCCGGCATCGACCCGCTTGGTGAGCAAAACAAACTCTTGATGCTGAACGGCCCGCTGGCGGGTAGTTCAGCTCAGGGAGTATCGCGGTGGATGGCCTGCACGAAGAGTCCCCTGACCGGCGCCTTTGCCCGGTCGGTGTGCGGGGCCGATTTTGGCGCCTGGCTGAAGTTCGCCGGCTACGAGTTCATTGTTATCGAGGGCAAGGCGGAAAAGCCGGTTTATCTTCATATAGCCGACGATGATACCAAGATTTGTGATGCTGCCGAATTATGGGGGAAAGATACCAGAGTGACGCAGGAATGGCTGGTCCAAAACCATGGGCGGAGCACCCGGACGGCTTGTATCGGGCCGGCCGGTGAAAGATTGGTGAAATATGCGGCCATCGTCAGCGGTCGGAGAACGGCCGGCCGTTGCGGTACCGGTGCCGTGATGGGTTCGAAAAACCTGAAGGCAATTGCAATTACCTCACAGCGCCGGGTGCAAGTCTCCGACCCAGATAGGTATAACAGCCTGGTGAAGGAGCAGGTGGCCCTTATTCAGAAGAGCAAAGCTTTTCAAAATCACCGGGAATGGGGCACGACCCGTACTCAAGATGTTACCAACGACCTTGGTATTTATCCGGTACGGAACTTCCGTTACGGGCAACATCTTGGCCGTACTAAAATTTCGGGTAAAGAATACCGGAAGTTGAGGACGGGGGAAATGGGCTGCTATTCCTGCCCGGCGCGCTGCGGTAAAGCCCACTCAGTTACCTCCGGGCCTTATGCCGGTGCTCATAGCGAAGGGCCGGAATACGAGTCCATCTGGGCATTCACCGGCCCGATAGAAAGTAACGATATTGCGGCCAGTATCGCCGCTGACCAGCTTTGCGACGATATGGGGCTGGATACCATCAGTACCGGCAGTTGCATCGGGTTTGCCTACGAACTTTATGAAAAAGGCTTGCTAAGTAAGGCAGATACTGACGGGCTTGAGCTGATATATGGCAACAGCGCTGCCATGGTAGCGCTGGTCAAGAAGATTGCCGAGCGCGAGGGCATTGGTGATTTGCTGGCCGAAGGTTCCCTGCGGGCGGCGGCAAGCATCGGCAAGGGGGCCGAGGCCTATGCCATCCAGGTGAAAGGACTGGAAATACCGGCCTATGAGCCGAGAGGAGCCAAATCACAGGGCTTTAATTATGCCACCGCCAGTATCGGCGCCAGCCACTGCTACGGGTATGCCCGGCAGGATGTTTTTGGGGCAATCGAGCCCAGGCCGACCGACCGTTTTGCTGAGGTAGAAAATGCGGACATAGTTGTTTACAATCAGGATGGTACTGCCTGGAAAGAGACCGGGATTATCTGCACCTTCGCCACCGGCTGGGATTGGGTTGTGCCGCTTTTCGGGAAAATGCTGGCAGAAGCCAGGGGTATCGGTAAACTGGCCGATAATGATTACCTGTGGCGGGTCGGTGAGCGCATCTTTAACCTGGAACGGGCGTTCAATGTACGCGAGGGCTTTAATCGACGGCAAGACACTCTGCCGCAGCGGATGCTCACTGAGCCTCTCCATACTCGGGAGGCTTCAGGTGAAGGTCAGATAGTGAGATACCAGGATGAATTTCTGGACAGTTACTATAAAATAAGGGGCTGGACTAAAGCCGGCGTACCTTCCCGCCGCAAACTCAACGAATTAGGTCTCGGCTTTGCGTTACGTGAGAAGCCTTAGGGCTGAAGTTATTAGTAGCTTAAAGCTTTGCTTGTGGCTCGAACCCGGCTGAGGTGCTTTTGCGGATGGCCAGGATGAGCGGGACGGTGGTTAGAGTCACGGTGGCCAGAATAATCCAGGCGAGGCGGTAGTTCCGGCCAACATCGTACATCCAGCCGGCAAAAACGGGTGATATTATACCCCCCAGGGTACCAAAGGCCATGAACAGTCCGCCGATAGTGCCAAAAGCTTTGATGCCAAATAGTTCTCTTTGTATGGCCGGACGCAGCGGTACCATTCCGCCGAAACCGATGCCAAGGAGGATGAGAGCGGGAATAAACTGGGGTACACTTGTGGCCACGGCAAAAATGAACGTGCCGGTCACCTGTGTCAGAACGGCGACGAGAAGGCACCATCTGTTGCCCAGAATATCGCCAAGCCAGCCGAGGCCCAGTCGGCCGGCAATATTCCCTAAAGAAAAGATGATTACCGTAAATCCGGCGGATTCTCTCGATATGCCGATGCTGACCAGATAAGGGATTTGGTGGGAAAGGATCGCAAGCCCGCTCAGGTTTCCGAACAAGACTATTGCACAGAGTAACCAGAATTCTCTTGTCCTCAGCGTTTCCCTGGTAGTCAACCCGTCGGGGCTCGCTCTTACTTCGGAATCGGTTGGCTGTTTAAGGGAAGGTACATCCCGCGGTGGGTTTTTTACGCCTAAAGCCATCGGCACAATCAGCAAGAACGTCCCGAAGCTAATCCCCAGAAGTACGGTTCTCCAGCTAAACCGGTCGATTAGAGAAACAAGGATGGGGACCATCAGCCCGCCGGCGCCCCAGGCTGCTGTCAACAAGCCCATGGCCAGGGTCGTCCGGCGTTTAAACCAGCCGGCTATTGCGGGGAAGGTGGCTACCCCGGAATTAAAGCTGGAGCCGATGGCGATAACCACTGAAGCCGCGTAAAAAGTAGTTAAATTATTGACGTGGCTGAAGAACAGGAAGCCAACCCCCATAACCGCCGTACCAAAAAGAATCATCGCCTTGGGGCCGAATTTATCGACGAGCACACCGGCAATCGGCGCCACGAGCCCGCTCTCCAGACCGCGAAAACTGACGGCTAAAGAGACTAGGGCATAAGTCCAGCCGAACTCGTCAATAATAGGATTAAAGAAGGCGGTGAAACCATTCATGAAGCTGCCGGCATTGTAGAAATGGCTCAACGAGAGCAGAAGAAGGACCCACCAGCCGTAAAAAATACCACTCTTTGCCTTGGAGACAGTCACATTCGTATCCCTACCAGCTAGTCCGTTACGGATAGTCCCTGAGAATATCAGACTCCTGATTCTAGCTACTTTGCCAGAAATATTACGCTAAGTCAAGAGTGATGGCTAATCTTAGAAGGAAACAATCCCGATATTGTTGACACCGGAAATAGCGGATGTTATACTTGCGGCGGTTGGAGCTAAGCCTGCTTCTAGGTTTGAGAAGGAGGTTATGATGAAGGCCAAGGCTACCTGGTTATCATTCCTGCTCCTGTTCTTAGTCGTGTTCCTTGTTTTCTCCTGTGCTCCCGCGTCAGTAACGCCCTTACCAACACCAGCACCCACACCGACACCTACCGCACCAACTCCCACACCCGCACCAACATCCCAAAAAGAAATGGTGAACGATGTGCTTGGTCGCTCGGTGGAAAAGCCCCAGTATGGGGGAACATTTACCGACGTTATACAAAATGATTTTGTGACTTTTGACCAGTGTTACAACTCCTCTGGCGGTCAACTTGCCTGGCCCGACCACCTCGTTTGTGACCATTTATTGCAATATGACTGGACAAAGGGGCCCAGCGGCACCGGTGAATATCAGAGCATTATCGGAGCCTCCCCGTACCTCTGGCCGATAATGCAGGGACGTCTTGCCGAAAGCTGGGAGGCACCTGACCCTGAAACGGTTATCTTGCACATCCGCCCGGGCATTCACTGGCAGAATAAGCCGCCGGTCAACGGCCGGGAGTTTACCGCCGCAGATGCCGCCTTTATTATTGACCAAAATTTTACCATTGGCACGGCATATCTCCGTCTGCAAAACCTCGCGTGGTATGTCTCGGCCACCGCCACCGATAAATATACCTGTGTTATCAAGTGCGCGGATACTGCGGTATCACCGACACTGGCGGCAATTGAGGGTCTTACAGGTTTGCTTGCCATGGCTGGTCCGCCGGAATCAATCGCGCTGTATGGCGATGTACGCGATTGGCACAATATTGTTGGTACAGGGCCGTTTCTGCTGACCGACTATGTCGGGGGGAGCTCGGCAACCTTCACGAAGAACCCTAACTACTGGCAGGATGACCCGATGCATCCCGGGAACCGTCTGCCATATATTGACAAGGTCAAGTGGCTCATCATAACCGACATGTCCACCATAATATCCGCAATGCGGACTGCCAAGATTGATTCACTACCATCTGGTATTATTGGCCGGGAAGACAAGGACAGCCTGTTGAAAACGTGCCCGGAGTTAAAATATGTCTCTGCTCCGGCGTCGAGTACTTATCAATTGCATATGCGGGTTGATAATCCCGAGTTGCCTTTCTATGACGTCAAAGTGCGCCAGGCAATGCACATGGCGATTGACTTCAACGCAATCCTCGAAGACTACTGGCAGGGTGATGCTGAACTGATAACCCACCCTGTCTCGAAAATAACTCCGGATTGTTATACTCCATTAGAGCAGCTGCCTCCCTCGGTTCAGGAGCTTTTTAGTTATAATCCAACCAAAGCCAAGCAGCTCCTGGCTGACGCCGGTTATCCCAATGGCTTCAAGACATCGGTAATTTGCTCATCAAGCGGTTCAGGAAGAAGCGGCCTCATGCTAGACGAACTGTCAATATTCAAAAGCTACCTGGCAGCTATTGGTGTTGACCTAGATCTTGATGCCAAGGAATACAGCGTCTATTACTCTTCGTATCGCGGTAAGGCATTTAAAGAGTGCTGCTATTCTCTGGTGACACATATTAATCCATATAAGCTGGTTGATCTGAAGCCGAAAATGCCCGGGAACTCCAGTATTGTTGATGACCCCTATATTAATGAGCGGTACGCCAAGATGAACAGCTGGCCGATGGCAAACAACCCGGCTGAACGGAACAAGCTGATGAAGGAAATCGCGGTTCATACCCTCGACCAGTGCTACGGTATCGGGTTCCCGGCAGGGTACATCTACGACGTATGGTGGCCCTGGGTCAAGGCTTACAGTGGTGAAAGAAACTGGCAGGTCTTTGGTGACCTGGATTATGCTCAACTTATCTGGCTTGACCAGGACCTAAAGAAATCGTTGGGCCATTAGAGCCAAAGGGGCTGGACGAAGCCGAGTCACTATGATAACTATAAGTATGCCTGGATTCACTAGGCTTTGAAGAAATCAATAATAAGTCGATAGACAACATTTGCCTGTAACTTAGATTGTTTTCGGGGTAATAGGGGGGTCAACTTCTGAAAAGTTGGCCCCCCTTTTCCATCCGGACAGGCTGGCTTATATCGTCTTCTCCGTCCTGAGAATATAGCTTTTTCGGATATGATAAAATGGGGAGGACGGTCCGTGGAAAGAGGTAACAAAGGCCGTATTCTCGTCAACGCTTTTGGTTCATGGTGAGGTGGTATTTTGCTGGAAAATGTGCGGAACTGGCCAATCGTTAAGCGCGCGGGACAAGCCTTCTACGGGTGGCGTATCGTGGCTGCCAGCGGTATTGCCAGTGCTTTGGGGTCTGGCTTATGCTTTTATGGCTTTTCGGTATTCTTTCTTCCCATCACTGAGAGCTTGAATCTCAGCCGTGCGGCTACGTCTCTGGTCTTCTCCCTTTCCCGGGCTGAGGGTTCCATCGAGGGGCCGGCGGCCGGCTATCTTATCGACCGGTTAGGACCGCGCAAGGTAATATTCGCTGCGGCCAGTATGATGGGGATAGGCTATATTCTGCTCTCTAAGGTGGATAGTTTCCTTACTTTTCTTCTGGTATACATGGGGGTTATTTCCTTCGGCTTCAATGCCGGTGTGATGCATGTGCCGATGGCATCCGTCACCTCCTGGTTTGTCCGCCGGCGTGGTCTGGCGATGGGTATTGTAATGGCTTTTATGGGAATAGGTGGCGCCTTTATACCACCCGCGCTCTCCACAGGCATCCAGCTTTATGGCTGGCGGACCACTGCCTTGTTGTCCGGGCTCGTGTCTCTAGTTGTAATTGTTCCTTTGTCAGTAGTGTTCCGCCGTTCGCCGGAAAGCATGGGATTATTACCTGATGGTGATAGCGCCAAGGTTGAAATGAACCAGGGCATGGATGAACCTTCCGTGCCGGTAGAAGCAGATTTCACTGCCGCTGAGGCATTAAGAAGAGCCAGCTTCTGGGTAGTAACCTTGGCGACGTGTTTGCGTATTGCCGGCCACATGGCATTCATCATTCATTTCGTGCCGATTATGGTGTGGAAAGGGACGAGTGAACCAACCGGAGCTTTCATGCTCGGAACGATGGCTTTGATTTCAATCCCATTGCGGATTTTGATAGGTTGGATCGGTGACCGCTTTTCGAGAGCCCGTGTCATAGCGCTTGGCAGCGTGGTCGGAGCTACTGTTCTGATGCTATTGAATTATGCCCAACTTGGCTGGCAACTGTGGACGCTCGTGGCATTCATGGCCATCGGTGAATCCGTTGGTCCGCAGACTTGGGCACTGGTCGGCGACCTTTTCGGGCGGCGGCGGTTCGCCACAATAAGGGGTTTAATGAGTATGTTCACCGGTCTCGCCGCTGCCGTGATGCCGGTGGCTGCCGGCATGATATTCGATGTTACCCGGAGCTACAACCTGACGCTCTGGATCAGCGGGGCGCTAATGATTATGTCAGCGATTGTATTTGCCATTCTGCGTCCACCATCCAGGCCGGTTCGACAAAATATCTCTTCTTGATGGTTGGCCGCCGTAATTTCTCCCGGACTGGACGGATTACATCTCTAACAAATTGATTCTATAACGAGACCAGTTCCCGGTGCGTGCCGAATACTTTCCGCATGGTATCACACATCTCGCCGATGGTAGCGTAGGATTCAACGCATTCAAGCAAGAAAGGCATGGTATTTTCGTTGCCGGTAAGAGCTTCCTCAAGGCGCCGGAGAGTGTAATTAACGCGGGTATTGTCCCGGTTTTTCCTGAGGACAACCAAGCTTTCTTTTTGCTTTGTTTCAACCGCTGGGTCTATTTTTAGCCGTGATATTTGGGGCGAAGGGGTAATAAATTGGTTGATGCCGACGACGATGCGATTATTTCCCTCGATTTCTCTCTGGTACAGGTAGGCTGCTTTTTGAATTTCTCTCTGCTGATAGCCCTGTTCAATAGCTGCCGCGGCCCCGCCCAGGTTTTCGACCTTCTCCATAATGTGGAGAGCCTCTTGTTCCAGTTTATTGGTAAGGTACTCGATGCAATAGGACCCGCCTAAAGCATCCACGGTATCAGCCACTCCGCTTTCATGGGCGATGATTTGCTGAATGCGCAGCGATTGCAGCTGGGCGGCTTCTGTCGGCAGAGAAATTCCTTCGTCATAGCACGAGACGGCCATAGATTGGACGCCCCCCAACACGCCGGCGAGCGCCTGGATAGTGGCTCTAACGATGTTGTTCATTGGTTGTTGGGTAGTCAGCGTTACTCCTCCGGTTTGGACGTGGGTGCGGAACATCCAGGAACGGGGGTCTTTCGCCTTGAATTCCTGACGCATAATCTTGGCCCAGAGACGCCGCAATACCCGGAACTTGGCGACCTCTTCCAGGAAATTGTTGTGGACTTCGAAAATCCACGATATCCGTGGGGCGAAGGAGTCCACGGCCAGGCCGGCATCCATAAAAGCGCGGACGTACTCGATAGCATCGGCCAGTGTGAAACCTATCTCCTGGGCGGCATTTGCCCCAGCTTCGCGAATATGATAGCCGGCAATATTGATATAGTTCCAATAGGGCAGGTTCTGGCTGCAGTAGGCAGCTGAGTCGGTAATCAAACGGATGGAAGGCTTTACCGGGTAAATATAGGTACCGCGGGCAATATACTCTTTCAGGATATCGTTTTGAGTGGTCCCCTGTAGGTCGGCTGGCTTGACACCCTGCTTTTTGGCTACGGCGATATACATGGCCAGCAGGATATTACAGGTAGCGTTGATTGTCATCGACGTGCTTATCTTATCCAGAGGAATTTTGGCAAAAATAGTCTCCATATCTCGAAGGGAGTCCACCGCCACTCCGACCCGGCCTACTTCCCCCTTGGCGAGCGGGTGGTCTGAATCGTAGCCAATTTGAGTCGGCAGGTCGAAAGCAACGCTTAATCCGGTCTGTCCCTGGTCTAAGAGCCAGCGAAAACGCTGGTTAGTCTCCTGGGGGGTGCCGAAGCCGGCATACTGACGCATGGTCCATAATCTGCCGCGATACATGTTGGGGTGAGCGCCCCGGGTATAAGGATAATCACCGGGATAACCAAGGTCTCGATTATAGTCGGAGCCACTTAAATCTTCGGGAGTATAGACCGTATCTAGTGTTATTCCGGAGCTTACCGAAAATTTACTTTGCCGCTCTTTGGAAGGCTGCAACGTCGGTGCTAAGGTACTCTTTATCCACTCCTGTTTGTTTTTGGCCATCATCCTTACTCCTCCGGTTTAAAATCAGCGTAATCGGATAAGCGGTTTTTTAGCGAGAGCTAGATTTCCAGTCCGGCTTTTGTCCCGCTGGCGGTCGCTTCGAGGATGCTACCCGGCGTCAGACTATCACCAATGATGAATATCTTACCGATTTTACCTTCGAGCTCCCGGGCCAGTTGGTTGCTGGCGACTGCTCCGGCGGCCAGAACGATAGTATCGGCTTCGACGGTCTGCCGCTGGCCGTTTTGGATAATTACTAAACCATCATCCGTTATTTCCTCATATTTAACGGAGGTTAGTAAGGTAACACCCTGCTCTTTGAGACGTTTGAGCAGGCTTTCCCTATTTTCCTTCGACATGTTGAGAGCCATCTCGGTACCTCGGCGTGTAACGGTTACCTTTTTCCCCTGGGTGGCCAGATAATCGGCTGTTTCACAGCCGACCAGTTCGCCGCCCACCACCACTACATTCTGGCCGACGGGCTGGCCATTGAGGACATCAAGAGTACCTACTACGTTTGGTCTTGCCACACCCGGTATGTCCGGTGTGAAGGGGACCGAACCGGTGGCGATGATAACGGCGTCTGGCTTGTCTCCGACCATTGTTTGGACGGAGGCCTCGTTGCCGAGCTTTACCTGGATACCAGCTTTATCTATCTCACGAACCAGGTAGCCGCGGAACTCGCCAATCTCCTTCTTGTAAGGTGGCACCTTGGCTAAATTAAGCTGGCCTCCCAGTAAGCTGGCTTTCTCAAACAAAGTGACATGATGGCCGCGCTGGGCAGCCCAGCGAGCAGCCTCCATACCCGCCGGTCCTCCGCCGACGACGGAGATACGTTTTTTCTTTGAAGTCGGTGTTATGGGCCACTCGGCTTCCCGGCCAGCGAAGGCGTTAACGGTGCAACGGAAACCATTACCACTGCGGGCTGTCTCCATGCACATGTTGCAGCTAAGGCAGGGTCTCACTTCATCTTGCCTGCCGGTGGCAACCTTCTGGGGCCAGTAGGGGTCGGCAATAAGCTGGCGGCCGATGGCAATAAGGTCGGCTTTGTCATCTTTCAGGATAGCTTCAGCAATCTCCCGCTTATTGATACGGCCGACCGCAACAACCGGAACGTTGATATGGTGCTTAACGGTCTCGGCGAGGTAGACGAAGGTACCCATCGGCTGGTCAGGTGCGGGGTGGACTGAAGCCCCGAGTTTAGTTAGCGTTCCTACTGAGACATCCAAGCAATCAACTCCAGCCTTTTCCAGTTCGATAGCGAATTCACAGGCATCATTGAGGGAGATGTCGCCGAGACGGTCTCCGGTGGCGCCCAACCGGAAGAAAATAGGGTAGTTATCGCCCACGGCAGCGCGCATTGCCCTGACTGATTCCAGGCCGAAATTCATGCGGCGGCGGAGGTCGCCACCATATTTGTCATCACGGTGGTTGTCTATTGGAGAGAAGAACTCACAGGTAAGATAGCCGTGGGCGCCGTGGCTTTCGACAAAGTCGAAGCCAGCCCGCTTGCAGGCAGCGGCAGCCTGGCCGAACTTGGTGATAATTTCTTCTATCTCCGGGATGGTCAGCTCCTGACGGTTACCGACGGCTGAGGGTGCAATTGGTTTCCCTCTGGCGTCATGCGTGCCGATACCAGATGGTAGATATTTGTTATGACGAATTTGTATGCCGACTTTGGCGCCGGCAGCATGCACATCGTCGGTGAAGAGTCGGCAACCTTCGATGAATTGGTCAGTACGCCCCGCTTGTCCCCAGACCTCGTCGGAGATAAAGGCATCGACTGAGGTCACCGGCATGATAATGGCGCCACATCCGCCGCGGGCGCGTTCGGTATAAAAAGCTCTTGCTTTCTGGCTGCGGAAACCAAGGTCGAGTTGCATTGGCGGCATAATGATGCGGTTTTGAGTTCCATACCCCTGATTATTATCGGTTCAAAGAGTTTCATTACCCTCTCCTCCAGAAGTCTAGCTAACCTATGCCAGGTACTGGCGGTGCGGTCAATGTTCGTTAACTTCTTGACTATGCTATCACTTTAAAAAACTCAGTACAAATGGCGGATGATAAAGGTATTTAGTAACTAATTTGTCAGCCTGTACGCATGCTGGACGCCTACTTGGTCGGTTATAAAAGAAATCGGCGGTACTGACTTAAGATAGAGTGTCGCCGATTTTTCGCATTAATTCGGCGCTGGGGGATACTCCTTATTTTTCAGGAATACGTATCGAGGTACGTAGCTCGGTAGCAACTATCTGGCCAAATTGGTTTTTCAGGACAAGTTTATCATCGAGGATATACATGTTATTATTCAGTGCTTTACTCCATCGTTTCTTAACACTTTGCAGCTTGAGGGAAAGGCTGATAGTATCACCCGGTCTGATGGGACGGAACCACTCATCTTGTCTGCCACCGACAACGTTACGGAGAAGCGTTCCACCAGCCGAAAAATGAAGTTCAACTTTTGGGTTAAGGGCAGCATCTCTCTGGGAAGGCCACATGCCCCGCAACGGAAACCATAATAAGAAGATTGGAGAAGCGATAATTCCTCCAAAACAGGTCGAGCGGGCGTATTTTTCATCCCACCATAAAGGGTTAGTGTCTCCGGCAGCCCAGGCGACTTTCTGCATGGCCCCTTTTTCGGTTACAAATTTGCAGGGTTGGGGCAAGGCTTCTTTCCCTACCTGCGCCTCATATTCTTCCAGAATAGGGTCTCTTTCTCCCGTCATTTCACTTACTCCTTGCTTCAGTCGTTGCGTTAATTAAATTTGATGTCACCTAATTTACTATTCTCTCCTGTTCTTTTCAAGCCCGGTAGCAGGGTTATTCGAGGACTCCTTCGGCGCTGAGCTTGGCAATTTCACTATCAGACATACTGAGAAGCTCTTTGAGAACATACTCATTATGCTCACCCAGCAAGGGGGCACGCTTCAGTTCGTAAGTTGCCCTCGATAGGTTGAAAGCAGAGCCGGGAGCGTGATAGGGACCGGTTTCCGGATGGTCGAGCTCCCGGAAGAAGTGGCGGTGCTTCAATTGAGGGTCATGCTCCATCATATCCTGATTGGTTTCGAGTACTCCGGCAGCCACGCCTGCTGACTGCATCATGGTCATCACTTGTTCCGCCGGGTAATTGACTGTCCATTCTTCCACTAGCCTGTCTAGTTCATCTTCATTTTTTTTCCGGCCGAGGAGCGTGCCGAACCTGGGGTCTTTGGACCACGGCGGGTTGCCGATAACTTTTCTGAAACTCGACCATTCGCCATCGCTAAATACGGCGATAGCACACCATCTGTCTTTACCATGGCACCGGTAGGCACCGTGGGGGGCGGCATAAGAGCAACGGTTGCCCATGCCGCCGGCCACCCGTCCGTTAACCGTATAATCGAGCAGCAAGGGGGCCAGGAAATGGATACTGGTCTCATACTGAGAAACATCGATATACTGCCCTTTACCGGTGCGTCGGCGGTAGTCGAGAGCTGCCAGGATAGCCGTCAGGCAAAAACGGGGGCCGATATAGTCTGTGTAGGGCCCATGCGGACCGGCGGGCTGACGGTCAGGCCAGCCGGTAATATAAGTGAAGCCAGACAGGGCCACCAGATGTCCGCCTGACCCGGGGAGAGTGGCGTAGGGGCCAGTCTGCCCCTGCATGCAGGCACTGAGCATGATGATATCGGGCTTCACTTTCCTGAGTTCCTCGTAGCCCAGTCCCATCCGCGGCATGGCCTGCCCGGCAAAGTTGTCCACCACAACATCAGCCCGGGCAACAAGCCGTTTGACTATCTCTATCCCTCTGGGTTTAGCCAGATTGAGTGCAATACTAAGATTGCCAGTGTTGTACGAGTTAAAATCGCCGCAGCGGTTTAACCCGGCAATATTGTCCTTGTACGGAGGGTACTCCCGCCCCGGGTCGTGCCGGGTGTGGCCCTCTATTTTAACCACCTCGGCGCCGTACGCCGCCAGTGTCTTGGTTATTTGAGGGCCGGTGACATACCAGGTAAGGCCGACAACTTTTATTCCGGCTAACGGTTTTTTTACCATATCTTTCCAATGCTTCCTGATACCAGGCTAGACGACTTTAGCTTCCTTTAATCTCAGCAATTCCTCTGGTGAGAGACCGAGTTCACCCCGAAAGATTTCATCATTGTGCTCGCCGATGAGGGGAGCACGGCGGTATATTTGGGGCGGTGTCTCCGAACAATGAGCAAAAGCCCCGGGATAGGTAATCGATGTATTCAGTTCGGAATGTTCTACCTCTACCCAAAACTCCCTGGCGGCAAGCTGCCGGCTTTCCACGATACCTCTCGCCGTATTGATGGGGAAGATGGTAGTGTGGTATTTGACGGCCCCTTCGAGAAGCTCGGCCTGGGTGTGTCTCATGAAGAACCTGGCAGTAGGCTCCTCTATCCGGTTAAGTACTTCCGGGTCGAGCGCGGCAGTCTCGAACGTTGACCAGTCGAAGCCTTTCAGGAAGTCATCGGCGAATCCTTCACTATCCATCCATTGCACCAACCCCGGACATCGTCTCACCCCCTGCGCCCCTCCAACGAAATACCAGGTAACGAAGCCGTCTTTGCACGGCCATATCTGTCTGCCTTTGATATTACGCGTTACGCCTCCCCTTTCAGTAATGGTTTTGGTCATGTCCCAGAGGGAAGTATGGACGAATGTATTCTGAACGACAGATGCCTGGATGGAAAGGTCGATATATTGTCCTTTGCCGGTTATCTGGCGATGGTGAAGGGCAATCATAGCTCCGACCGCTGCTTCAGCCCCGGCATGGAGATAGGCCTGGGAGTGATGGCTTATCCGGAGAGGCGCACGGTCCTTATCACCGGTAGGGTACATGTAGCCGCCTAAAGCCGTAGCGACGATATCTGGTGCCTTGTAGTTGCGATAAGGGCCGGATTGGCCGAAGGGAGTAATAGAGACCATGATTAAACGGGGATTAATCTTGGATAGGGCTCGATATCCCAGGCCGAGCTTTTGCATGTGTCCGGGGTGGAACGACTCAATGACAAAATCGGCCGTCCTAGCCAATCTCTTAAAAATATCTTGTCCGTCAACGGTGGTGATATCGAGAGTAACACCTCTCTTGTTGGCGTTAAAAGCAAACCAGAACAGGCTTTTTTCAGGGTGAGGCTCATCGTGATAAAAAGGGCCAATACTTCGAGCTGCATCACCGCCCGGTTTTTCCACTTTAATAACATCGGCACCGAGGTCGCCCAGTACTTTACCGCACAGCAGACCCTTTTCATCGGTCAAGTCTAAAACCCGATAAGGGCTGAGCATACCTCTGCTCTTCTCATTGTCCATCATAATCACTTCAGGAGGAAAGACTCTATACTAGTCTTATTGTTCTGGCAGCCTGGTCTCTTTAGGTATAAGTATGCTGAAAAATCAATGAGTGAGCCAGGAGATATAATACCCTGGCTCACTCATCATACTGCTACTCCAGTTTAGTGTTAATACCGATACGATATTATTTCCCGGTCATTTGTTTCTTCATGTCCTGATCAACCCAGACCCACTGGACCCAGACGCCACTCTGGTAAGCTCCGGTGTCACTCTCGCCGGCATAGCCCTTCAGCCAGGGCTACCAGAGGGTATAGACGTAAGGTTGTGGAGGTGCAATGTACCAGGCCTGGTCAATCATGTAGACGGCTAAGTCCTTCATTATCGGGTCGCGCACGGGGTAGTCGAAGTAAGACGCGGCTATCTGCTCGTAGGAGTCATTGAGGTACTTGTCGTCGACAATGCTCAGATTGGTCCGGGCACCCGGTCGAGTCGTGGTGAGCTTCTCGGGCGTGCCGGTGTTGGTATCGAGGGTCATCATCTGGGTGTGTGTTTTCAGACCACGGATGGAAGTCCAGACGCTGTTGCTTTTCTGGTCGAGTTTCAGGTTGACGCCAATATCGGCCCAGTAGGATTTGATTATGGAGAGCATGTCCGTATCGACCGTCCGGCAAACTACCTCGGTATCGAAGCCGTTGGGATAGCCGGCATCGGCCAGCAGTTGTTTTGCCTTGGCCGGGTCGTAGATGAACTGTTCCCGGGACGATTCGGGCAGCTTGTCAATGGGAGTATAGACGCTATCGAATTCAGGGAGCGGTGATATGGGATAGGCCTGTATCTCAGCTTTATCGGAATAAAAACTCTTCTTTATCGCCTCCCGGTCGATGGCCATCTGCAAGGCCCGCCGGACCTGAAGCTTGTAGAAAGGCAATTCGGGTTTATCGATTCTCATGCCGATGAGGGTAGAACTCAGGTTCAGGGAAGTCGAGTATTTTATATGCGGGGCGCTATTTATAAATATTGTGCCCTCGTCCCAGGAGACTGGCCCTGAACCGCCGCTACTGGTATCGCCGAGCTGGTCAATCTTACCGGTACGTAATCCCGCCTGCCGGGTAGAAACATCCGGTATAATCAGGAACTTGACCGTGTCCACATAGGGTATCTGGTTTTCGGGGAAGATGGGGTCGGTGCCATAGTAATTGGGATTTCTTTCTAGGGTTATGACACTTTCCGGAACATAATCTTCGACGGTAAAGGGACCGGAACCGGCCATGTCTCTCCAGTCGGTAATCGTCGTTCTGGCCTCGAGCATGTCACGCGGGTAAATGGCACCCTGAGTGCAAAAGGTCTCCCAGGTAGGTCCGGCAAAAGCAGGGGCCGTCTCAATAACCACCGTATACTTGTCGGGCGCGCTGAACTTGGTTACGGCCCTTTGCTCGTCCAGAAACTTGGTGAAGGCGGCCGCCGTGGGGGTCCACAATACCCGGTTAAGGCAGTAAATTACGTCATCAGACGTAAGCTCTCTACCATTCGTCGGCGGTTTATTCTGGAAGTGGACTCCCTTGCGGAGATTAACTATAATCTTGTCACCCGTTATCTCCCAGCTTTCCGCCAGAACATTCCGCTCAAAGTAGGGATTAAACAGACTGCCCAGTTTCCAGGTTGTTTCACCGGTGCCGCCAGGACCTCTCGCCCAGTCGGCAATAAGTAGTTGCTCGCAATTGAGCTTGATACCAGGGTTCGCGTAGACGGGGGTAGTAACCGGATCCCAGCCTACCGGTCCAGCTTGCATGGCATAGTTGATGGTCCCGCCATACCTTGGTTTTTCCACCGTCTTTGTGATAGTCGTCCCGTCCAGCTTCTTCAGACTGACGGTCACCATCTCCGGCCCGGTGGGTGCGGTCGGCGTGGTTGGCGTAGTTGGCGTGGTCGGTGTCGTCGGCGTAGTCGGTGTCGTCGGCGTAGTCGGTGTCGTCGCCGGCGCACAGGATGCTAACACTACGCTTGCTCCTACCAGGATGGCCAACAAGACGAATAATGTTTTTCTCACCTTTTCCTCCTTTTGCGGCGGCCAAGTTCCGTGGCACCGCTACTCTTTGTGATTAGACTTAACCATGTCTTAGGTTTCTTACGTTAGTATGATACTCCTCTAAAGTCGGTTAGGCAACTTTATTCTCTATACCGCTCCATTAAGCTAGTCAGCCTACCCTGCAAATTATTTCTCACTGACGCTACATAGCATTTTTCATCACGGCTCCATACTTTTTGATAATTTTAGCGCGGAGTGCAGGGCTAGACCTGTCAACCGGATACCAATCTTTCTTCCATTCGAAGGGCTGGCAGGCATCGATAATGCATTTAGACATATAAAGTGGTTTGGGCGGTACCTTGTATTTCTTCTTCTCCTCGGGAGAGATAGTGATATCTCTGGAAGTAGTGTGGCAATTGCGTATGATTTGTAGGGAACGGGCCGGGTCAGTTCGTGTCTCTATTGCCCACAAGACGTCGTCCCAGTTAGAAGGATCGATGTCATCATCCACTACAATCGTGTATTTGCAGATACCGTGTTGAGTTTGGGAGGCAATCATCCCGACTTCCGTGGAATGTCCGGAATACTTTTGCTCGATGGCAATGACCTGTAACATGCTGCCATGTCCCACTTCAGGGCACCACACATCCTTGATGCCGGGAATCCCAGCGGCTTCCAACCTATCCCAGAGACTGACTGAGGAAGTAAAGGCAAACAGAGGCGTCGATTCGGCTGGTGGTACCGAGGGGATAGCACAGGTAAGGATGGGATTATCACGATAATAAATCGCCGATACCCGCATAACCGGTTCGGGCACTGGCTCCAGTCCCAGGTTAGCGTAGTAGCCATTGCCTTCTCCGAAAGGACCCTCGTTAGCTAGGTCACCCGGGCGGCATTCTCCCTCAATGACTATTTCGGCCGTGGCCGGGAGAGGCAGACCGGTCTTCGGACCGATAAAGACCTCCATCGGTTTACCCTTGAGCATCCCGGCATAGTCGTATTCCGAAGTTTGCCAGGGTACTTTCTTGTCGGAGGCAAACCACAGTGCCGGGTCCATACCCATGGCAATGGCTACAGGCATTGGTTTGCCCCGTGCGAAGTACTTGTCATTCATGATGAGGCTACCATGTTGCCCCTCCAGAATGTGGATAACCAGGCGCTTACGGTCAACCAGCATTACACGGTATATGCCTAAATTCACGTACCCGGTCTCCGGGTCTTGCTGTATAACAGCGTGACCGGTCCCCATGTAACGGCCGCCATCGTGTTCGTGAAATTTCGGCACGGGGAATTTCAGGAGGTCAATTTTGTCTCCGGTCATCTTGTTGGCCATTACCGGCGCTGAGGTCACCACTTTAGGCGGAACCAGAGTAGACATTTTTTTAAGCTTCTTCCGCCAGTTCTGAATGATATCCTTGCGTCCGACCTGATTCTCAGGTAAACCCAGGGCTATGGCAAGCCGGCGCATCGAACTTAGCTGGCCCATTAAACAAGTGTACCCTTTAGGATATCCTGGTATTTCGTCAAAGAGTAAGGCCGGATGAGGGGTCTTACCTTCATGATAGATCAGCTCGGTAATGCTGCCCATTTCGAGGTTCCAGTCTACGCCGGTGAAACGTTTCAATTCACCATACTTGTCAACCTGCTTGAGAAAATCCCGGAAATCCTTGTAGCCCAACTGCTTGCCTCCTTAAAAACTAGATATACGTGGTTTCCTTAGAGCTAGGTGTTAGTTTCGATTATCGACGTTTAATAACCCCTTATTTCCTGGCTTCATTTCCCCTACGTCGCATTAAATAACAGAATCATTTTAACACACATTGTCAATACCATTTTTGTATTATGTAGTATTTTCGTCGGCTACTTTAGGTTGACAGGCTTTATTCCGCATAGTAACATTGCTGACAGAAAATTGCCTTCAAAGTGAGGGACGGGGAGGCTTTCTATGGGAACGGATGCCAGCGAGAAGATAGTCTATAGTAGCTGCTATACATCTGGATGTGGGTTTCCCCCCTCTTCTTGTTTGTTGAAAGTCCATGTGAGAGATGGTATTATCCGGGGCATTGAGCCGGCTGACCCGACCAATCACGGTATGCCCAGGGAAGACATCGGCGAGGACGCCATACGCAAGGAGATGATTCAGGCCCGTCCCTGCTCAAGGGGCTACCTCTGGCCGAAGACTATCTACCATCCCGACCGGGCAAAATACCCCATGAAAAGTATCGGCCAGCGGGGCGAACGCAAGTTCGTCCGGATTTCATGGGACGAGGCCCTTGATACCGTCGCGGCGAAAATCAAAGAGACGGCACAGAAGTACGGGCCATATAGTATATTGGGTGACTTCCCCGTAATGCCCTGGCTGAGTCCCGGCAGCTTTCTTACATGGGGAATCTCATCAACGTCCGGTTATATTATGCCCGACCTCGTTACCATGGGTTTCTGTCAGGGACATACCGGGGTGAGGGACAACGAAATCCAGGAGTATTCCGATGTCCTCAATACCAAGCTGGTACTGCGGTTCGGGGCCAATCCAGCGGTAACCGAGCAAGGAGCAGCCTACTGGCTTATGCGGGCCAAAGAAAGGGGTATTCCTATCATCTTCGTTGACCCCACCTATACTGTATCGGCTGAGGTTTTTGCTGACCAGTGGATACCCATCCGGCCAGGTACCGACCTGGCGATGTTGCTGGCGATGGCGAACGTCCTCTATAAGGAAAATCTTTATGATAAGGAATACGTTAAGAAGTTCGTCGAGCCGGTGGGTTTCCAGAAATGGTGTGAATACGTTCTCGGCCAGACGGCAGGGACGGACGGGAAAATAGACCGGACGCCGGAATGGGCGGAGACAATATGCGGCGTGCCGGCCCAAACAATCCGCGAATTGGCCCGACTTTATGCCCGAAGCAAGCCCTGTTTCTTTACCCTTCATCGCTCGGCAACGCGTCAGACCTACGGCGATAACGCCGGCAGGGCCTCAATCTACTTGCAGGCGATGACCGGGAATCTGGGTGTATCCGGCGGTGGGCCGGGCTGTGATGTCATCTATGGCGGCCATGCCCAGATACCAATCCCAACCATCGACTGGAAGAGTACCAGCCCACCTTTCCCTTCGCAAATCATCCTCTGGAAAAGAGCCTGGATGGATGCCATCCTTCTTCGAGAAAAACTGGAGAAGGGTGAGATAGACGAAGACCGCTATCGCCGGACCTGTGGCATCGCGCCGGACTGGCCGTTACCTAACATCAAAATGGCCTGGCTGCAAAGTCAAATTAGCCATAAGTATGTCTCTGCCATCTGGTACCGGAGTGGCCGGGTATCTCTCGGCAACCAGGATATGAACAAGGTGTTCCGGGCCTTAAAGAAACTCGATTTCGTCGTCGGCGCAACCTATTTCATGACCAATTTCACCGCTCTTTTCGCCGATATTATTCTGCCGGTGGCCGACCCATTCTTCGAAGATGCCCGGGGCTACATCGGCCGGGCCGGTGTTTCCAATCTCTTCCTTTGTGGCTTCAAGGCTGTCGAACCACCGGGTGAAGCCCGGCCGATGGAATGGATAATGGTGCAACTGGCCAAAAAGTTCGGGGTGGCCGAGCAGTACAGCCCACGGCTGGCCGATGTTGTTGACGATTATCCTGAAGGCTATGACCGCAGGATTGAGGAATTGCTCAAGGAAGCTTACGAGACCTGGGCACAGCGAAAGGAGATTACCTCGAGAAACCCACCCACGTGGGCCGAGTTCAGGAAAACGCCGATTTACCGTGTGCCGTATGAAGGCCCACCCCACGTTGCTTTCGGAGACCATATCAATAAAGGAAAGCCCTTTGATACGCCTTCCGGTAAAATCGAGTTCTACTCTGATTTTCTGGCTGACCCGGAAATGTCCCGCAAGTCCTACTTTCTGCCGCAAAGAAAGCTGGATAACCGTATCTGTCTTGGCGGCAGCGTGCCGCCGGTGATTCCTCCTATGGCCGAATGGATGCTTCCCTGGGACTCGTCTCTTGCTCCGAAAGCCAACAAGTACCCGTTAATGATGTTGACCTCACATTCTTTCCATCGCCAGCACACTTCTCAGGATAATAACCCGTGGAACCGCGATGAGATGAGGCATTCTCTACACATTAATGTGGCTGATGCTACGACGCGGGGAATTAAGGACGGAGATAATATCCGCGTCTATAATGATACCGGCGAGGTCAATATGGTGGCTTACGTGACTTCACGGATTACGCCGGGCGTGGTTATTATCCGTCACGGGGCTTGGCCTGAATTAAGCCAGCAAAAGACAGACCTCATGCCCGAAGGCGTCGACCGGCGCGGCAATGATAACTTCCTGACTTCATCGGAATACTATCCGTGGGTGGTGGGTACGCTGCATTGCAACAATCTTGTCCAGGTGGAAAAGCTTGGAGGTGGTGGATAATGGCTCAGTACGGTTTTTTCTTTGACCAGAGCCGCTGCACCGACTGCCGTGCTTGTGTGCTATCCTGCCGTAACTGGTACGATATATCGCCCGGTCCGGTGAAATGGGCCCGTATGTTCCAGTGGGAGAAGGGCGTCTATCCGAACCTGCGCCTGCATTTCCTGTTCGCTCCCTGCTATCACTGCGAGAATCCCGTCTGCGTGCGCGCTTGCCGCCATAACGCTATTCATAAAGAGGAAAAGTATGGCGCCGTCTTGGTCGATGCGGCAAAGTGTCACGGTGACCGCAATTGCTGGAAGGCCTGCCCGTATGGAGTGCCTCAATTTGAAAGCGACGAGCCGGGAGTTAAGATGTCGAAATGTACCATGTGTATCGAACGTCTTGAGCAGAAACAGTTGCCGGTATGCGTTCAGTCCTGCCCGATGCGGGCTCTGGATTTTGGCCCGCTGGAGGAGATGACTAAAAAATACGGAAGTGCAAGAATTCTCGAAGACTTACCGAAGGAAACAATTACCCGACCGTCTATTGTTTTTAAATCACATGTGGCCAAGAAGAAGCTGGTGAACTACGATGAGGATAAGGGCCTTGACCTCTTGCAGAACCGGTCGGTGTTTACGGAGCTACCGCCGTCTTTCCGCTCCAAGGAGAATGTCACTCATGTACCTCCCGGCCTGGTAGGGAGAAGCAAGTTGGTGTTCAAGCCCAAGTCGGCGGCTGAGGCCATCAGAACGACCCAGCATGATGAGTAGCCGTCTGGATTAAAGCAAGCCCAGCTCACTTAGCTTTTGGTGGGTTGGTGACCCGTCTTCATTCCATCCCCTGAGAGCATAGTATTCTTGCAGGTGTTCATCAAGGGCAAGCGGCACGCTCTGCTCATCATCGCGGAGGTCCGGTAACTTCTCCAAAAGCCTGGGGGGTAGAGTATCGTCTTTTCTCGTAAGCCCATGGCGGAAATTGATGAGCCGCTTCAAGTTAAAGATGCGTTCGCCGGCCTGGATGAATTCATCATGTCCCATATTCCAGCCGGTGATGCAGTTCAGCCAGCCGAGGAAATGGGCGATGCGTACTCCGTATGATTGGTAAGCAAACTGGCAAACTGACAGTGAGTTAATCAAGCATATCCGGTCCTGTATCTTCTTGGCGATATCAGCCTTATTTTCCCAGCCGGGTCGGCTTACCCCTTGTGGGTAACCCAGCTCGACCAAGTCTACGCCGTACTTCTCACCGGGACGGCCCCTTTCGACGATATGTCCCGGGGACTCATAGTGGTTCGCCCCTCTATTACCAGTGGCATAGCCGAGGGCAAGGCTATTATATATCCGTGGATCATGGTGGGTGGCTTCAAGACCCTTAACGTGTATGGCATATCGGGCTGCCTCTCCGCCGATTTGCGCGGCGGCTTGTTTAACGCCTTGCCCTAATATCTTGCCGAAGCCCTCGTTCTCACCGATTTGCCGGGCCATCTCAAGCATGGCTTGTGCGTTGCCCCAGGTCAGGTCGATGCCGCCGGTGTCTTTTTTAGTGATGATGCCTTTCTCAAAAAGCTCCATGGCAAAGGAAAGAGTATAGCCGAAGGATATGGTATCGACGCCATAGCGGTTCAGTAGCTCATAACCTTCCTGAAGAGCGTCGAAGTCATCGATGAGGCAGTTACTACCTGCCGGCATTAACATCTCGAGCACTTGCTGCCTTGTTTCCCTGCCGTCCTTCTCAATCACGTGTGATTCGATGCAACTTGTCGGGCAGAGCCGGCAATAGTAATGCTTCCCGTGCTTAAGAGAATCACGGTATTTATTATTGAAGGCATCCCAGCGGCCGATGGACTGGTTTCTGACACCCAGGCAGCCGAGTTTATTGGAGGGAATACCTTCCTTGAATTCGGTAGGCGACTTCCGAATCTCAGCGAGATGCAGGAGGACTTCTTTGCTGATAGCTTTCAGTCCGGTTTCGTCGATAGCGCCTGGTTTCTTGGTGCCGCGGACAACCACGGCTTTGAGGTTTTTCGAGCCCATGACGGCGCCCAGCCCGCACCGGGCGGCCAGCCGCGCCAAACGGCCATCAGCCGCAATTCCCGCCATTTTGACTAGTCTCTCCCCAGCCCGGCCGATGGTAGCGACGATGGCTTTCTTATCGGTAGCTTCCTGCAATAGGTCGCTGGTCTCAAAAGTATCTTTGCCCCAGAGGTAGCGGGCGTCTTCGATTCTTACTTCGTGGTTATTGACGTAAACGTAAACGGGCTTTTTCGCCCGACCCGAAACAACGATGCCGGTAAGGCCGGTATTGTTTAATTCAGCCGGCCAGCTTCCGCCGATGGTGGCCTCTCCCCAGGCGTTATTAGCCGGAGACAGAGCACAGAACACGGCACGGCTGCTCAGCGGGACTTTACCTGTTAGCGGGCCGACCATGAACATCAGGCGGTTTTCCGGGGAAAAAGGGTCGGTGGAAGGGGAAGTTTCGTCCCAGAGAATCTTGGCGGCTAAACCGGCGCCACCGATGTATTTCCGTAACACAGAGCTATCTACTTCGATGATTTCGGACTTTTCGCGGTTGAGGTCTATCTTTAATATGCTGGTATTGTACTCTATTGCCATAGTCACCTCGCGATTACCTGAATGAACGTGATATCCCTAGGGCGCAGCTATTCCGAATACCGGATTGCCGTATCCGAAGGCATCAATGGCCGTAGCGGTGATGGCACGGCTTTCATCGGAAGCGAGAAATACGGCAACGGCCGCGATATCTTCCGGCGGCATGACAGTTTTCGGTAGTTCACCGCCATACTTGCCGCGGAGCATATCGGTAGCTACGCCCCCGGGGCAGATGGCATTCACGTCAATGCCAAACTGTTTTATTTCGGCCGCGAGACACTGGGTAAAATTGATAATGGCGGCTTTAGTGGCGCGGTAGTGAGAACGGCCCGGGGCTCCGGAACGCCCGCCGATAGATGATAAGTTGATTATCTTGCCGTATTTTTGGGCCATCATTTGAGGTAGCACTGCTTTACAACAGAGGAACACTCCCGTGAGGTTGGTCCCGATTACCCAGTTCCATTCATCTAGCGTAGTATCAATTACTTTTTTATAGCCCAGGTAAACTGCGGCATTATTCACTAAAATATCGATGCGCTGGTATTTCTCTTTAGTCTGTTCAATCATTCTGGCGACGTCTTTCTCGCTGGCGATATCGGTTTGAATGCTGATGGCGTCGCCTCCGCTTTTAATAATCTGGGCTACTGCCTCATCACAGCGAGCCTTATCCCTGGCGACGACGGCGACTTTGGCTCCTTCATGAGCGAAAGCCAAAGCAATGGCATTGCCGATACCACGGCTCGCTCCGGTAACAATGGCCACCTTTCCTGCTAATCTCATGATTTGCTCCTTAGTAATTAAAGAAATATTTAACGGCTTTGTTCTTCGGGAAGATAAGGCACGATGCCCCGTGTCATGACTGGATACTTGTAATTAATGTCACTTGTCCTTTCGTTTCCGCTCCGCTATCCCTGAAACGGCCATGTCACTGTAACACAGTCTTAGTAATGATAATTCGTTAGTATAGCACTGTCAACTTTTAGATTTGACAAAGTTTGTCAATACAGTATATTATTACGTAAATATGAATTAAGGAATGTAAATGAAGCAGCGTAAAAGGGATGACGCTGTAATAAAGGGGAAATGATTGGGGGCATTGAAGTCACGGTAGGTGGGTTCGATGCCCTCTAGTGTTTTTATAGGAGTTATTAAATCGGGTTACTGCCGTTAACGGAAAGAAAGGAGGAGTAAAAGATGAGAAGAAAAATTGTTTGGTGGCTCATCAGTTGTCTGATGGTGGTTGGCGTATTACTGGCCTCCTGTGCTCCGGCCGCGCCGACGCCGACGCCGACGCCGACGCCGACACCGACACCGACACCGACACCGACACCAACACCAACACCAACGCCCACCGGCCCCCAGTACGGCGGCGAACTGATTTCAGTAATCAACGTATCCGGGTCGATTCTGGGTTTTGACGATGCTCTGGTACTGACCTTCAATTGTCAGCCCCTCCATATCACCAATAATGACATGGTCGAAGGGGACTGGGCGAAAGGCCCGGCCGGTTCCGGTCAAACCGATTGGTGGGCCAATGGCTCTTTTCTGCTTAGTTTGCATGCGCCGGCCATGGTAGAAAGCTGGGAATTGCCAGACCAGGATACCATAGTACTTCACGTCCGCAAGGGAGTGAAGTGGCAGAATAAACCGCCGGCCAATGGCCGAGAGCTGGTAGCCCAGGATATCGCCGCCACGTTGCAGCGGGCGTATGACAATCCCCATCAGGGGGGTGCCGGCACCTGGCCCGGTTGGTTCGTCTCGGTTGAGGCGACGGATAAATATACGGTAACGATGAAGGGCAAAAATAGCCCCAGTGCGCCGACGGCCGGTGTGCTTAACCGTTTTCTGACGCTGGTACGGGTACTGCCCCATGATGCGTTGGCGCAATACAGCAATATGCTCGACTGGCGGCACAGTCTGGGTACGGGGCCCTTTATGTTGACCGACTATGTTCCAGAAAGTGCGGTGAATTTCAAGCGGAACCCCAACTACTGGAAGACGGACCCGGTTGGTGAGGGGAAGGGTAACCAGCTACCCTATATCGACGGTTTCAAGATACTCACCATTCCGGACTATTCGACGCGTCTGGCCGGGTTGCGCACGGGTAAAGTCGACCACGTTTTCGAAATTTCTGCAGAAGATGCGGCGTTATTACGGAAGTCCAATCCTGACCTGCAGTGGGCCAAGGGGCTGATTGGTAGCCAGACCTCATTCTTTATTCGGGTTGACCGACCGGAATTGGCCATTGGCAATGTGAATGTACGCAAGGCCATGGCCATGGCGGTCGACCGGAAGGCAATCAGAGATGAGTTCTATGGTGGCGAAGCTCAGCTGATGACCTGGCCGATGTCACCCGATTTTCCGGACTGGTATGTACCGCTGGAAGAGATGCCCGAGTCAATCCAGGAGCAATGGGAGTACAATCCGGAGAAGGCGAAACAACTGCTGGCTGATGCCGGTTATCCCAACGGTTTCAATACTGAGGCCATTGTCCGCAGCCAGCATATCGATGTATCCTCCATTTTCAAAGACTACTGGTCGAGGATTGGTATTGAGCTGGACCTGAAGCTACTCGAGTCCGGCGCTTTTGTCGGCGTTTCCCGTACCCACAGCTATGAGCAGATGGTAGTGACTGGCAAAGGCCATAATGCCTCATGGGGCTTCTTCGATAGCCGGCCCGGATTCACGGGTAACTACAGTATCATCGATGACCCCTATCTTAATGACCTGCAGGCTCAAGCCTTTGCCTACGAAAATATCAATAAGCCGGAGGTTGTCACGCAGGTATATAAAGACATGACGAAGTATCTCCTTGAGCTCTGCTATCAGATTGAGATACCATCGGAGTTTGTCTATACCTTCTGGTCGCCGTGGATAAAGAATTTCCATGGCGAGTACGGTGTCGGCTACTACGACATGTGGGGATGGACCCAGTACGTCTGGGTTGACCAGAACCTGAAGAAATCAGTGGGTTACTAAAGCCAAATAGGCTCTCATTACGAAAAGAGGCGAAAGCTTTGGACGGAAAGGATATGGCCTGTACGGAAGTCCCGGCAGGCCATATCCTTTAAGAGGATGGTGAATAATGGAGAGGAAAACAATGGTAGCTGACGGGACAAAGAGCCGGTCGGGCATACCGGTAAAGCCAGTTTATACACCGGACGACCTAAACGGATGGGACTATAAAGAGAAGCTGGGTGAAGTTGGCAAGTATCCTTTTACGCGCGGTATGCCGATTAGTAGTAACTGGGAAAACTATGCTGGGGCGGGACACGGTACAGGCTACGGCACCCCAGAAAGTAGTAACAAATGGCTAAAGTTTATGATGAGCGAGGGGGTTACTCCGCTAAATATTAGTTACCCGGACCTGCCGACCCAGATTGGCTACGACAGCGACAGCCCGATGGCTCGGGGGGAAGTGGGTAAAGTCGGGGTGAGTATTAATTCTCTAGCTGATGAGGAGACCATCTACG
Source organism: Chloroflexota bacterium (assembly GCA_043812795.1). Classification (GTDB taxonomy): domain Bacteria; phylum Chloroflexota; class Dehalococcoidia; order Dehalococcoidales; family UBA2162; genus JBDRLU01. Next base: position 148,398 of record JBDRLU010000012.1, read on the forward strand.
ATGGTATCCCGACGGATAAGATAATGACTGGTCATCAGTCCAATGCTATCGCGCCGATAGTCATGGCTTGGGGAATAAGCTTGCTAGAGAAGCGGGGGGTACCACGTAAAGATGTCCGGATGAGGTTACAGAACGAATGCCTTAAGGAGTTTGTTTGTCGGGGAACACAAATTTTCCCCCTCCGACAACAGGTCAAATTCAATAATGATGTCATCGAGTATTGCGTCAGAAACGGGATGAAGAACGTCCATCCCCTGGGGATCTGTGGTTCCCACTTTCGCCAGGCGGGTGGCACTGCTCAACAGGAAATGGCTTTCGCCCTGGCTGACGCAGTGGCCTATTGGGAGGAACTTATTGGCCGGGGACTGAAAGTAGACGACTTTGCTCCCTATGTTAGCGGTACCTTTCTCGGTGCCGGCATGGACCTCTTTGAGGAAATAGCTAAAATGAGAGCTTACCGCCGAATGTGGGCAAGGATAATGAGAGAGAGATTTGGCTCGAAGACTCCGCCGGCAGTTACATCTCGCGGTAATGGCCGTGACTTCACTGCCCAGCAGCCCCTGAACAATATTATCCGGGGCACCATTGAGTTACTGGCTGCCTGGTTGGGTGGCTGCCCGGGCTGTGAAACGTCCTGTTACGACGAAGCATTGGGTCTGCCTACTGAGGAATCGTTCAGGTTGGCGGCCAGAACACGCCAAATCATCACGTTCGAAAGTGGGGTTTTGAATACAGCTGACCCATTAGCTGGCTCGTATTACGTCGAATCGTTTACCGACAAACTGGAAGAAGAAGCGCAGGAGCTCTTTGATAAGGTCCAGGATATGGGTGGCGCCCTACCTGCTATCGAGCAGGGTTTCTATCAGAGCGAAATTGCTCGGGAATCGTATGAAAAAGTGAGATTACGGGAGAATGGAGAAAGGGTATTAGTTGGGGTTAATAAATATGTCACCGACGAACCCCTCAACATCAACCTTAGAAAGATAGATGCTTCAGAAGAGCGCTGGCAGGTAGCTAAGGTCAAGAAGTTGAGGAAAGAAAGAGACAATATTGCCGTGAAAGCCGCATTGAAACAGCTGAAAGAGGCTGCTCAGAGCGGAGTCAACATGGTGCCGGTTTTGATTGACGTAGTCAAGACTTATGCCACTGTCGGTGAGATGTGCGATGTCCTTCGGAATGTTTGGGGTGAATGGAAGTCAAGAGGACTATAATTAAGTTAAGCAAATTGAAACAATTACTTGTTTTAACTGGGGGTGATTACGATGAAAACTAAAGTAAAAGAAACGGTGGATAAAACGGAAGGTGTTCTTAGTCGGTCAGGCATACCGCTAAAGCCGGTTTACACGCCGGCGGACCTTAATGGCTGGGACTACAAAGAAAGGCTGGGTGAAGTCGGCAAGTATCCTTTTACTAGAGGCATGCCGATTAGTCCGAATTGGGAAGATTTTGCCGGAGCGGGACATGGGTCGGGGTTCGGTAGTCCCGAGAGTACTAACAAGTGGTTGAAGTTTCTGATTAGCGAAGGTGCGGACAGGGTAAGTGCCACTTTCATGGACTTGCCCACCCAGATTGGTTATGACTCCGACCACCCCATGGCCGAAGGTGAAGTGGGTAAAGCCGGAGTCAGCATTAACTCCCTGGCTGACCTGGAAACTGTGTTCGATGGCATTCCGACCGATAAAATGGTAGTCAGCTCTCTGGCTAATGCCATCGGGCCGATATTCACGGCCTGGGCGGTAAACCTGCTGAAGAAACGGGGGGTACCGCTCAAAGAGATGAGGCTCGGTTGCCAGAATGAATGTCTGAAGGAAATCGTTTGTCGTGGGACACAAATTTTCCCCATCCGGGAACAAGTCAAGTTCAATAATGATGTCGTCGAATATTGTGCTCGAAATGGCCTGAAATATGCTACCCCCATTACTGTTTGTGGGTCTCATTTCCGGCAGGCGGGCGCGACCGCTCCCCAGGAAATGGCTTTTGCCCTGGCTGATGCGGTAGCCTATTATGAGGAACTTCTCGGCCGGGGACTGAAAGTGGATGAGTTCGCTCCTTATGTAAGTGGTATCTTTCTTGGTGCCGGGATGGACCTCTTCGAGGAGATATGCAAGCTCAGAGCCTTCCGCAGAATGTGGGCCAGGATAATGCGAGAGAAGTTTGGGTCGAAAATTCCACCTCGAGTTCATTCTCGCGGTAACGGGCGTGACTTCACCGCCCAGCAACCCTTGAATAATATCATTCGCGGCACTATCGAGTTACTGGCCGTGTGGTTGGGTGGCTGCCCGGGTGGTGAAACTTCCTGTTATGATGAAGCACTAGCTATCCCAACCGAGGAGTCGGTACGGCTGGCGGCGAGAACACGGCAAATCATCACTTTCGAAAGCGGAGTTTTGAATACCGCTGACCCGTTGGCCGGCTCATACTACGTGGAATCGCTTACCGATAGCCTTGAAGAAAAGGCACAGGAGCTCTTCGATAAGGTCCAGTCGATGGGCGGCGCGATAATAGCCATCGAGCAGGGCTTTTTCCAGAGTGAGATTGCCCGCTCATCGTACGAAAAAGTACGGCAAATTGAAAGTGGGGAAAGGATATGGGTCGGTGTGAATAAGTATGTCACTGATGAACCGCTGACCATAAACCTGCGAAAGGTAGATGCTGCGGAAGAACGCCGGCAGGTGGCTAAGGTCAAGAGGCTAAAGAAGGAAAGAGATAATGCTGCGGTCAAGGTTGCCCTCAAACAGCTGAAGGAAGCTGCCCGGGCGGGCGTTAACGTGGTGCCGGTTCTTATTGATGCCGTCAAAACTTATGCCACCGTGGGCGAAATGTGTGACACTCTCCGCAGCGTTTGGGGAAGTTACAAGTCCATGGGGCTATAAACGACGAGCAAGAGGTAAAAGAAAGGAGAAAAATAGCTGTGAGAGACGTCGTTGTTCTGGGTGTCGGTCAGACTGTTTTTGGAAAATTTCCGGAAAAGGAGGTACCTCAGATAGAGGCCGAAGCCGTGCTGGCGGCGCTGAAAGATGCCGGCATAGGCTGGAAAGATATACCGATGTATTACTGTGCCCATTCGGGAGGCGCCAGTGTCGATGGACAACTGGTAGCTTTGGAAATCGGGCACACCGCCATCCCCATCATTAACGTGAGCAATATGTGTGCCGGCGGTAATACGGCTGTTTATCTGGCCTACCAGGCGGTTGCGCTTGGCTTATACGATATCGTTCTGGCTTCGGGTGGTGAGGTGCGCCATGAGGGACAAAGATGGGGCCGGCCTGACCCGGAAAGTGTTATGGGGACATGGGGTATGTTGATAAAGCATGCCATGAAGATGCAAAGGGCCATCTATGAAAAGCGCTACACGCTGGACCAGATTGCCAAGGTGTCGATAAAAACTCATAATAATGGGTGTCTTAATCCGCGCGCCCAGTTCAAGATTCCGCTGAAGAGTGTTGAAGAGGTCCGCAACTCCCGCATGATTTCCGACCCACTGACTCTCTACGACTGCTGTCCGACGACGGATGGTGCGGCGGCGGCTATTTTCTGTACCGAGGAAGTGGCCCGTAAACATGCCACCCCACCCTTTATCAAGCTGGTTGGCGGCGGCTTGGCCAGCCAGCCATTTACGAGAGGGGACATCAATAATTCCAACAAGGCGACTATTATTGCGGCTAAGAAAGCCTATGAGGCTACCGGCATCGGCCCGGAAGACGTGAATATGGTCGAGTTGCACGATAACTTTACCATCAGCGAACTCGAACATTACGAAGACCTGGGGCTGTGTGACGCCGGTGAGGCGGGCAAATGGATTGATGACGGCGTTACTCTCATTTCGGGCCGGGTCCCGGTAAATATGCGAGGTGGCCTGTTAGCCATGGGCCACCCGACCAGCGCCACGGGTGTAGCCCAGATATGCGAGTTGACCTGGCAACTGAGGGGACAGGCCGGGCAAAGGCAGGTGAATAATCCCAAGGTAGGCCTGTCTCATTGTGCCGGTGGCGATGATGGTCACGCCGCTGTCGTTAATCTGGTTAAAAAGTAATCAGACAGCCCGCTACATTTTTATTGAGCCTTGTCTTTCCCACTTCCCAGTGCCGATGGGAGCATCAGGAAAGCGGCTACCCCGACCATAGAAATGGCGCTGAAGATTATCCAGACGGAGCTATAGTTGCCGAGGGTATCGTATACCAGCCCGACGATGGGCGGGCCTACGATAATCCCGGTGCTGGCAAAGACATTCACCAGACCAGAAACTGTGCCGAATCTATAGGTGCCAAAATACTCTCTAGTTAGTGCCAGTCTGAGCGTCATCAGGCCACCTATACCTAGACCGCCGACAACGGCATATAAAATCATTAAACCGACTGAATCGGAATGAATGAACCACAAAATGAGTTGGGCTACCGAGGTGAGGAAAACAGATAGGGCGGCCAGGTATCTCTTGGGTAAAATATCTGCCGTCCACCCGAAGATAAGGCGACTGGGGAGGCTCACCAGGGTGAAGAGCATTGGAACCATGCTGGCAGTTACCCGGCTTATACCCAGACTCTCCAGGTACGGCATGATATGGTAGATTGCCGCCTGCATCGTTCCCATTTGGGCCATGCTGGCGATACCGATGAGCCAGAAGGCACGTGTCCGCAGTGCTTCCTTGACGGTGTAACCGTCAGCTTTCTTGCCTTGAGTTAAATTCTGCGCTTGAAGTTGGGTGCCTGAGGCTCCATCAGGGAAAAGGCCGTAGTCTTCAGGTCGGGTACGGAAGACAAAGGATAGCGGTAATCCAAGTGCCAGGATACCAATAGCCACTCCAAGCAAGCAATTTTGCCAGCCATAAGTGTCAATCATTTTCGTTATCAAAGGGACCAGCACTCCGCCGATACCCATGCCCAGTGATAGTACGGCGGTTGCCTTTCCCATATTCTTCTTGAACCATCTGGCGATCAATGTTGTTGGAATCATGTGTATGGCTAGGGAACCGCCGAGGCCGGCAACCAGGTAGGCTGCGTAGAAGGTGAGCAAAGTACTGGTCTGGCTGAGCCACAGTATCCCCAGTCCAAGAGCAGTGATTCCGATAAGCATCAGTCGCCTTGTTGGCCATCGGTCGACGGCTGCACCTACCACAGGAGTCAGGACATCTGACTCCACACCTCGTAAAGAGCCGGCTACCATAATCTGCGCATAACTCCAGCCAAAAGTAGCGGCAATAGGTCCGACGAAGGCGGTAAACCCGTAAGCGAACAACCCGCTGTTATAAACGTTCAGCACGAGTCCGGCGGCTACGATATACCACCCGTAGAAAATCTTAAATGGTTGTTTAGACGGTAGGCTTTCGGCTTTCATAGTTGTCCTTTGGTCTTCTTAATCTTAGAATCAGTAAGACAGCCCGAACAAAACATCTCCTGATTATAAACCGTTTTTGTGAAAATAAGAAAGGCTAAATCGGCCTGTGGGGTTTCTTGACAGGGAAACGATAAAGTAGATAAGCTGGGACAAATCAGGCTGGTTGAACAGGTAAGTATGAGACGAAGAAGACCGGCGGCTGTTCTTCAAGGAAGCACAAGAAAGGGGATAATATGACTCAAGGGGCACTGACTGGGCTGAAGGTTATCGAGTTTGGTGAGTTTATTTCCGGACCTTATTGCGGGAAGCTTCTGGCCGATTTAGGTGCGGAAGTCGTCAAGATAGAAAAGCCGGGCCTGGGCGATAAGTCGAGGGACTGGGGCCCTTTCCCCCAGGACATACCTCATCCGGAGAAAAGCGGACTCTTTTTGTATCTTAACACGAACAAGCTGGGGGCGACGCTGAACGTCGGTACCGCCGCCGGGACAAAGATTTTTAAGGAATTGATGAAGTGGGCCGATATCCTGGTCGAGAACAATCCACCCCGGGAGATGGTAAAACTTGGACTCGACTGGGAGAGACTGCATTATCACAATTCATCGCTGGTAATGACCTCGATTACACCCTTCGGGCAAACCGGGCCTTACCATGATTACAAAGCCTGCGACCTTATCAGCCTTAATATGAGCGGTGAGGCTTATATTAATCCGATGGGTGGAGTCGATGATATCGAGCGACAGGCCCCGCTGACTGTCCCGGGGCACGCCTGCTATTTTCTGGCCGGGCTGACCGGCGCCGTCGGTACCGCTTCAGCCATACTTGCCCAGCGGATAAATGGTACCGGCCGGCACGTCGACGTGTCGGAACAGGAAGCGGCACTTTATGCTGCGCCGCGACAGGAGCTTGTCCGCTTTACCTGTGGCGAACCATTGTCCAAACGGACACGTCAGGCTGGCGGTGCCGGGTCGAACATGTTTGCCACCAGGGATGGCCATATCATCCTGCTGGGATTTACCGAAGACTTCTGGCGGGCACAGGTGGAGATGATGGGCAACCCGGAGTGGGCGAGCAGTGACCTTTTTAAAGATATGGCGGCACGGCGTCAGAACGGCAGTAAATTGGCTGTGCTCATCTCCGACTGGATGAAACAGCATACGACAAATGAAGTAGTGGAAGCGGCTCGAGGTAAGCGTATTCCCATGGCCGTGGTGCAAACGGTAAAGGAGGCTATCGAATCGAACTTGTTACGCGAGCGGGAGTATTTCGTCGAAGTCGAGCGCGAAGCAGTTGGAACGCTTACCTATCCCGGAGCTCCTTATAAGCTGTCGGCTACTCCCTGGAATATCCGGCGTCCGGCGCCCCTCCTCGGCGAGCATAACGAGGAGGTATATTGCCGGATACTGGGCTACTCCCGAACGGATTTAGTTAGAATGCGTCAGGCCGGAATAATTTAGAAGGATAGCAGAGAGGAGCAAACAGATGGAAAAGCTTCCGTTAGATGGCATCAGGGCGATTGATTTTACCACTGTAGCCGCCGGGCCTCACGCTACCCAATGGTTGGGGGTGATGGGGGCGGAGGTTATCAAGGTCGAGACTATATTGCGGCCGGATACATTGCGGGGAGCCTTCCCGCCCGGGAAAGTGCCGGACAAGCCAGCCATATCTTCCAGTTTCGCCGCTCATGACTTCAGCAAGAAAGATATTACCCTCAATATGACTCAACCCAAAGCTATCGGACTTCTCAAAGAACTGGTTAAAGTCAGCGATATCGTTGCCGAAAATTTCGGCGGGTCGGTACTGGACCGATGGGGACTGGGTTATGCCGACCTGAAAAAGCTTAAGCCGGATATCATTCTGTATTCAGGGTCGGGTTTCGGGCGGACTGGGCCGCGCAAAGAGTCGCCGGCCTATGCACCGATAATAGATGCCTTTACCGGCTTGCTTTACCTGAATGGTTATGCGGGTGGTGAGCCAGGACCGGTGGGCGCCATGTGGACCGACCTGATAACCGGAACACACGGTGCATTTGCCATCCTGTCAGCGCTGTATCACCGTTCGCAGACAGGGGAAGGGCAGCACATCGACCTTTCTATGTGTGAAATGGGGCTGGCCGTGCAACCCGAGGTAGTGATGGACTGCATTATGAACCAGAGAGTACGCGGGCGCACAGGTAATCGAGATGATATCATGGCGCCGCACGGTTGCTATCGCTGCCAGGGGGAGGACAAATGGGTGGCTATTGCTGTATCCAGTCAGGAGGAATGGGAATCATTCTGCAAAGCCATCGGTAGTCCGGAATGGACAACAATGGAAGAGTTTAGCGATGAGCTAAGTCGCTGGAATAACCAGGAGGCACTGGACAGGCTGGTGGAAGAATGGACAAAGAGTCATACTCATGACGAAGTGATGGCAATGCTACAAAGTGCCGGCGTCATGGCCGGAGCTACGCTTACGGCACCTGAACTGGCCGATAATACTCATTTGAAAGAGAGGCAATTCTTCTGGGAAGCAGAGCACTCCGGAATGGCCACGTTACGCCTGCCCCGGGCGCCCTGGAGAGTGGATGGTAATTACGAAGGGAACTATCACTACCCGCCGTTGCTCGGTGAGCATAACGACTACGTCTTCGGTGAGCTCTTGGGCCTGTCTGGCGAGGAAATAGCCCGGCTAAAAGAAGAAAAGGTCATCTATTAATAACCGGGCGATATTCGATGCCCTAATATGGTGGTGGCGTGGTGGACACCGGCAGCGGCCCCCCAAGAGGAAGATGGAAAACTCTTTTCGGGTCGTTGCCGAGTTTCTTTATCAGTTCATCTTCCTGGGAGAAGTCCCACTCCATCTTGTCCAGTCCCTTTTCCTTATACCACTGGTAGCTGTGCCTGGTGCAGGCTTCGCTATTGTATTGAGGCGAATAACCGAAGTGCTCTTTTGCTTTCTGGATACTGGTAATCTTACTGTATGCCCAGTTGGTATGGAACGGGTTGATACTGCGGGGTAAGGGGAACACCTCCTCGGGATTAAGATAGACGATATCGGTATCAACGCCGATGATGCGGGCCATCGTGGCCACATAAGCGTTCATGGTAATAGCGTCGGGCCCTGTGATGTTGTATGCCTCCCCGATGGTCCGTTGTTTGTTTTCGGCGATAAGAATGAAAGCGCGCGCCAGGTCGTCAACATGGCCGTACTGGATGTGGACGAACCCGTTACCGGGAAGAAGTATCTTGCGGTGACGTTCCAGCCGGAGGAAGAATAGAGTTTCTCTCTCCAGAAGAGGGTTATCCGGACCGAAAATGAGCCAGGGCCGGATTATTGTCACCGGAAAGCCTCTTTCCTTGTAAGCCTTTAGTAGAAGCTGTTCGCACTTGGTTTTCAGGGCAGCATAGGAACCAATCTCGACGGAGTTATAAGGGAAGTCTTCTAGCACCGGTGCCGTCCAGCGTCTTTCGTAAACACCCGCCGTGCTGATGAAAATGAAATGCCCGATATTACCTTCGAGGACTTCTACCATTATCGCCGAGTCTTCGGGCGTATACGCGGCGACATCACAAGCTAAATCGAACTTCTTACCGCTAAGAGCGGCCCGTACGGCATCGTGGTCTTTTCGGTCGCCGTAGAGCCTTTTTACACCCTTGGGTAAGACTGCCGGTGTTTGACCGCGGTTGAAGATAGTGACATCATGCCCTTGCTTGACCAGCTCGCGTACCAGGTGTAGCCCGGCATAATGAGTACCACCAATGACGAGAGTTTTCATGTTTTGCCCCCTTCACCAGCCAGATTTGATTTTCTCAATGTACTGCTATAGTTCTGGGCTGTCAAGCTACCCGGCACCGGTAGTTGAAATTAATGGGCTAACACCTGCTCTCCAGGCAAAATCACCAAAAGCCTTGCGAGCACCTGTTGCCCGTCGTCTATTCAGTTAAAGGGCTGTTATCGTCTTCTACCGCTTAGGCTAGGTTCTCGGTGGCAAATTTCCAGTTCACCAGTTTCCAGAAGGCTTCTACGTACTTGGCCCGGGTGTTGCGGTAGTCGATATAGTAGGCATGTTCCCATACATCACAGGTCAGGAGAACCTTCTTGCCGTCTTTTAGCGGGTTAGCGGCATTACTGGTCGCTTCAATGGCCAGAGTGCCGTCAGGGTTCTTGACGAGCCATGCCCAGCCGGAACCGAAGAGCGTGACGGCCGCATTAGTGAATTTTTCCTTGAACTGGTCGAACGAACCAAAGGTTTTAGTGATGGCCTGAGCTAATTCGCCTGTTGGTTCGCCGCCGGCCTGTGGGGCCAGACAATTCCAGTAGAAAGTGTGGTTCCAGACCTGAGCGGCATTATTGAAGATGCCACCGGAGGATTTCTGCACAATTTCCTCTAAGGACATGCTTTCAAATTCGGTACCTTTTATCAGACGGTTGATATTGTCCACGTAGGCGGCATGATGTTTGCCGTAGTGGTACTCGAGTGTTTCGGCTGATATGTAGGGCGCGAGGGCGTCCTTGGCATAGGATAAGCTGGGTAATTTGTGTTCCATAATAACAATAACCTCCTCTGAAATTAATTTTGTGGCCACCGCCCAGTCTAGAAATTTTCAGTCAGTACTTCGTAGAATGCCTGGGGATGTTTGCAGGCGGGACATTCTTTGGGTGGTTCCGTCCCCTCAAAGATATAACCGCAGTTGGTGCAGTGCCATTTGACGGGAGCTTTTTTCTTGAATACCTCGCCATTAGCCACGTTAGCGATTAGTTTTCGGTACCTTGATTCGTGGAATTTTTCCACTTTGGCAATCTGGTCGAAGCTGCGGGCTATCTCCGGAAAGCCTTCGTCCCGGGCGACTTTGGCAAAATCAATGTAAATTGCCGTCCATTCCATCTTTTCTCCCGCTGCGGCCGCTTCCAGGTTCGACTGAGTATCCTTAATTATACCGGCCGGGTACGAGGCGGTTATCTGGACATCGCCGCCTTCAAGATAACTGAAGAATACCTTAGCGTGCTCTTTCTCGTTATCGGCCGTTTCAGCAAATATGTTGGCGATTTGCTCATATCCCTCTTTCCTGGCCGCGCTGGCAAAAAAGGTGTATCTGTTCCTTGCTTGCGATTCCCCGGCGAAAGCAGTCAGGAGATTTCTTTCTGTGCTTGTACCTTTGACTGACTTACCCATGATATAGTTCCTCCTCGTCATTTTCTGGTCCACTCTGGTAACAATGATGTGTTAGTCAGTGGTTGACTCATTACTTTAATGATAGCATGAACGCTAGAGCCAATTATAGTACCAGTTTTTAGGGTTGGGATTTATTCTGATGAGATTACCACGGACACTGGCGTGTCCCCACCATGACGCTAAAAAAAGAGGAGGCAAAGCCTCCTCTTTTTTTGAATAGCTCAACTACCGCTAACCGGGATTCAGTTATTTACCCAGCATCTTGAGCATCCTGATGACGTTGTTGCCTACTTCTCTGGCTTCCTCTATGGCTGTTCTACCGGCCCCTCCGCCAGCGCCCTGTTTTACTTCACCCTTGTCCCGGCCATAGCCGATACCGATGTTGGCCGTTATCATCCCGTGGGACAGGAAGAAGTTGGAAAGTAAGGCTTTGACCTGTCCGGCGCCGACTCTTCGGGTAACGACAATGCCGCCGGCGACTTTATCTCTCAGTCTTCTGACTCCGGGCTCTCTCATCTTTGCGTCTCTCTTACCGAGAAACATATAAGTCCGGTCCATTATCGTTTTCATCTGGGCGCTGACGTTCATAAAATACACCGGCGTGCCCAGGATGATAGCATCGGCCGCTTCCATTTGTTGGTATATCGGCTGCATATCATCGTTAATTTTACATTTGCCTGTCTCGCGACAGGAGGCGCAGGCATCGCATGGAGAGATTTTTTTACCGATTACGGAAACAAGCTCGGTCTCCGCCCCCGCTTCACGGACGACGGCCAGTGCCTCTTGCATCAATAACTCGGTATTCCCCCCTTTGCGCGGGCTACAAACAATACCCAGGACTTTCATTACCACTTCCTCCTTATTCTTTTAAGTCTAGTTGACGTTGATTTCTGCCGGTAAGCATTGTAGATGTTAATCCGGGCGACGTCAATTCAACATGAGCAGGACCGTTAACATGACAGTCGACCAGATAATATCCGTCGACAAATGGGACGAGCAGGTCTCATCGAGCAGGACATCCGCCCGTGCCGGAAACTCGTCGTCTTCCTGCCACAGAAGCAACGTTACCGGTAAGCGCGGGAAGGGAAACAGACGGACAGACAAATCGGCATATTCCAATCTTTCGCCGCCGAAGGCTCTTCCTTTCTGTAGCAACCCATCAGGGTCTCGGCCATACCTGGCGGCCAGTTCTTGGAGCGGAAGCATATGTGTGCCCTGTTCAAAGATGAATCCGCCGCTCACTTCTCTGGGGTTAATGAAAGTGCCGGAGAGTGGGATATCTTTGGCTTGAATGAGATACCACAAGGCCGATAAGCGGTAGTAATGAGGAAACCGGTTCAATATCAGGTCAGCCGTGTTGGAACGGCCCCAGAAGTCCTTCTCTTTCAATGAGACGAAATGGGTATCATTGAAGACGGGTAACATATACCGCTGGTTGGCGATATCAAAGTGAACCTTGGCCCGGCAGCATACCTGCTGCGGAGCCAGACGCGTAAGGGTGTTCCAGGCCTGTTCTTCGCCCTCAAGCCAATCCTGGCTTTCGCCGACAAACATAGTTTATTATACGCATAAGTGTCTGTTTCATTCAACGGTGCCTCATCTGGGTTTTCGGTTCAACATCCAGATGCGTATGTTCAGATTGGATGCGATGCTGACCCAGATGATATAGGGTAGGAGTAGTGCGCCGGCGGCGGCTGAGACGCCAAAGAAGGCGATGATATTGGCCAGTATTACCAGCCAGAGTAGCAGAATAAGAACCATGCCACCGAAGAGAGATTTAAGTCCGAAGAAGATAACCGACCACAGGACATTCAGCGCTAATTGAACCCAGAAGATGATGAAGGCGATGCTGGCGCCTTCCTGGGCCAGTCCGCCTCGCCAGACCAGGAAGACGGCAATGCCCATCAACAGGTAAAGGGTAATCCAGATTGGCCCGAAGACGGAATTGGGCGGTGTGAAGGCTGGTTTTTCCAAGCCTTTGTACCAGGTCGGGATGGCAGGGGTGGTGAAGATAGCCCCGATACCACCTGCCCCTTCGCAGATAAGAATGCTTACGATGAGTTTGATGATGTCCGGTTCGCTCATGTATTCACCTCTTGCCGATTCAAGTAAATAATAAAGGTAATAAAAGAAACATGCAAACGGCAAATAATTGTGCTAGTTGTCCGCTAAACATAACTTTGGTGAGGCCTTACTAATATAGAAAAGTACCATCTTTATTGAGAACAAGGGGCTTGACAAAAAAGAGAGGCCGTTGTAGTATAAGCATACGGCAACCGATTGCCGTTTACCGATGAGGAGGATATCCGGCGATGAAACGGATTTATGCTGACGAGACAGTCTGTATCGGCTGCCATCTTTGTGAGGTGTTTTGCCAGTTCGCCCACTCGCCGTCGAAGGACCTGGTGAAAGCATTCAACAAAGAGGCGGTACGGCCACTGGCTTCGGTAGCTATTGAAGAAAAAAGACCGGTGTGTTTTGCCGTACAATGCCGGCATTGTGATGAACCGGCTTGTGTCTATGCTTGCCTTACCGGCGCTCTGCGGAAAGACTCCGATACTGGAGTGGTTACAGTGGATGCCAATAAGTGTGTTGGCTGCTGGACCTGCGTGCTGGCTTGTCCGGTGGGGGCTATCCAGAGAGACACGGTGCACGGTAGAATTATGAAGTGTGATTTGTGCGCCGGTAAAGAGGCACCGTTCTGTGTCACCAATTGTCCCAACGAAGCATTGACCTATGTTGAGGAAAAGGTCGGCAAAGGGTCGGGACGTTGACGAGAGTTGTCGTATTCGGGTTGCGGAGGTGCTAACATGGAAAAGCAGAAGTATGTCGTGATGCTGGAGGTATCGCCTGAATTCAGCCAACAATTCCCGAAGGTAGAGGCGGAAGGTATGGCAGACATGATACGGGACGCCGTTCGGGCGAAGAGCTGCAGTTTTATGGGGGCCGTGCCTTTTAAGGTAAATGTCCAGTGGGCTGGTGAGGTTTCCTCGGCCTATGGAGAGACGCGCGAATATAAATTTGGGGAATTAGACGGAGCTGATGAGTCAGCCACGAGTATAACGTATTGTATCGAGGGTAGCAAGGTAGATGGCCGCTGATAGGACGGTGGTAATCATTGATTACGGCGCTGGCAATCTTCACAGCGTGACTAATGCGGTGAAGAAGCTGGGCTATACGCCCGAAATAACCAGTAATTCGGAAAATGTACTGAAAGCCCGTGCGGTAATTTTACCCGGGGTCGGCGCCGCCGGAGAGGCGATGAAGAATTTGAAGAAGGCGGGTCTGGTCTTGCCGATTCGCCAGATTATTAAAGAAGGACGTCCTTTTTTCGGCGTTTGTCTGGGCTTGCAGTTGCTTCTGGACGGTACCGAGGAAAACGGCGGACAGGAATGCCTGGGTATCATTCCGGGGAAAGTGAAGAAGCTCCCGGATGGACTGAAAACACCGCACATGGGATGGAATCAGGTCAGGCAGCTTGGCCCGTCACCGCTCTTTACCGGCATTCCCGATAAGGCTAATTTCTATTTTGTCCATAGTTACTATGCCGAGCCTGAAGAGAAATCGGTAGTGGTCGGCGAGACTGATTACGGTATTACGATGTGCAGTATCATGGCGCAAGGTGATTTGCTCGCTGCCCAGTTCCATCCGGAAAAGAGCGGAGAGATAGGGTTGAAGATGTACGACAATTTTTTGAAACTAGCGGTAAAGCGGGATTAGACCTGAAGGGATAGATGACATGGTAAAGAACCCAGCGAAAACAAAATACCTGATTATCGGCAATTCAGCCGGAGCTATCGGTGCAGTTGAAGCTATCCGTGGCACGGATAAGACCGGGACTATCACCATAGTTTCCGATGAGCCTTATCCCGCTTATTCACGGCCGCTTATTTCCGAACATCTGGGCAAAGGATTTCTGCTGGGAAGGATGCTGTTCCGCCCGGCTGATTTCTATGAAAAGAACAAAATCACCACCTTTTTGGGCAAGAAGGCATGGCGTATCGATGTTGACGAACATGTTGTTGAACTGGAATCGGGTGAGAAGATTGGCTGGCGTAAGCTTTTGCTGGCGACAGGTGGTCTGCCCATTGTTCCGCAGGTAAAAGGCCTGGACCTGGACGGCGTCTTTAACTTTATTACACTACGTGATGCGATGTCGATTGACCAGTTCCTCGGAGAGTTTGCGAAAAGAAAGACGAGGGCGGTAGTTATCGGGGGTGGCCTTATCGGCGTAAGTGTTACCGAAGCTCTGGTAGAACGGGGAGTACATGTCACTATCGTCGAAATGAAAGACCTGATTTTGAATACTATTCTCGATGAAGAAGCCTCGGCTCTGGAAGCAAAGACCTTGAAGCGGGCCGGAGTTGAAATTATCACCGGCCATACCGTATCTGAAATTAGCAGCTATTCGGGCGATGATGTCACCGGCGTCACCCTCGATGATAGCCGGCCTATACCGTGTGAGATGGTGGTGGTGGCGATTGGGGTCAGGCCGCGTGTTGACCTTACCGCCGGCACTGATATCAAAGTCAATCGTGGTATTGTCGTTGACCGTCACATGGCCACCTCTAACCCGGATGTTTTTGCCTGCGGTGATGCGGCGGAGACTTATGACTGCGTTTATGACGAGAACCGACTGGTACCTATCTGGCCGAATGCCTATCTGGGTGGGCGGGTAGCCGGTTTCAATATGGCCGGCGTGGCTACCGAGTATTCGAATAGCACGACAATGAACTCGCTTAAGTATTTCGGGCTGGCTATTACCTCGGCGGGGATGGCCAATCCGCCTGGCGATAGCTACGAGGTACTGGTCAACAGCGGCGACCGTACCTATAAGAAAGTGGTGCTGAAAGACGGCCTTATTATGGGCTTGCTCTTCGTCGGCGATATCGAGAAATCAGGCATTATCTTCAATTTAATGAAAGACAAAGTAAACGTTACTGAATTTAAACAGACCCTGGTGGCTGACGACTTCGGTTTAAGTTCATTGCCCGAGGAAATATGGCGGGCAATGTTAGACATGAAGTCACCGGTTTCAGCAAGAGCGCCTGACGAAAAGACCAAAGAATTAGTGCGGGGCAAATAACTGGTTCAGGAGAGCGAAGATGAAAGCGATTAATCGCATACACAATCCACATAATGATGATAAAGTAATCGATGCCTGCTCTCTTTTTGGGGCGATGGATACTTCGGGGAGAAGGTTCTCCGGCAGGGGTGTCATCCGGGCGATTGCCAATATGCATGACCGCAGCAATGGCCTGGGTGGAGGCTTCGCTGTTTACGGACTGTATCCCGAATATACCGACTGTTATGCTTTCCATGTCATGTATCTGGGCCAGAAAGGGAAAGAAGATACCGAGGCCTTCCTGAAAGATAAATTCGATTTAGTCCATGCCGAAGAAATACCAACACAGCCAACGGCGGGCATTACTAATCCGCCGCTGGTCTGGCGCTATTTCCTCGAAGCCGGCCAGCATAAGCCGGAAGAGCAGTCTGAGGATGATTACGTGGTCGAGCGGGTGATGGAGATAAACACCAAGATTGAAGATACCTTCGTCTTTTCCAGCGGTAAAGATATGGGTGTCTTTAAGGGCGTCGGCTATCCGGAGGACATTGCCAATTATTTTTGCCTCGAAGATTATGAGGGTTATCTGTGGACGGCCCACGGCCGCTTCCCGACCAATACCCCGGGCTGGTGGGGTGGTGCCCACCCGTTTTGTCTGCTCGACTGGACGGTGGTTCATAATGGCGAGATTTCATCCTACGGCATCAACCGCCGCTACCTGGAACAGTTCGGCTATTATTGCACGATGCAGACGGATACCGAGGTGGTGGCTTATGCCGTTGACCTGTTGATGCGTAAGCATGGCCTGCCCATGGAAATCGTGGCTAAAGTCCTTGCATCACCGCTGTGGAGTGAGATTGAGCGGCAGCCTTTGCCGGAGCAACAATTGTTGCGGACGCTGCGCCAGGTGTACAGCGGGCTGCTCCTGAATGGCCCGTTCACAGTGATTATCGCTCATCAGGGTGAAATGATTGGGCTTACCGACCGTATCCGGCTCCGCCCTTTGGTTGCCGGGATACAGGATGATACGCTTTACCTTTCGTCAGAAGAATCGGCGATTCATCTGGTTTGTCCCGATGTGGAAAAAACCTGGTCGCCGATGGGCGGCGAGCCGATTATCGGTCGGCTGGGTACACCGCTACAGATCAGAGAAAAAGTTGCTGTCAGGGAGAAAGTACGTGCTCACTAAACGGATTATTCCCTGCCTCGATGTCAAAGAGGGGCGGGTAGTAAAAGGTAAAAGCTTTGCCAGGTTACAGGATGCCGGCGACCCGGTGGAACTGGCTAGTTACTACTATAAAGAAGGCGCTGACGAGCTGGTCTTTCTAGATATCACCGCTACTCCCGAGGGACGCGATACGATGGTTAGCTTAGTAGAAAAGGTAGCGCGAGAAGTCTTTATCCCGCTGGCCGTGGGTGGTGGATTACGTACCCTCGGCGATATGCGGCGTGCCCTGATTGCTGGAGCGGACAAGGTGGCTATCAATACGGCGGCAGTACTCCAGCCGACTCTTATTAGCGAGGGAGCGAATAGATTCGGCAGCCAGTGTATTGTGGTCGCCATCGATGCCAAAAGAGTAGGTAACGGCGCTCAGCCGAAATGGGATGTCTATGTCAATAGCGGCCAGAAGCCGACCGGTATCGATGCCTTCGGGTGGGCCAAACGGGCGGTCGAGCTTGGCGCCGGCGAATTACTGCTGACCAGTATTGATGCCGACGGCCATCAGGTCGGCTATGACCTGGAACTGACGCGGGCTATCTCCGAGGCGGTTAACGTGCCCGTCATTGCCAGTGGTGGCGCCGGTAATCTGGAAGACCTTTACCAGGCTCTGATGAGCGGCAAGGCCGATGCCGTGCTCGCCGCCAGTATTTTCCATTATGAGACATATTCCATTGCCGAAACAAAAAGATATTTAGCCCGGAAGGGCATACCAATACGAACGTAGGGGAAAGACAATGAAGACCTATTTTCCGGCCAAATTTCTAATCGAACGGGACAAGGAACGCTGTATCCGGTGCCAGGTCTGCGTTAACCAGTGCAGCTTCAATTCTCATTACTATGATGCCGATGATGATGAAGTTAAAAGCCATGAAGAAAACTGCGTCGGCTGCCATCGCTGCGTGATTTTTTGTCCGACGCATGCCGTGACCATCGGGCGGAATCCGTTAGAGTACCGTGGCAACTACAATTGGCGTCCTGAAGTTATTGAGGACATTATCAAACAGGCGGAAACCGGCGGTGTGTTGCTTACCGGCATGGGGGACGATAAAAGCCAGACCATTTACTGGGACCATCTGGTGCTTAATGCCAGCCAGGTGACCAACCCCTCGATTGACCCGTTGCGGGAGCCGATGGAATTGACCACCTACCTGGGAAGGAAGCCGGACCGCGTGGAAGTTGGCCATAACGGACATGGTGGCGATAATCTGAAAACGGAACTGCCGCCGCAGGTCAAGATTGACGTGCCGGTCATGTTTGCTGCCATGTCTTACGGTGCGGTCAGCCTCAATGTACATGAAGCATTGGCCAGGGCAGCTACTGAGATGGGTACTCTCTGGGATACCGGTGAAGGCGGTCTTCACCCCAGCTTATATAAATATGGTGATAATACCATTGTCCAGGTAGCGTCGGGACGCTTCGGCGTTCATCCGGCCTACCTCGATGTCGCCCGTGTCATCGAGATTAAGATTGGCCAGGGAGCCAAGCCCGGTATTGGCGGACATCTTCCCGGTGAGAAAGTGAGCGCCGAAGTTTCGATGACCCGCATGATTCCCCGGGGTACTGATGCTCTGTCCCCCGCGCCACAACATGATATTTATTCCATTGAAGACCTATCTCAGCTTATTTACGCCTTGAAGGAAGCTACCAACTACACCAAACCGATAGCCGTGAAGATAGCGGCCGTCCACAATTCGGCGGCTATTGCCAGCGGTATGGTGCGGGCCGGTGCCGATATCATCGTCCTCGATGGGTTACGGGGGGCAACCGGAGCCGCTCCGAAAATCATCCGTGATAATGTGGGCATTCCCATCGAACTGGCTCTGGCCTCGGTCGATACTCGACTGAGACAGGAAGGGATACGCAACCGGGCGTCTCTAGTCATTTCGGGTGGTATCAGGAACAGCGGTGACCTAGCGAAGGCCATTGCTCTCGGTGCCGATGCGGTTTACATCGGGACGGCGGCGCTCATTGCCCTTGGTTGCACCGTCTGCCAGCAATGCCATACGGGCAAATGTGCCTGGGGTATCTGCACCACTGATCTTTTCCTGTCTAAGCGGATTAATCCGGCTATCGGAGCAAAGCGATTATCGAACCTCCTGCGCGGTTGGAGCCTGGAGCTCAAAGATATACTGGGCGGTCTCGGCGTAAATGCCATCGAAAGCCTGCGTGGGAACCGTCTCCACCTGAGAGGCGTGGGTTTGACCGACCAGGAGTTGGAAATTCTCGGCGTTAGAATGGCAGGTAGCTAAAATGAGAGAAAAGACCAGTTCCATAGTAAAGATTGATGCTGGCGGACTCTATTATAAAGAGCTAAACGCAAAGCTGCGGGAGGCGGTAGCTAAAGGCGCCCGCCGGATTGAACTGCGGAATGTTTGCGGTCAAAGGTATATTGGCACCGACTTGAACGGGCCGGTGGAAATCGATGTTTATGGTACGCCCGGGAATGACCTTGGCTCTTTTATGCAGGGGCCTCGGATTACTGTCCATGGCCATGCCCAGGATGGCTGCGGTAATACCATGGATGAAGGTGAAATAATCATCCACGGCCACGCCGGTGATGTCGTTGGTCTATCGGCGCGCGGCGGTAAAATATTCGTCCGGGAAAATGTCGGCTACCGCGCCGGTATTCACATGAAAGAATTCGGCGAAAAAAAGCCGGTACTCGTTATCGGCGGCACGGCCCAGGACTTTTTTGGCGAATATCTGGCCGGTGGTGTTCTCATCCTGCTGGGGTTGAATCTAGCTGACGGACAACACAAGGCTAATTTTATCGGTACCGGCATGCACGGCGGCGTTATCTACCTCAGAGGAAACGTCGAGAGCTATCAGTTGGGTAAAGAAGTAGGTGTGGCCGGACTCGACGAAAAAGACTACGAGACTCTCCAGCAATTTGTTGGTGAGTTTGCCGCACACTTCGATGAGGACGCTGCTAAAATTCTCGAACATGAATTTACCAAGCTTTTTCCCCGCTGGTTGCGACCTTATGGTACACTTTATGCATATTAGGTAAGGAGTAGCCATGTTCCGCCTGCTTATAATCGGTGAGGAAAGCCGGGAACTGGGCGAGCTTTATCGTGGTCTGACCCGGGATGGTTTTGCCTGCCAGTTAGCTTCGAGCGGTGAGTCTATCGCCAGCCAGGTTGCCGAAAAATCTGCTGATTTGGTGCTGCTGGAAAGTAATAGTCTTTCTCCTATCACGGCATTATACGGCGAGATAAAACAGGTCAGAAATCTGCCCGTAATTGCTCTTCTGCCCCAGGAAACACTCGGTAATTCCGATGTCTGTCTGGACCAGATAGATGATTTTGTTGTCGAGCCTTACGATTTAAGTGAAGTCGAGACCAGAATAAAGCGGCTCCTCAATCGTAATAATACGGACAACACGGTCATCAAATGCGGTGAGTTAGTTATTGATGAAAATAAATATGAAGTATCCGTTGGCGGCCGGCGAGTTATCCTTACCTATAAGGAGTATGAGCTACTGAAGTTCCTTGCCGTTAATAAAGGTCGTGTCTTTACCCGCGAGGTCCTGCTGAACAAAGTCTGGGGCTACGACTACTTCGGCGGTGACCGGACGGTAGATGTCCACATCACCCGGCTACGTAATAAGATTGAAGATGCGACCCACACTTTTATCGAAACAGTGCGCAATATTGGCTACCGGCTCAGGACTGAACTTTAGCAGTCAATATCCTGCCCCCATGTTCTTTCTTGCCCCTCAAAATTATCTCCTGGTTTTGTAACATAGATTTTATATTGTCGTAATAATTTGGAAACATTTCCGCGCTAGACTGAAACCAGAAGCAAGCAGAGAGGTACGGAAATGGTAATCGATACAGGTGACACAGCCTGGATTCTCGTTTCATCGGCGCTGGTGATGCTCATGACGCCGGGACTGGCTCTATTCTATGGCGGTATGGTCAGGCGCAAGAACGTACTATCGACCATAATGATGAGCTTCGCCATCTTGGCGCTGGTGGGTATTCTCTGGGTAGTGTATGGTTACAGCCTGAGTTTCGGCCCAGATAAGGGCGGCTTCATCGGCGGACTCGAGTGGTTGGGACTTAATAATGTCGGGCAGCAGCCGTCCTCGACTTACGCCACCACAGTACCGCACCTGGCTTTCATGATATACCAGGCGATGTTTGCCATTATCACGGTAGCTCTCTGGACCGGTGCTGTCGTCGAGCGGATAAAATTCAGTGCCCTTATCCTCATTTCTGTCTTGTGGCTGACTTTTGTCTATACGCCGGTGGCTCACTGGGTCTGGAGTTCCGGCGGCTGGCTCTTCAAACTGGGTGCTCTCGATTTTGCTGGTGGCACCGTAGTCCATATTAATGCCGGTGTTTCAGCCTTAGCTCTGGCATGGGCGCTCGGCCCGCGGAAGGGTTTCCGAGAAAAAGAACCGATGGAGCCAAGCAATATCATCATGGTAGTAATTGGGGCAGCCTTGCTTTGGTTCGGGTGGTTCGGATTTAATGCGGGCAGTGCCCTGACTGCCGGCGGTCTGGCCTCCAGCGCCTTTGTCGCCACGAATACTGCGGCGGCCACGGCTGCTTTTACCTGGATGCTCCTCAGCTGGTTCCACCGCCGCCCTTCTTTATTGGGTACTGCCACTGGAGCCGTCGTCGGTCTGGTTGCTATCACTCCTGCAGCCGGTTTCGTCCAACCCTGGGCCGGGATACCTATCGGCGCTATTGCCTCAGTGCTTTCATACTACATGATGGTCTTTAGGGCACGAAAGATGGGAGTTGACGAATCACTGGACGTTTGGGCTTGTCATGGTATCGGCGGCACGTGGGGAGCCATCGCTACCGGTATTTTCGCTACTGTGACCGTCAACTCGGCCGGTGCTAACGGTCTGTTTTACGGGAATGCCGGCCTGCTGGTGAAACAACTTGTCGCTGTAGCCGTAGTCTGGGTTTTTGCCTTTGCCGTGACCTGGTTGCTGGCAAAGATAGTTGATGTTACCATTGGGCTAAGGGTAAATGCTACGGAAGAAACCGTGGGACTGGATATTTCGCAACATGGTGAACGGGCTTATGGAGGGATGTTGCGATGAAGAAGATAGAGGCGATTATCCGTGAAGAAAAATTTGACGCTGTGCGAGCCGCGCTCGAATCTACCGGGTATTGTGGCATGACGGTCAGCGAAGTCAGTGGTCGGGGTAAGGAGGGGGGCCTCAGGTTGCAGTGGCGGGTGGGTGAATACAAGGTGGATTTATTACCGAAGATTAAAGTGGAAGTAGTTATTCTGGACGAAGATGTGCCCAGAATATTGAATACAATTACCAGGGCAGCCCGGTCCGGGGAAGAAGGCGATGGCAAGCTCTTTGTCATCCCGATTGAGAATGCCGTGCGCGTGAGGACCGGCGAGGAGGGTGTCGATGCCATCTAAGAAGATAAATACGGGATAATATTGGCTCTAAGAAATAGGATAAGGTAAGAACCAAAGCTACGTATAAGTTTAAAATAATAAAAGTTTAAAGGAGGAAAATATGCCGGAGGGAAAAAGTAAAGAGGAAGCCAAACAATACGTTCTGAAGATGGCCAGGGAGCACGATGTCAGATTTGTCAGGTTCTGGTTTACTGACATCCTGGGTTTGCTTAAAAATTTTGCCGTTCCCGTAGAGCAGTTGGAAGATGCCTTGGAGGAAGGAGTGGGCTTTGATGGCTCCTCCATTCAAGGGTTTGTCCGTATCGATGAGAGCGATATGATAGCCATGCCCGACCCAACTACTTTTCAGCTCCTTCCCTGGAGACCTAAAGAGCATGCGGCTGTAGCCCGGGTGTTCTGCGATGTCTTGACTCCAAAAAATGGCGAGCCTTTCGAAGGCGACCCGAGATACGTGCTGAAAAGGAACCTGAAAAAGGCAGCGGACATGGGCTACATTTACTATGTTGGTCCGGAACTGGAATACTTCTACTTCAAGGATAGCAAAGGGACTGAGCCGCTGGATGTTGGCGGGTATTTTGACATGGACCCCCACGATGCGGCGACTGACCTGCGGCGGGATACGGTGATGGCTTTACAGGAGATGGGCATCGTTATGGATAAATCCCACCATGAGGTAGCCGCCAGCCAGCATGAGATAGATATGCAGTACAGCGATGCCCTGTCCATGGCTGACAACGTCATGACCTATCGTCTCGTGGTTAAGGAGATAGCACTGAAGTCCGGAGTCTATGCCACTTTTATGCCCAAACCGGTCTATGGCATTAACGGAAGTGGCATGCATGTCCACCAGTCCTTATTTAAAGGTGGCACCAATATCTTTTTTGATAAGAGTGGTAAGTATTACCTTTCCAAGACAGCTCTGAGTTTTCTTGCCGGACTGCTGAAGTACGCTCCGGAAATCACCTCCGTCACCAGCCAGTGGGTCAATTCTTATAAACGGCTGGTGCCGGGTTGGGAGGCGCCGGTCTATCTATCCTGGGCAAACCGCAACCGCTCTGACCTGATAAGGGTCCCAGAGTACAAGCCGGGCAAGGAGAAAGAGACTCGCTTTGAGCTTCGTTCTCCTGACCCCGCCTGCAATCCCTATCTTTGCTTCAGCGTGATGCTGGCCGCCGGTCTTGCCGGAGTCGCAGAAGGTCTGGAAGCACCACCTCCGGTAGAAGAAAATGTCTATCACATGTCAGAAGAGGAAAGAAAGAAGCGTGGCATAGGTCAATTGCCCGGTAGCCTCTGGGAAGCAATTATTCTCACCGAGAAGAGCAAACTGGTGCGAGAAGCCCTTGGTGACCATGTCTTCAACGCTTTTATCGAGAACAAGAAGATTGAGTGGGATCAATACCGAACCCGGGTAACTGACTACGAATTAAATAAGTATTTACCCATACTGTAGGGCTTACGTAGTCCAAAGTTCGGAGGAATGGGTGCTCCGGATGCGAGTTAGCATGACGCAAAGATAGCAAATAAGGCAGGAAAGACAGCATGAGCAAAAAGGCATTTCTAGTTTTGGAAGATGGTTCAATCCATCAGGGCTACTGCTTTGGTGCCGAGGTTGACGCCTTTGGTGAGGTGGTATTTTGCACCAGTATGATTGGTTATCAGGAAATGTTGACCGACCCCTCCTATGCGGGACAGATTCTGGTTCCCACATACCCCCTTATCGGCAACTACGGCATCAATGAACAGGATTTTGAATCAGCTAACATACAGGTTCGGGGGTTTATTGTCAGAGAGCAATGCCTTGAACCCAGTCACTACATGAGCCAAAAGACCACTAACCAATATCTAATGGAAAGTGGTATCCCTGGAATTTATGGTGTCGATACCCGGGCGATAACTCGACAGCTGCGCTCAGCCGGGGTGATGATGGGAATGATAACCAGTAATAAAACTCCGCAGCAAGCTCTGGAAGAATTAGGAAAGGTACCTAGCTACGGATCTACTGATTTTGTTAAAGAAGTGACTACTCCGGTCCCATACCAGTGGCAACCGGAGGGCTCAGCGCCAATCTACCATATAGTCATTTTGGACTGTGGCTTGAAGTATAACATTCTGCGTATTCTGAACCGCCTGGGCTGTAGCGTAACCGCCGTGCCCTGTACTGTGTCTGCCGGAGAAATCCTCTCTCTAGAGCCAGATGGCATTCTACTCTCTCCGGGTCCGGGTAACCCGGAGTTACTGGATTATATCGTGGCTACAATCAAGCAGCTCATTAGCAAGAAACCAATTATGGGTATCTGCCTCGGCAACCAGCTTATCGCCCGCGTCTTGGGTGCCAAGACTTTCAAGCTGAAGTTTGGTCACCGTGGCGGCAACCATCCCGTTCGCGAATTAGCTACTGGCAGAATCCATATCACGGCTCAAAACCACGGCTATGCTGTTGACCCGGATACTCTCAGAGATGGCCTGGAAGTCACCCACATAAATTTGAATGACGGCACAGTGGAAGGCTTGAAGCATAAAGAGCTACCCATCTTTGCCATCCAGTATCATTCCGAAGCTTCCCCTGGCCCCTGGGACAATACCTATCTTTTCGACCAGTTTCTGGAGATGGTAAAGGAGGCAAAATAAGCGGATGAGGGATAGCTTGAAACCATCTAAAGTTCTAATCATCGGCTCGGGCCCCATCGTTATCGGTCAGGCGGCGGAGTTTGATTACGCTGGCACCCAAGCGTGCCGGGCGATGCGGGAGGAGGGAGTAACCTCAGTGCTGGTCAACTCTAACCCAGCCACCATTATGACTGACCCGGGCATTGCTGATATTATTTATATTGAGCCGCTGACTGTAGAGATGCTCACCCGTATCATCGAGCGAGAACGCCCCGATGGATTACTACCCACACTGGGCGGTCAGACCGGGCTTACATTGGCTCACGAGCTGGCTGAGGCGGGTGTACTTGATAAATATAATGTGAGGTCACTGGGGACACCAGTAGAGACAATCAGAAATGCCTCTAACCGAGAGCTGTTCAAAAAACTTTTACTCAGCATTGGAGAGCCAGTGATAGAGAGCGCCAGTGTTACCACTCTGGATGAAGCAAAAAAAGTCACCAGAGAAATAGGCTTGCCGCTGATAATCCGTCCTTCCTTTACCCTGGGTGGCACCGGCGGGGGTGTGGCTCACAACTGGGAGGAACTGGAAGCGGTGGTGACTAATGCCTTGGCGGTCAGCCCAATCCATCTGGTGTTGCTGGAACGCTGGGTAGGCGGCTGGAAAGAAATAGAGTATGAAGTGATGCGAGATGCCGCCGATAACTGCATCACTGTCTGTAACATGGAGAACTTCGACCCAATGGGAATTCATACTGGTGATAGTATCGTCGTTGCTCCCAGCCAGACACTAACTAATAAAGAATATCAGATGCTGAGAACCGCCAGTCTCAAGATTATTCGAGCTTTGGGTATTGAAGGTGGCTGTAATATCCAGTTCGCCCTCGACCCCAATAGTGACCAATACTATGTAATTGAAGTTAATCCTCGGGTAAGCCGTAGCTCAGCCCTGGCCAGTAAAGCCACTGGCTACCCTATTGCCCGCGTCGCTGCCAAAATAGCTGTGGGCAAGGAACTGGACCAAATCCCCAACCAGGTAACCGGGAAAACAATGGCCTCTTTTGAGCCAGCACTGGACTACGTGGTGGTTAAGATTCCAAACTGGCCATTTGAGAAGTTTGCCTCCAGTAACCGTACTATTGGCACCCAGATGAAAGCCACGGGCGAAGTAATGGCTATTGACCGGTGTTTTGAGGCCGCTCTTCAGAAAGCAGTGCGCTCTCTGGAGTCCAGCAAGAGCTCACTCCTCTGGGAAGAGCCCAGGTGGAAAATGGCAACTGACATCAATTCCTACCCTCTAGAACCCAACGACTTGAGATTGTGGGCACTAATGGCTGCCTTAAGAAGGGGGATAACGCCGGAGGCGCTTACGGAACGTACCAAGATTGATGTGTGGTTTACTACCAAGCTCCGCAACATTGTGGATATGGAGCAGACACTTCGAACTCAGCCACTGACTCCGGAACTCCTCTGGCAAGCAAAGCGGCTGGGCTGCTCCGATGAGCAAATAGGAGCCTTAACCGGTAGGCATCAGGAGCAGGTAAGAGAGGTGCGTCGTAGTTGGAATATTCATCCTGTTTATAAGATTGTTGATACCTGTGCTGCTGAATTTGATGCCAGCACGCCCTATTACTATAGCACTTACGAGCAGGAAGATGAGGCACAGCCTTCAGCAAGAAAGAAGGCTATAGTCATCGGCAGTGGCCCGATTCGCATCGGACAGGGAATAGAGTTCGATTATTGTTGTGTCCATGCTACCTTTGCCCTGCGGGACGAGGGATATGAGACAATCATGGTCAACTGTAATCCAGAAACAGTCTCCACCGACTATGATACATCCGATAAGCTGTACTTCGAGCCTCTGACCGTGGAGGATGTGTTAAATATCTGTCAAAAGGAGAAGCCTATTGGCGTCATTGTTCAGTTTGGTGGTCAGACACCGCTTAACATTGCCGCGGAACTTGAGAAAGCCGGCGTTAATATATTGGGCACTTCGGTCAATTCAATAGATATTGCCTCCGACCGGGGCAGGTTCAACCAGATGATGAAAAAGTACGGTATCCCCATGCCGGAATCGGGCACTGCCAGCAGTCTTGATGAGGCACTGGTGGTGGCAAAACGCATCGGCTATCCACTCATAGTTCGTCCGTCGTACGTGCTCGGTGGGCGGGGTATGGAGATAATCCACGATGAGGAAGAACTAAGACTGTATGTGAGTGCGGCCATCGGGGTAACGCCCGACCGTCCCATTCTCATTGAACGCTATCTGGAGAATGCCATCGAGACCGAGGCTGATGCCCTGGCTGATGGGGAAGATGTCTTCATCCCGGCCATTATGGAGCATATCGAATACGCTGGCGTTCATTCCGGAGATGCCGCTTGTGTCATTCCGCCGGTAAGCATACCCCAGAAACACATTGACACTATAGAAGAGTACACACGACGCATTGCCAGTGAGCTTAAGGTGGTCGGCGTCATGAATATCCAGTACGCCATCTGCCAGGACGTGGTCTACGTGATTGAGGCTAATCCGCGTGCCTCTCGCACTGTCCCACTGGTCTCAAAGGTCTGCGGCATTCCCATGGCACGTCTGGCTACACAGCTCATGATGGGCAAGAAAATCAGGGACCTTAATCTGAAGAAGCTACCCATACCACACTTTGGCGTAAAGGAATCAGTCTTTCCCTTCAATATGTTTCCCGAAGTTGACCCGGTACTCAGGCCAGAAATGCAATCCACGGGGGAAGTGCTGGGCATCGCAGATTCCTTTAGTTTGGCGTTCTGGAAGGCGCAAGAGTCAGTTACGCCGCTTCCAACTAAGGGTACTGTACTCATCACCGTCTCAGAACGAGACCATCAGGCGGTAGGTGAGATAGCCAGGCAGTTTGCCAACCTCGGGTTCAGGATAAAAGCCACGGCTGGCACCAATGCTTGTCTAGCTAACCAGGGCATTCGTTCAGAGCCTATCCTCAAGGAGCACGAGGGGCGGCCTAACATCACGGACGCTATTAAGAACAAGGAAATTCAGCTGGTAATCAACACACCATCGGGGAAACTGAGCAAGTATGACGATTCATACATCCGTAAGGCAGCCATAAAATACAGAGTACCCTACATCACGACGTTAGCTGCCGCTATGGCTGCTGCTAAAGGCATAACTGCTTACCACGAGGGTAAATCAGACGTCAAGTCACTACAGAGCCACCACGCAGATATAAAATCAGTGTATCCCTACTAACTGCTTCTCTGCTACACATTATCTGGTATCAGCTATATTGATCGAGATAGCTGGCGCAACAAATGGAGAAACTACTAGTACTCGCTTGCATAAATCCCCATGGTTATCTGATAGGCAAATGCGCATAAGGATGGGGTAAAATGGTTTGAGAGTTATCAGGGGATAGTTTAACTGGGCTGAGTTGGGAAAAAGACTTTTAGAGGTTTACGAGGGTGTCCTTTCACGTAAGTAAAAACATAGCGGTAATATGGTGGGGCTACTGGGGAACGGTTCTTTCATCACGCGGGCCTCTGAGCGTAAGCTTAGGTTGACTAATACCCAAGGGTTAAAATGGTAAAAGGATAAGCGGGTTGACAATCTATTCACGTTTTGGCGCTGGGGTGGTATAATAACTGTAATTTACGAGAGGAAGTTGAATAAAGTTAGCATGGTACAAGGTGCTAGTTCCGACGCAGAAAGTAAGCTAATATCCATTCTCAAAGTACTAAGCGAGTCCTCGGAACCTCTGGGGTCAATCACCCTTGCCCGTAGGCTTGAACGCGAAGGAGTTTTTTTGAGTGAGAGAGCAGTCAGATATCACCTGAGGATAGCTGACGAACGTGGCTATACTCAGCCATTCGGTCGCGATGGCAGGATGATTACTCCGGAAGGGCAGCAGGAGGTCAAGGACGCATTAGCACCAGAGCAGCTTGGTTTCGTACGAGACAAGCTGGAGCTACTGGCCTACCAGACAACTTTTGACTCTGAAAAACGTTCTGGTCAATTACCGATAAATACATCACTTATTGACAAAGACAAGTTCAAAAAGACAATGTCAGCTATGAAGGACGCATTCAAGGCTGGAATTTGCGTCAGTGATTTGGTGGCCATAGCACCCGAAGGAGAAAGACTTGGTTCAGTGGTCGTGCCAAGTGGGAAAATTGGTTTTGCTACTGTTTGCAGTGTTGCCATAAATGGTGTGCTTCTCAAGGCCGGAGTTCCTACGGAGTTCAGGTTCGGAGGTATGCTCGAAATTAGAAACTCAATGCCAAGGCGCTTTGTCGCCATAATTGACTACGCCGGTACATCCCTCGATCCCTCTGAGCAGTTTATTCGCTCTAGAATGACGAGCGTTGGTGAGGCTTCGAGGACAGGGAAGGGCAAAGTACTAGGTGTTTTTCGTACGATACCGGCACCAGCCAGAGAAGTCGTCGAAGAAAAGATAGCTGTCCTCAGGGAAGTCGGTATCGGTGGAGTCTATGCTTTAGGTAATATCAGTGAACCGCTTTGTCAGATTTCGGTAGCCTTGAATCGGATCGGCATTGTGCAACTCGGTGGTCTGAATCCGGTGGCCGCAGCCGTTGAGGCTGGAATTGAGATTGAAAACATTGCCGAGAGTGGGCTAATTGACTTCCAGCAGCTTCAACCTGTTTGGCAACTCTAGGTCGACTATCCCATCCTGTTATGGGTTCCGCTCTGTGGTTCAAATCGAACCGCAAGTTGAGAACAAGCCTTCTTTAAGATAACAGGAGTCGGACTGTTACCCCTTAGAACCAAAATTCATTTTGTCACCTGCCCGTAACATAACATAGGTTAAAAGGCATAGGATTCGTCCCAAGCGTTTGGATAAGACAAAATTGCAGAATGTGACTTAACAAAGTAGTATAAAGTGCCCCTGAATTATCAACAATTGGGCAGAACTATTGAGCTTGTTCTTTGGCTACTATTCCCCGGGCGGGCAAAGTATTCGTCAATCCAGATGACAGTCTGCTACACTTGAAAAGGTACAATTATCGGCCTTTTTTGTCTTTTTGACAGTAACTAAGTGCCTTGATTATAATTCTACTATTATAATTCTACTAATGACAAAGGTGTATCTATCCCGAGTTCTATCCTTTTGCGGCATACTAGCGCCACCAACAATGATAATCTTCATCCTTATTGCTGGTCATCTAACACCTGGCTACAACCATATTACAGATACTATCAGCAAGTTAAGCGACCAAACCAGCCAGAGTCCGGAATTAATGACCACTGGTTTTATCAGCTACGGAGTATTAATCATTTGTTTCTCTTATGCCCTGTATCTCAGTCTCCAGCGTGGTGTTAAAGCTTACATAGCCTGGTTTACGCTGACACTCTACGGTATATGCATGATTCTGGGCGGGGTTCTTCAGGATACACCCGGCGGGAACACTGCCCCTCTGAATCCGGAAGGTTTTATTCACAACGCGGCAATAATAACTTCCAACTTATCAATACTGATAGGTATGTGGATGTTTGCTGGGAGTGTATATAAAAAGCCATCATGGTTCGGTTTCACCTGGTTCACTATCGGCGCATCATTATTAGGACTAGTATTATCGATAATCTTCGCCGTGCAGTCCTATGTACCTGCTTCAGGGTTGCTGCAGCGTTTCTTCTACTTAGTTTTGCTCATCTGGGTTGAAACGGTTTCCATATGGCTCTTTCGTTTGTCGCTCAAGCCGTAGAGAATTGCTATTTATCCAGACTCAAATCCGCTACCAGTGGTTTAAGCTTGTGGCTCTCCCCTCCGGTGAGCGTGTTTAATAATACCAAAATCAACTCATTCATAATGTCACATTTAAGTAAATTCTTGAGCAGGCATCATTGCACCTTTTAGCGTTCTGTTACTTCTGCTGCCTTTTGATTTTCCTGATGCGCACGCTGACATGAGGCTGCCTGGACTTGAATTGACAAAATTGCACAAAAGAACTAGGCTTAAATCAGTGCGAAGCGGTGGTTAAAACCGTATATTGGATTGAATCGTCGAGATGACAGAGTAGTGTCAATTCACCGAGACCTGACCTATGTAAGGAAATTCAAGGCTGCGATATCTTGGGATAATACATAGCAAAATGATAAACCTGCGTTGAGCACGTAGGTTTAATGGGGGGTAGGTGAGTAAAGGTTGGGTGTAATCCCGATTGACCTTCTGTTAGCCGATGCCAAAAGACATCGGGAGCGTTTTGGACGGCCTCTAGTTACACTGAGCTATGCCCAAAGCTTGGATGGTAGCATAGCAGCATGCCGCGGAAGCCCGTTGTCTTTAAGTGGGTCGGAATCAATGATTCTAACCCACAGGTTGCGCGCCGCCCACGGCGCCGTTCTGGTGGGAATTGGCACCGTGCTAGCAGACAATCCGCGTCTCAATGTGCGCCTTGTGGATGGGAGCGACCCTCAACCAATAATATTGGATAGCCGTCTGCGTTTTCCACTTGATTCGTCCTTGCTAAGTAATGAATCGCTGTCCCCTTGGATTATCACAACACCACACGCCCTCAGAGAAAGGCAGTATATATTGGAAGCGGTGGGGGCGAGGGTTCTGCATATGCCATCCGAAGCTAACGGTTGGGTCGACCTGAACGCTTTGTTAAAAGCTCTCGCGGCTTCGGGAATCAGTAGCTTAATGGTAGAAGGTGGTGCCCGGGTTATCACTAGCTTTCTCCACCGACGGTTAGTTGACCGTCTTGTGCTCACCATAACCCCGACAATCGTGGGTGGGCTGCACGCTGTGGAAGCCCCGCTGTTCTCAGGTAGCGATAGTATGTCCAACATAGCCCACTCACCCAGATTGCAGGATTTGGGATATGAGCAGTCGGGGGCAGATATAGTGATTTGGGCAACGCTAGCATGGGAGGCTGAGTGAATCGGATAGCACTGTACTTTGGTGGTTCCAGGCAGGTATCCGTTCGGGAAGAACCAGTACCGCCACTTGCTCCTGGACAAGTTCTGGTGCACACTGTCCTTTCTGCTATCAGCGCCGGCACTGAGCTGCTTATCTATCGGGGAGAGGCTCCTGTCAACGAGCCGGTAGATGAGGTCATCGCGGCTCTCCCGGGGACTTTCGGCTTTCCGCTAAAGTATGGATATTCAACAGTTGGGCAAGTGATTGCCACTGGGGCAGAGGTAGACCCTTCCTGGGAAGGGGTAATGGTTTTTGCTTTTCACCCCCATGAGAGCTATTTTGCGGCATCCCCTAGCGAATTGATGCCGCTCCCGGATGCCATCGCAGTTGAAGATGCTGTTTTCCTGCCTAATATGGAGACTGCCATAAATTTCGTTATGGATGGACAGCCGTTGATTGGAGAACAGGTAGTCGTCTTCGGACAAGGCATCGTAGGTTTGCTTACTACGGCGCTGCTCGCCCAGTTCCCTTTAGCCGGTTTGGTTACATTGGACCGCTACCGCCGGCGCCGCGATACTTCTCTAAGGTTGGGTGCCCATGCCAGTCTTGACCCTAAGAGTCCTAAAGCTATAGAGCGTGCAATATCACTATTGCAGGGTACTCGTCCTTACCCTGGTGCTGACCTTGCGTATGAACTCTCCGGCGCCCCGGATGCGCTGGAGCAGGCAATGGCTGTGGTTGGTTTCAGCGGGCGGGTAGTGATCGGCTCCTGGTACGGACAGAAGCGTGTTGAGGTAGACCTGGGTGGGCGTTTCCATCGCAGCCGGATTCGCTTGATTAGCAGCCAAGTTAGCACGGTAGCTCCTGAGTTAACCGGCCGCTGGAGTAAAGCCCGCCGCTTTCAGATTGCCTGGCAGATGCTCCAGAAAGTGAAACCTTCTCATTATATCAGCCATAACTTCCATATCACCCAGGCGGCGGAAGCCTACCGGCTTTTGGATGAAAACCCAGCAGAAGTTATCCAAGTCACGTTGACATATTGAGTACTACTGATAGGAGGGAGAAATATATACCGTTGCTATAAAACGAGATTTCATCGCTCAGCATTTCCTTGTTGGTGGTGATTGGGGACCGGAGAATGAGAAGCACTCCCATCACTACCAAGTAGAGGTCCAGTTGGAAGGCGCCAGGTTAGATGAGCATGGCTACCTGATGGACATTGTGGACATTGAAGCCAACCTGGAAGATCTGGTGGCTTATTATAGCGACCATACCTTGAATGAATTGCCTGAATTTGAGGTAAGAAATCCTAGCATTGAGCATTTCTCCCGCATTTTCTGTCAGATGCTCTCCAAGCGCATTCAGACTCCGAACGTGAGTGTAATCTCTGTCAAGATATGGGAAAACGATTTGACTTGGGCCTCCTACCGAGAGGAGCGCTAGTTGCATATTGGCATAGTGATTTTTGGCAGTCTGGAGACGCTCACTGGCGGCTATCTTTATGACCGTAAGCTAGTAGACCATCTACGCTGCCAGGGGCACGAAGTAAAGGTCATCTCTAAGCCTTACCACGGCTACCCCTGTCACTTGCTGGACAACTTTCTGCTTCCGCTCGTCGGGCAATTGAGGCAATTGCCCTTGGATATCCTGCTTCAGGATGAAATAGACCATGGCGCATTCTTCCTGCTCAATCGGCGATTACGTGCCATGGTCTCTTACCCGATTATTTCTATCGTCCACCACCTGCGCAGTAATGAGCAACGCCCGACTTGGCAAAACCACCTCTACCGCTACATCGAGCATCGCTACTTGATGACTGCGGATGGCTTTGTGTTCAACAGCCAGACGACACGCCATACGGTAGAAAGCATCATTGGAACAGAGCACCCCTCGGTGGTAGCTTATCCGAGTGGGGACAGGTTGCCCACGAACATTACCGAGGAGGAAATCGCAGCGCGAGCAAAACAGCCCGGACCGCTGCGTCTGGTCTTCCTCGGCAACGTCATTCGCCGTAAAGAATTACACACTCTGCTGGCGGCACTGGCGCAACTTCCCAAGGATACGTGCACCCTGACTGTAGTCGGTAGTCTGTTCATGGATAAGCCCTACGTCCATGCTATCCGCCGCCAGCTAACAGATAGCGGTCTCGCCGATAGAGTTGTGCTTCTAGGGTCCGTACCCGATACCGAGCTTGTCGCTCGGCTAAGAGAAAGCCATGTCCTAGTCGTGCCATCTTCATACGAAGGCTTTGGCATCGTGTACCTTGAGGGAATGGGGTTTGGTCTGCCTGCCATTGCCTCCACTGCTGGGGGAGCGAGTGAAATCATAGCACCAGGCAAGGACGGCTTTTTGATATCCCCGGGGGACAGCGCAACCCTCGCCCAACACCTGTACGAATTGAGTCAGAATCGTGACCGATTACTGTCAATGAGCCTTAATGCCCGCCGGCATTTTGAATCTCACCCAACCTGGCAAATGACGATGGAACGCATCCTTATGTTTCTGGAAACTATGATGGAAAATGACGTCTGAAGGTTACAGTTTCATTCGCTACCTGTCTGCCAAGAAAAACGTAGACAGCCGGGCACTGAATCGGCACGTTTGGCAGAGCCTAGCGGAGTCTTTACCTCCTGCCGTACCTGAAGCCCCGTTGCTAGTTTTAGAGGTCGGCGCCGGAATCGGCACCATGCTGGAGCGGATGCTGGAATGCGGATTGCTGGGCAACGCCGTCTATACCGCTATTGACGCACAGCGTGATTGCATCACTGAAGCTAGGTCGCGGCTGCAGCGTTGGGCTCAGGAGCGTAACTTCAAGGTCACTGAAATTGGTGGGGGAGAACTGTTGTTTGAACACAAGGGACACCGGTTGGTAGCCCGACTGGAAGCGATTGATGTATTTGACTTCATCAAACGTGAGCAAGGCTCAAGCAAGTGGGACCTACTGATCGCTCACGCCTTTCTGGACTTGACGGACATCACAGCAATCTTACCTCGCCTGTTCTCTGTATCGCGGGAACGCGCACTTTTTTATTTCACGCTTAACTTTGACGGCTTGACTATCCTGGAGCCGGTGATTGGCCCACATTTGGATGAACTTATCCAGTCCCTCTACCATCAGACTATGGACGAGCGCATTGTGAACGGCAAAGTTTCAGGAGATAGTCGCGCCGGTCGTCATCTTTTCACTTATTTGAAGGACGCCGGGGCACATATTATGGACGCTGGTTCTTCGGATTGGGTGGTTTTCGCTGGCCCTATCGGCTACTCCGAAGATGAGGCCTATTTCTTGCACTTCATCATTAACACCATCGACCAAGCTCTTAAAAGGCACCCACAACTGGATACGAGCGACTTCACCGCTTGGGTAGCTAAGCGCCATGCTCAGATTGAGCATGGCGAACTTGTTTGCATTATCCACCAACTGGACTTTGTTGGCAGGTGCCCTGGCTGACCAAAAGGTTAAACAATAGGGTGGATTGTTCACGTGCCTATAGGACTGACATGGAAAGAGGTGTCTCTATCAGGGACAGGTCACCACGAGACTAACCAGTTCTAGAGATGCTCGACGAGTGTCTCGCTCTCCATAGAAGAATTACACACACAACCGTAGCTATTAGCAGGGATGTGCTCGCAATGGTGAAGACGGCACTAAAACCACGCATATCAATCAGATGTCCCATAACGGGTATGAGCAATCCGGACATCTCTGAGCCCGCAAAGAAATAGATGCCCAATATTGTAGAACGGCGATGCGGCGAGACATTACTGACAATGTAAGATTCTGAAGCGGGCATACGGGTCATATTCACGACACCCATCAACAGCAAGAGAGTGGCAAATAAGACTACGTTTGGCACAATATTCATTGTATACAGGAGCGGAGCAGCAAAAAGACTGGCTACTATCAGCACAGGCACGCTCCCAAAGCGGTCCGAGAGATATCCCCCTAAGGGCGCGGCAAAAGCACCTACAGCGGGGGTAATAGCCACTAACGCGGCTGCTGTCGGTGCAGGAAGACTGAAGTGATCAACCAGATAAAGCGAATAGTAGGCTCCAACGGACTGAGTCAATGTGGCGGTGGCTATACTCATAACTATAAAAGGAACAAGTTTCTGCCATTGGATACGAGACGGTGCCGACAGTGTACTTTGAACAGCCGGCTGTAAATCCTGAACAGCAATCCGTGTCTGCCGTCCTATGAGATAGTACAATACTATACCTAGAACAATAACAGGAATAGTGAGAGTGATATAGGAGCCTCGCCAACCCCAGGCAACTGCTATTGGTGCAGCGATTAGCGGTACCACCCAGAAAGCGGAGCTACCACCGATGAGATGGAGACCTAGTGCTCGTCCGCGTTTTTCAGGATGCACGATTGTAGAAATAGCTGTTGCAGAAGCCGGGTGATAGCCACCAGCGAAAAGCGCAGCAAGTACCAAGAACGCAACCAAGGCAGTGTACGTATGCGATAACCCAACTAGGAGACCCGCGACCGCCACTCCAGAAACACTAATGGCAGTCATCAGGCGAACGCCGTAGCGGTCGGCGAGCCATCCCGCGGGAAGCTGGCTAATGCCGTTGGTGATTGAAAAGGCCGAGATGACCACGCCAGCTTGAGTATAGTTTAGACTTAGCTCGGTGCGAATCAGGGGCATCAGGGGGCTGAGCATAGCCCCGACCACATGATGCCCGAAATGCGCGATGATAAACAGTAGTAGTAAGCCAGAGAAAAATGGCCGCTGGTCTGATAGTTTAATGTTAGATCCTTTCAAAGCAGCTGGATATAATGGTTTTATTGAGATTGTGAACAGCCATCATTGGGATAAATTATAGCACCTTGCAGAATATCGCACTAGATTAATATTTGATGCTGGATTGGTTTCGTTCTCTGATGTTTCCCATCCTGAACCTCCTCTCGAAAGGGAGGAGAGAACTATTACCCTCTACTGTTGCCGAATAAGGGGATGAGGAGCCGCCGATGTCGGAACAATAGTTCGAAGGCAGCAAACTACACTTCAGAAACTGATCCAACAATGGCTTGCTTTAGTAGTATATGTGATATGAATGGTTTTAGCGAAGAAGACTCGCCTGTCCCTGAATCAGTTCTGCTTCTGGTTGAATAATATGGCAGAGAGTTCATTTTCATGGTCCTTGAGCCATCGTCTGTGCTTGCGCCAGTGGGGACAGTGCTCAGCTAACAGGTTCCAGAACTTCTTCGAGTGATTCATCTCTCTCAAGTGGGTAAGCTCATGGATGATAACATAGTCGATAACAGGTTCCGGTGCCATCATGAGCTTCCAGTTGAAGTTGAGGTTGCCTTTCTGGGAACAGCTACCCCAACGAGTCTTTGCCCTTCGTACAGTCAACCGGCCGTACGTAACCCCCAGTTGAGGACATAGCTCGTCGACTCTTTTCTTTATAAGTCTTTCCGCTTGCTGCCTGTACCACCACTCCACTACCAGGTTTAATTGACCGTTCCGAGCATTGAGGTTGACCAACAATCGACCTCGCTCCAGTTCCACGCTGTCGGCTATCCTGAGATTATGCCGTTTTACTACCTTCAAATGCTGGCCGAGATAGGGGATGAAATCCCCGCTTTTGAGTTCTTTCCCCTCAGTAAGCGGATGGACTCTGCCATACTCTGCTAGCTTGTCTAGAATCCACCGTTTCTTTTTCTTCAGCAGGGCAGGCACATCGTCTACGTTATAGGAATCGGGAATAACTACAGTGAGTCCCGTTTCCCCCCGCACCTCGAACCGGACATACTTTGCACGGGGACTACGTTTGACAGTGTAAGATACAGTACAGTCTTCAAGAGTAGTTTTGTATGTCCCTACGGTGGTCGGCTGAAGGCGCGTTGGCTGAGCCATGATTGTAGTTTACCTGCAAGGCTTGTACAATGTCCAGAAGATTGACGTGAGACTAGGAAAGATTAGAAACAAAATCTGTATTCAGGACTCAAACGGTAATTTCCCTTGTCAGGTAGGGCGGAGCTTCCCTCAAACACTGTTATGAATGTAAAACCACTATTTGGGACAATCTAACGCCATGTCCGAAGACCGATACTCTATCCACTGAGCCATAGGTGCATTCAAACTGTGGGGTGAGTGGAGGGATTTGAACCCTCGATATCCAGGGCCACAACCTGGCGCCTTAGACCACTGGGCTACACTCACCATCAATG
>JBDRLU010000013.1:0-36994 GCA_043812795.1 Chloroflexota bacterium
CAGTGCCCGCAACCAGGCTGACTTGCTCACGCGCTCGACGGCCAAACCTGGAGACAAAATAGCCGTCACCGGCTATCTGGGCGCCGCGGCCGCCGGGCTGCAAATGCTATTGAAGCACCTTACACTCGACGCCAAAACGGCCACCACTCTCAAAAAGGCTTTCCGGCGTCCCCAGCCCCGCGTCACCGAGGGCCAAAAACTGGTTGACCTCGGGGTAAAAACGGCAATAGATATCAGCGACGGCTTACTTGCCGACCTGCGGCATATCTGTACCGCCAGCCATGTCGGTGCCCGCATCAAGGCTGAGCTCGTACCAGTTCAATCCGAAGTCAGCGCCAACTTCGGCGATAATGCTCTGGCACTGGCCCTATCCGGCGGAGAAGACTACGAGCTTTTATTCACCGCTCCGGCAGGAATCATGGAGAAAGTGAAGGCAGCTCTTCCCTGCCCAGCAACCGTCATCGGCGAAATCGAGGCAGGTAAAGCCGGCGAGGCGACCGTAGTCGACCACCGCGGCCAGACGATAAACCTGCCGAAAGCCGGCTGGGAACATTTCACGATGGGGTCAACTAAGTGATGCCTCTGGACTTGATAACACACAACCCCGAGGAAACACAGAAATTAGGCCGGCGGCTCGGCGAGGCAGCCCGGCCCGGCGATGTTTTTTTGCTCGTCGGTAACCTGGGAGCCGGGAAGACCTGCCTGACGCAGGGCATCGCCCGGGGACTGGGTATTCAGGACTACGTCCTCAGCCCCACCTTCGTTATCGCCAGAGAACTCTATGGCCGGCTGCCCCTTTATCATATCGACCTGTACCGGCTCGACCATATCGAAGAGACCATGGACCTGGGCCTGGACGATTATTTTTACGGACAGGGTGTCAGCGTGGTCGAATGGGCGGAAAAAGCGTTAAGCATCCTGCCGCCGGAGCGTCTCTTAATCAAAATCGACTACGTAGCCGATACCGAGCGCCGGTTCCATCTGGAGCCGAGCGGACAGCGCTACATGGAAATTATCAGCCAACTAAAACAATCGTCTCTGAAAGATTAAATATGCAAATAGCCATCGATACTTCAACGGATACGGCGAGCTTAGCACTCGTACAAGATAATGAAGTGCTGGCCGAACTGACCTGGCGCTGCGGGCAAAACCATACCACCCGTTTGCTACCTAACCTGACTCACCTGCTCAGCCAGGTCGGCCTCAGTTTATCCTCGGCTGAATGTATTATCGTGGCAAAAGGGCCGGGCAGCTATAACGGGTTACGGGTCGGCATCAGCACGGCCAAAGGCCTGGCCTTCAGCCTGGGCATACCCATTATCGGCATCGGTACTATGGAGGTAGA
Source organism: Chloroflexota bacterium (assembly GCA_043812795.1). Lineage (GTDB taxonomy): Bacteria > Chloroflexota > Dehalococcoidia > Dehalococcoidales > UBA2162 > JBDRLU01. The sequence continues at coordinate 1,346 of JBDRLU010000013.1, forward strand.
AGCCTATCCTCATGCGGGGACCGGCCTGCCTATCTGCCCGGTATTCAATGCCGGGAGGGGGGAGATTGCCGTAGCCATTTATCAGCAACAGGGTGAAGCGTGGCGCCAGCTCGAAGCCGAACAGATTACCACTTCGGAAGCTCTCGGCGACCGCATCACCGTCAAGACGCTCTTCTGCGGCGAGTACCTGCCCGCCGTTGCCGGAAAGTTCCAGGAAAAGTTAAAGGAGAGCGCAATTATCGTCTCTCCTGCCGGCCGGTTGCGGCGGGCCGGTTTTTTGGCCGAGCTCGGCCTCAAGCGTTTCCAAGCCGGTGATTATGATAACCCGGTCACATTGCAACCCCTTTACCTCCGTGGCCCGTCCATTACCCAGGCCAAGCACCTATAAAAGGAGATTTATTGCCAGATTCAGCGATAAACCTGATAAACGTGAACAAGACTTTAGGCGGTCGTAGTGTCCTGCGGGACGTGAATTTTGCCGTTGAGCCGGGGGACATTTTCGGCTACCTCGGGCCGAACGGGGCGGGCAAGACCACTACCATCAGGATAATTCTGGGCCTGCTCCAGGCCGGTTCCGGCCGGGTGTCTATTCTGGGGCAGGATGCCTCGGTGGACAAAACACGGGCCAGAATCGGCTTTGTCCTGGAATCGGACGGCCTTTACGATAACATGACGGCCTATAACAACATCGGCTTTTTCGCGAAAATTTACAGCCTAGCCAGCCCCGCCGAAAGAATCGAACAGGTCCTCAGGCTGGGCGGACTCTCCGATAGGGCCGGGGACAAAGTCGGCACTTATTCCAAAGGGATGAGACAGCGCCTGGCCTTAGCCCGGGCCATGGTACATAACCCGGAGATACTCATTCTGGACGAACCTACCGCCGGCGTCGACCCTTCCGGCCAGATTGAGGTCAGGCAAATTATCCTGGACATGGCCCATAAAGAAGGCAAGACCATTTTCCTGAGCTCCCATAATCTGGATGAGGTGCAGCGTATCTGTAACCGTATCGCCCTCATTGCCCGCGGTGAAATAAGGCTCTACGGCGAACTGGACAAGATGCAGCATGAGATGAGCAAGGGAGAAGTGGCCGTTGAGACCGCTACCCCTGTCAACGAGCCAGTCCTCACCGAAATGCAAAACCTGCCCGAAGTAAGCCTCGTCAGCCAGCAGGACAAGACTATCGTCCTCTCGGTGGGTAAGGTGGCTGAAGTCGCCGACATTATTAATTTTCTGGCCCAGCGGAATGTGAAAATAGAGCAAATCCGGCGGAAAGAAGCTTCACTGGAAGAAATATACACGAGCATCGTGAGAGAGGCAGAACGGAAATAGAAATGGGACCGATTTTCATTGTCGCCCGGAAAGACGTCGGAGAGGCTTTGCTCAGCAAGACCACCTACTTTTATATGGCCTTCCTGTTCTTTATCATTTTACCTTATTTCGACGGTTTCAGGAACGTTCTCGGCGGGCTGGTCAAGCAAGGTCTGGGTGCGGCGGAGTTACAGCTTGCCCTACAGCCTTTTTTGAATAATCTTATTCACACGCTGCCTCTGGTACTGGTAATGCTCTTCTGTTCGTTCCTGGCTGCCTATGCCATCATTATGGACAAAGCCAAGCGGACCCTCGAATCTCTGCTGGCGACACCGTTAAGCCTGAAGCAAATCTGGCTGGGGAAAAGTCTGGCCGTAGCTCTGCCGGGCATCGCTATCATGCTGATAATCCTGACCGTGATAGTCGTGGCTCTTAATTTCGCTTTTATCGTTCCGCTGGTAGGCTACTTTATCATGCCGGACCCTCTCTCGATAGTCACTACCGTCATTATCATACCAGTGATGGTCTTTTTCGTGGTCTTGATGGTCAGTCTGTTCCAACTGACCATGGCTAATCCCAGGATAGCTAACTTCGCCTATATCGCTCTCTTTCTCGGCATTTACTTTGCCACCGTTACGGGGTTGACTGCCACCTGGGACTTGAGTGTCATTTACCTGGTGTTAACGGTGGTACTGGCCGCCGCCACTTTTGTTTTGAGTCGGTTCCTGACGAAGGAAAAAATAGTTTTGAGCAGTAAGGGCTAAAAATGGTAACTAAATTATCTCTGGAACGGAATACCGATTACAGCATGTGCTTCGGCTGCGGGCCGAAGAACCCTATCGGGCTGAAGCTGGGCTTTAAGTGGGACGGTAAGACCGCCCGGGCCGAGTTTACCGCCTCCGAACTATACCAGGGCTGGCCGAGCATGGTGCACGGCGGCATCATTATCTGCCTGCTGGACGAAGCCATGAGCTACGCCACGTTATTCGAAGGTAACCTGTGCGTCACAGCCAAAATACAGGCCAAGCTGAAATCACCGGTGCCGATAAACAACCGCCTGCTTATCACCTCCTCGGTAACGAAAAGGACGAGAAAGCTCATCGAGACGGAAGCGAGCGTATCGCTAGCCGACGGCACCACGGTAGCCGAGGGCGCGGGCACCCACTATATCGTAAATACTACGGGTGCCAAACCGTGATGCCACAACGTTCCACGCGGGCGGTTATCTGGGACATGGATGGCGTTCTCGCCGATACGGCACCCTATCATTTCGCTGCCTGGCAGACTTTCTGGCAGAAAAGAGGGATACCGTTCACCGACGAGGACTTCAAGCACACCTTCGGGCTGAGAAACGATGGCATCATACGTTATGTTCTGAAACGGGTTATCACTCCTGCAGAAACAGATGAGATGGCGAAAGAAAAAGAGGATAGCTTCCGTAAGCTGGCCAAAGGTAAAATACAACCACTACCCGGAGCGGTGAGCCTGGTCAAGAGGCTGGATAAAGCCGGCTTCAAAACCGCTCTGGCTTCATCCACGCCGGTAGAAAATATCCGGCTGGTACTTACTTCTCTGGGCATCGACGGTTGTTTTCAAGCTATCGTTTCCGGGGATGAAGTAGCCGAAGGCAAACCGAGTCCGCAGAGCTTCCTGCTGGCAGCGGAAAAACTGGGAGTCAGGCCGGCCGACTGTATTGTGATTGAAGACGCCGTGGCCGGTGTGACTGCAGCCAAAAGAGCCAGGATGCGCTGTCTGGCCGTAACCAACACTCACCCGCGGGACAGTCTCGCTGAAGCCGACCTTATCGTGGCTTCCCTGGAAGAAGTTACCGTTAGGGACTTAAAACAGTTACTCGTTTCTTGAATGAGCCGCGTGCAGAACAAATTACAATAAAAGGAGTTTAGATTAGTATGGAAAGGTCTTTAGTTCTGGTTAAACCGGATGCGATGAAAAGAGGGCTGGCCGGCGCCATCATCAGCCGCCTTCAGGAGAGCGGGCTGAAGCTGGTAGCCCTGAAAATGCTGCACATGGATACGGCTCTAGCCACACGGCATTATGCCATTCACCAGGGCAAGCCCTTTTTTAACGACCTCATCGCCTACATTACTTCCACACCCATCGTGGCCGCCGTTTTCGAAGGCGATGGGGTGGTGGACAGAGCAAGAAAAATTATGGGGGCGACCGACCCGGCTAAAGCCGAACCAGGTACTATCAGGCGTGATTTCGGCCTAAATATTCAGGAGAACGCCGTACACGGCTCCGATTCAATAGAAAACGCCAGGAAGGAAATAGAGATATTCTTTGCCGATAATGAAATCTTTAGTTACTGAATCCTGACGAGCGGGACTGCCCCGCGCCAGAATTCGTCCAGTTGATAAAACTGGCGCTCGAAGGCCGAGAAAATATGAACGATAATGTCGCCGAAATCAAGGAGAATCCAGCCCGAGCCAGGAGTACCCTCGGCGTGATGGGCTAATATGCCCATTTTCTTTAAGGTGTGTTCTGTTTCTTCCTGGATGGTCCTCAATTGCCGTTCACTTTCACCGCTGCAAATGACAAAATAGTCGGCGAAAGAACACAGGCCACGGACATCAAGCAAAACAATGTCCGTGGCCTGCTTATCACTAGCGACTTCGATTATCTTATGGGCTACTTCAAGACTTTCCAGACGCTGAACCTCTCTTTAAAGCTTTATAATTATTATAGCATAACCAGGCTACTTTAATACCAGATGACTATTCCCCCGCTCGAGCTCTTATCAAAGAAGCATGAGGGAAGGGATAAGCGCCCACTGGCAATTTATAGTGTGGTTATGATACAATCGGCCATACCTTGAGTGTCCTCAGGGCAATGGTGGAGGCAGCTAGTGTCAATACGCAAGAAGACGCTCATGATTTATTCTCTCACCCTCCTTACCCTGCTGGTGGTGCTCTTTTTTGTCTCGCAAACTATTTTGCTCCGCCAGTTTGCCGCTCTGGAAGACCAGTATACCCGCCGTGCCGTGGAACAGGCAGCCAGCGCACTGTCGCACGACCTCCTCGTACTTAAGGGTAATGCTACTGACTGGTCATCGTGGGACGATACCTATAAATTTATTGAAGATGCCAACCAGCAATACGTTCAGACAAACCTTGTTATTAGTGCTTTCGGGTCACTACGGGTCAATGTCATGCTCTTTGTCAATTCTTCCGGTCAAATCGTTCAGGGCAAGGCCTTCGACCTTAACAGCGATGAAGAAGTGCCGGTTTCCAAGCATCTGCTGGCATACTTTAGGACGAATAACACCTTTTTGCGTAACCAAGATGTAATAGGCGGTATCAGTAGCTTAATTCTTTTACCGGAAGACCCCATGCTTATTGCCGCCGCGCCGATTTTGACCAGTGCTGGCGAGGGACCGAGCCGGGGCATACTTATTATGGGACGCTACCTCGACAGCAGTGAGATTGAGCGACTGGCCGAGCAGACGCATTTAACTCTTGGTGTATACCGGTACGACTCGCCACTGTCGGGCGAAATCCAAGGGGTAGCCTTATCCCTGTTAGCTAAAGGGCCGGTCCTGGTCCAGCCGATTAACGAGCAATTAGCGGCCGGCTATACCCGAATACAGGATATCTTCGGGAAGCCGGCTCTTTTGCTACAAGTGAGCGTGCCCCGGGATATTTATGCACAGGGGCAGGCCACTGTTTATTATTATGTACTAGCCTTAATGGTAATCGGTTTTATGCTTGGCGGCGTCGGCCTGTTCCTGCTTGACCGGTTTGTGCTGTCGCGGCTGACCCGTCTCAATGAAGCAATTAGCGATGTCGGTAACACTGGCAATCTCTCCACGCGTGTCGCCTTGTCGGGCCAGGATGAAGTAGCCCACCTGGCTGGTGCCATTAACGGGATGCTGGGAGTGCTGGAAGATTCGGCACGCCTGCTCAGGGACAAGAATGAGCAGATGAACGGCCAGAACCGGATGCTGCTGGCACAGAGGCAGGAGTCGATTGAGAAAACCGAAGAGGTGGAAAAGGCCACACGGGCCAAATCCGACTTTCTGGCCAACATGTCCCACGAACTCCGCACCCCGCTCAATGTTATCATCGGCTTTTCCCAACTGCTGAAGGACGAAGTGCCGGGCAAGACCAACGAGGAGCAGCAGCAGTGTCTCAATGATATTGTTGATAGCGGTCGGCGCTTGCTCAATCTGATTAACGAGGTCCTCGACCTGTCCCGGATTGAATCAGGCAAAACCGAACTCAAGCAAGAAGATGTGGCGATGCGAGACATCGTGGCATCGTTAGACCATGCGGTGAACCCGATTCTGGCGTCAAGAAAACAAAGCCTCGACGTTAAGCTCGAGGATGGACTGCCTCCGGTCCGTGCCGATAAAGGCAAACTGGAGCAGGTGCTGCTCAACCTGGTGGACAACGCCTCTAAATTTACACCGGACGGCGGCGCCTTGCAGATAAAAGTCGCCCGGGAGGGTGACTGGTGCCGTACTACCGTGAGAGATAATGGCATCGGCATCAAAGAAGAAGACCAGCAGCGTATCTTTGAGGCGTTTTGCCGGCTGGAGAGCTCCCTCGGCCGGGAGCGGGGTGGTACGGGACTGGGGTTGCCGCTGGTCAAACAGATTGTGGAGAGGCATGGCGGAAGTATTATGGTCGAGAGCGAATACGGTAAAGGGAGCCAGTTTAGCTTTACCATACCTTTGGCCGACGGCAAAAACACAAGCCGGAAGGTATCGGTATGAACGAGAGGGTGCTGCTTGTTGAAGACGACCCGCAGGGCATGCGGCTACTGGAAATGACTCTCCGAGCGAAGCACTACATTTTACACAAGGCCATCGATGGTGAAGAAGCACTGAAGATAGCGAAACAAGAGCGCCCCGACCTCATTGTCATGGATATGCGGCTGCCCAAGATGAGCGGGTTTGAGGTGACCGCTAAGCTCAGGCAGGACCCGGCCTTCAGACATACCCCTATTATCGGGGTAACGGCCTACGCCATGAGGGGGGATAAAGAGATGGTACTTGCCACCGGGTGCAACGTGTATCTGTCCAAGCCAATCGATGTTCACGAATTTTCCAATATGGTCGCCTTCCTGTTGTCACAGCAAGCGAAAGACAATTCCTCGTCGTGAGAGTACACGCTGCCGATAAGAGCTTATCCGATAGCAGTGAGGTATCTTACTCGTGGGTATCGTGGGTCGTGGTCCGCATGATTTCTTCAGGAGTCAGTAGCCCGCCGGAAAGTATCATCCGCATGGCTTCCTCAATGGTTAAGTCGGTATCAATGATGTCCTCCGCTGCCAGCATGACGAGGAACCCGGTCATCGGATTGGGCGTATGCGGAACGAAGACGGGGACTTTCTTTTGCCCTCTGAAATCGAGGGGGTGACCGGTGATAAAGCCCAGCGAGTACATCCCGGCCTTGGGGAACTCGACGACGACTACTTCTTTAAACGACACCCGTCTCAGGCCACGCAGGGCATTGACTACTTCCCGAGCGGCGGCATAAACATACTGGATGATGGGTGTCCGGCTTATCACGGCGTCAAAGCCCTGCACCAGTCTTCGCCCGACAACATTAGTCGCAATCAGCCCGACCAGATAGACTAAAATGATGACTACCACCAGCCCGACGCCGGGTATAGTCCGCCCGATGAGTAGTTTAATGAGTGGCTGGAACATGCCATCGATGGCATCGAAGAGCCATCGGAACACCAGATAGGTGACAACCAGTGGCACCACAGCCACGATTCCCGTCAGGAACACATTCCTGATATGCTGCAGCCATCGGCTCGGCTGACGTTGTTTTTTCGTTGGCAACTCTCGCACTCCTTTTTAGGCTACTTTACCGCTATGGCAGGGTTCGGTTAGCATTTAGCTGGTTTGTCTTTGAAGAACGACCTCACCCCTAACCCCTCTCCTAAAAGGAGAGGGGAAATTAGTATAAGAGGGCTTTGCCCTCTTCTGACAACTCCCTTGGGCAACTACCCTAACTAAACAGAACCACGTACTCAGAGGTTGTTTAATAACCGCTCATGGTGAGCCTGTCGAACCATAGCGGTGGATCAGAACTCACCCTTCGACAAGCTCAGGGTGAGCGGGAAGACGAAATTTCTCCTCGTTGCTAAACAACCTCCTACTCCAGCAGCTTCACAACGAAGCTGGTTTATGCTATAATATCTACGCAGAATGATTAATTTACCATCTTGCCAGACCAGCGAAAATTCGTTCGTTTTTCGCCAGCTAACGACCTCGCTCACGAACCTAAGGAACCCCCTTTGCCTTTCTGCTTTTATTATAACCCGAAAGGGAGGCGAAGACTAGCCATGACACAGGACCCACCCACTACTATCAACAACAATAATTACACGGCCCAGGATATTCAGGTCCTAGGGGGGCGTGAAGCCGTCCGGCGACGCCCCGGCATGTACATCGGCAGCACCGACCAGCGCGGCTTACATCACCTCGTCTATGAAATCGTCTATAACAGCATCGATGAAGCGATGTCGGGCTGCTGCAACAAGGTCACTGTTACCATCCAACCGGACAACGCCATCCGGGTGGAGGATAACGGCCGGGGCATCCCGGTCGACGTCCATCCGGTAACCGGGAAGTCGGCCCTGGAAACGGTGCTGACGACACTTCATGCCGGCGCTAAATTCGGCGGCAAAATTTACCAGGTTTCCGGCGGCTTGCACGGCGTCGGTGCTTCTGTGGTCAATTCACTTTCCGCCTGGTTGAAAGTCAACGTCAAGCGTGACGGTAAGCTATATGAGCAGGAGTACAAGCGTGGTATACCCGTCAAGCCAGTGGCGGTCGTCGGGGAGGCCGACGGTACAGGTACGATAACCACTTTCCTTGCCGATGAAGAGATATTCGGCAAAATAAGCTACGATTTCAAAACCCTGAGCGACCGCCTGCGTGAGATGGCTTACCTGAACAAAGGACTCGAAATATCTCTCCGTGACGAAGCCCGGGACAAGGAAGAGACCTTTTATTTCGAGGGCGGCATTACCAGTTTCGTCCGCGCCCTCAACCGCAACCGGGCGGTACGCAACCGTCAGCCGATTTATGTGGCCAAAATGGTGGACCACACCGGCGTCGAGGTCGCTCTCCAGTACAATGATAGTTTCACGGAACTGGTCTATAGCTTCGCCAACTGCATTAACACGGCTGACGGCGGCACTCACCTGACCGGCTTCCGTACCGCGCTGACCCGCGTGCTTAACGACTACGCCCGCAAGACCAAGATGCTGAAAGAGGATGAACCCAACCTGAGCGGTGAGGATGTCCGCGAAGGTCTGACGGCAATCACCAGCGTGAAAATCCCCGAGCCCCAGTTCGAGGGGCAGACGAAAGCCAAGCTGGGGAACCCGGATGTCAAAGGCATTGTCGAAAGCGTCGTCGGCGACGGCCTGTCTCTCTACCTGGAAGAACACCCCGACGACGGCCGGAGAATTCTCGAAAAATGCCTCCTCGCCGCCCGGGCGAGAGAAGCCGCCCGTAAAGCCCGCGACCTGGTGGTCAAGAAAAGCAGCCTGTATTCGGGCACACTACCCGGCAAACTGGCCGATTGCTCGGAGAAAAACCCGGCCAATTCCGAACTCTTCCTGGTCGAAGGCGATTCGGCCGGCGGTTCGGCGAAACAGGGCCGGAACCCCCGCTTCCAGGCCATCCTGCCGCTCCGCGGTAAGATACTTAATGTGGAAAAAGCCCCTTCGGAAAAGATGGTTGCTCATGAAGAAATACGGGCGATGATTACCGCCCTCGGCGCCGGCATCGATGATACGATTGACCTGGCCAAGCTCCGCTATCATAAAGTCGTCCTGATGACGGATGCCGATGTTGACGGTTCCCATATCCGGACGCTTTTGCTTACTTTTTTCTTCCGGCACATGGCCGAACTCATCAACCAGGGCCACCTGTTTATTGCCCAGCCGCCCCTTTACCGGGTCAAAACCGGCAAGAAAGAGCAATGGATATATTCGGACGCGGAAAAAGATGCGGCTTTAAACAAGCTTACCGGTACCCGAAACGTGGAGGTACAGCGCTATAAAGGCCTGGGTGAAATGAGTGCCGAACAACTCTGGACCACTACGATGGACCCGGAGAAACGCACCTTGCTGCAAGTAACCGTTGAAGACGCCGCCAAGGCGGCCGAGACTTTCCATATCCTCATGAGCGACGAAGTGGCCCCCCGCAAGAACTTCATCCAGACTTACGCCAAGAGCGTCAAGAACCTGGATATTTAGGTAACGCTCAGCCGGGGAAACTAAGGAAAACCCTACGCCTTCAGCTTTTTCACGAGGAGGGCCACGTTCTTACCAAAATTCCAGGCGGTGGCCAGCCCCTCTTCGTCCTGCTGGACTTCACCCTTTTCCCGGCCGAAGGCGATATTCCAGTAGGTGGAGCCGGCGGTAAAGAAACCGAGGATATGGTACCAGTACATGAGCTGGGCGAAGGTGAAGTTCTGGCCGGCGCGGCGGGCCACCACCAGCGGGCCGCCTACCTTGCCAGCGAAAGCCTTCCTCCGTCCGCCGATATAGCCCGTCCTTTCCATAAAGGCCTTGATGAGAGCGGTGGCTGAGCCATAATATACCGGCGAGGCCAGTATGACGGCATCGGCGGCTTTAATTTTCTCGTAGAGCGGGAAGAGGTCATCCTTTATCGAACACGTCTCCTCATCACGGCAGGCCATACAGGCGTTACAGGGGCGTATATCCAGCCCGGACAACCGGACTAGCTCGGTATCTATCCCTTCCTCGGCAATGGCCTTCAGGGTGTGTTTGGTGAGGATTTCCGTATTACCGTTCTTACGCGGGCTGCCAACAATACCGATAGCTTTCACAAAAGATACCTCCTACTCCGGCAAGTAAAGTTTATGTTGTTTAATATACTCCCCCACCGACCGGGGCACAAGCTGGCCAATCGGCAACCCCCCAGCTACCCGGCCCCTGACATCGCTGGCGCTGATGTCTATCACCGGCTTATCGAGCAGTACCAGGCTCCGTGAGAGGCCGGGGATAAGAGCTTCCAGGGACTTCAGGTCGGGGAGGGAATAGCCGGGCCGCGGGACCGCCACCAGTCGGCATATCTTAATTAAACGGGCCGGCTCCCGCCATCGGGGCAACTGGGCCAGGTTATCCCAGCCCAGAATAAAAAACAACTGAAGGCCACGGCCATACTGGTGCTGCAATTCCGCCATGGTATCTACCGTATAAGAAGGGCCGCGGCGGTCTACTTCAACGGTCGAGAGCTTACCGTAAGGCTTATCTTCAATCGCCAGCCGTACCATCCGGACACGATGCTCGGCCGGAGTAATGGCCTTGCCGGTCTTCAGCCAAGGCTGCCCGGTAGGCACAAAAAGGACTTCAGTTAAATCCAGCCGTGCCTTGACTTCCTCGGCCACCATCAGGTGGCCGTTATGGACCGGGTCAAAAGTTCCCCCGAGGACTCCGATATTCATTACCATTCCCATTCGAAGCTACCGCAGCGAATTTTATCACCGGGTCTAATGCCAGCCCGTTCCAGAGTCTTACCCGCCAGTTTCATCAGTTGCCGGTTTACCTGGCGGCGCACTTCGGGACCGGCCATGTCCACTCTAGCCACGATGCGTTCCAGCTCCGGCGATACCACAATGAAAGTACCGTCTTCCTTCCTGATGCTCAAATTCGGCTGGGGACGAGGGCGGAATACCTTCACCGGCACTGCCACGGCGGTCTCTTTTCCGGTTGCCATTGGCTGCAAACGTTTCTTCGCTTCCGCCAACACTTCAACCATACCCTCCCTCGTTACGGCGGAAGCGAAGAAAACACGGGTACCGACCTGGTTGAAGGCTTCCCTGATTTCCGGTAACCTCGCCTGCACTTCAGGTAAATCAATCTTGTTGACCACCACCAGTTGCGACCTTGCCCCCAGTAACGGGTCGAAGAGACTTAGCTCGCCATTCACCTTTATCATATCTTCCACCGGCGAAGCGGAGCTGCCATCAATAAGATGGATGAACATTTTAGTCCTCATGGCGTGACGGAGAAAATCGTGGCCGAGCCCGCGACCGAGATGGGCCCCGGCCACCAACCCGGGAATCTCCGCCAGCACCATGGTATCCTGCCCGGCCTCAGCCACACCCAAGACCGGTTCGAGGGTGGTGAAGGGGTAATCAGCTATTTTCGGCTTGGCGGCCGAGGCAGCGGCCAAAAAAGTGGACTTACCGACGTTAGGAAAGCCAATAATGCCGACATCCGCAATGAGCCTCATTTCCAGCACTATTGATTTCTCTTCGCCCCCTTCTCCTTTTTGAGCAATCCTGGGTGTCTGGTTCGTCGGCGAGGCAAAGCGGACATTACCCCACCCTCCCCGGCCCCCTTCAGCCACTATTATTTGCTGTCCGTCCTGTCCCAAATCAGCCAGCGCTGTCACACCCCCAGTCGTCTTCTCTAGAATAATCGTCCCGACCGGTACTTTCAGTGCCAGGTCTTTGCCGTTTTCGCCGTACTGGTTTTTACCTTTACCATCGCTGCCATTACCTGCCTTATAGAGCCTTTTCGACCTGAATCCGCGCAAGCTGGTCACAGACGGGTCGGCAGTAATAATAACACTACCGCCATCGCCACCCTTACCACCATCAGGACCACCAAAAGGTACAAACTTCTCCCGTCGAAAACTGATGGCACCATCACCCCCACTACCACTCCTCACGATTATTTCTACTTTATCGAACATTATTCGTATTATAGCATCCTTAGAGTACTCTATTAGTTGGTTTTATTTAATTAATAGTAGTAATAACGCTCTGAAGGGCAAAGAGAGGGAAAAAGCTAAAGGTGAAGCAATTGGCGACTGGGGTTAAAAGAGGTTATGAAATACTGTTCCGGGTTATTGAAAAACTAAACGGACTTGTAGAAATTTCCTGCGCTTCTACTATAATTCTAAGTGAAGGAGAAAGAAAAATAAGAGGGCATCAGCCCTCTTAAAAAATAACTTCTATCTTCGACTGGAACCTAAGTTTTTAAGTTGCCGGAGCGTACTTCTGCTGGATGCCCAGGACTTTCCGGCGTAATTGCGGGTCGTTACTAATGTCGTTGGCAATTTTCTGGTAAGCGTGTGTGACGGTGGCCGGGCTGCGGTTGCCCAGTTCCTTGCCGACTGCAGCCAGGGAACAATCGGTGTCCTGCCGGATAAGGTACATGGCTACCTGACGGGCTAAGACGGTAGGTTCATCCCTTTTCCGACCCTTCAGGTCGGAAAGAGCCATCTGAAAGGTATTGGCGACGGTTTCAACGATGAGGGCGGGAGTCACGGGAATCCTTTTGGCCTCGTTCCCCGCCGTATCCTTGAGGGCCTCGGTGACCAGCTCCGTGGAAAGATTCGCTCGCATCAGCCTGGCGTAAGCTACTACCTTATTCAGGGCACCTTCCAGAGCGCGAATGTTCTGCTGCACCTGGAGGGCGATGTGCTCAAGGACATCCGCCGAAGCGGCGATGCCTTCTTTCTTGGCTTTGGCCTGAAGGATAGCCAGGCGCGTTTCGAAATCCGGCGGTTGAACATCAGTCACCAGTCCCCATTCAAAGCGCGAGCGCAGGCGCTCGGGGAGCAGGGGGATATCTTTAGGCGGGCAGTTACTCACCAGGACAATCTGGCGGCTAGAGTTGTGTAGTTCATTGAAGGTATGGAAGAAAGTTTCCTCGGTCTGTTCTTTACCGCCGAAGAATTGCACATCGTCAATGAGCAGCATATCAGCACTGCGGTATTTATCACGGAAGTCATCGGTCTTTCTTTCCCGGATAGCTGTCACCAGGTCGTTGGTGTAGTGCTCGGCACTGGCATAAACGGTCTTCTGTTTGTTCGCCACTGCCGTCTGGCCAATGGCCTGTAACAGATGAGTCTTGCCCAGGCCGGCGCCGCCGTAGATAAAGAGTGGATTATAGCTCCGGCCGGGGTCCTGGGATACTCCCCGGGCGGCAGCATAAGCCAGGAGATTACCACGGCCGACCACAAAGGAATCGAAAGTATATCTCGGATTAAAGAGCGCCAGGCTCGTCTGCTGGACGGGGATATTTTTCCCGCGGGTGGCATAGCTTGCAGCTGCATTGCCCGGGTCAGTACTTACTTTAAACTGGGCTTCGACTTCGTTGTGGACAAGATTGCTGAGTACCCTTTCAATCAGGGAACGCTGGTTGCGGTCTAAATATTCGGCCACAAAAGTATTCGGGGCACCGATGATAAAATGGTTATCATGGTAGTCAAGACCGACAGTCTTTTGCAGCCACGTATGATAGTTCGATTTATTAACCTGAATTTCAAGCTCACCGAGAGCAGTTCGCCAGATTTGCTGGGCTGACGTCATTTCCATCCAACACCACTCCCAATACTACGCTTTTTACATAAGGGATTCATTAGGCAGGAGCTGTTAAAAAAACCTCTACTAAAATAATAGGGGGACGTTTTGGGGGCAAGGTTCTTGTTAGGGATTGTTGGGCGGTTTTTCTCCCCGCTTTCTCTTACAAAGTCTTTCAACCGCTCGTTTTTGCTCAATAATTCACTTATAGACAGGAGAAAAAATGGTTGTGGGTAAATTTTTTTGATGTTACAATTTATGTCAGGAGGCAAGGATTGCGCATCGTTTTTATGGGTACGCCTGAGTTTGCCGTGCCGGTGCTCGAAAGCCTGCTGATTGACCATTATGAGGTGGCGGCGGTCTATACCCAGCCGGATGCGGTGAGCGGGCGGGGGCGCTCGTTAGCGGCTTCGCCGGTGAAACGGCTGGCCCTGGAATGGGGCTTACCCGTGGTGCAACCCTCTACATTAAAAGAAGCAGAAGCGGTAGCCCGGCTGGTTGCCTTCCAACCTGAGGTTATCGTCGTGGCAGCTTTCGGTCAAATTCTGCCGCAATCAGTCCTGGACATACCGCCGCACGGCTGTGTCAATATCCACCCCTCCCTTTTACCCAAACACCGGGGAGCTTCACCGGTGGCAGCGTCCATTCTGGCCGGCGACGAGTTTACCGGTACCAGCGTTATGTTAATGGACCGCGGCATGGACACCGGTACTGTCTTGGCCCAGGCGCGGATTCCCATCCTGGCGCAGGACACCACCGGCTCGCTGGCGGCCAAGCTCGCTCTGGTGTCCGCCAGTCTCCTGCTGGACGTGCTGCCCCGCTGGATGAAAAAAGAAATCAGTCCCCGACAGCAAAATGAAGCGGAAGCGACTTATACCAAGGTCTTTACCAAGGAAGACGGTGAGATTGACTGGCGCCTGCCGGCGGTCGAGCTGGGGCGGCGGGTACGTGCCTTTTCGCCCTGGCCGGGCACTTATACGCGCTGGCAGGGCAAACAACTGAAAATAATCGAGGCGGCGCCGGTGCCCGGAGAAAAAACCGCGGAAACCGGGCGGGTGGTGGCCCTAGATAAGGGGGGTGTGGCCGTGGGGGTGACGACCGGCGACGGTATTTTAGGCTTGAAACAGTTACAGCTGGAAGGCAAACGGGCGCTGTCAGCGGCGGAATTTATCCGCGGGCAGAGACAGTTTATCGGGGCTGTATTGCCGTCTTAGGTGAGGCCGAGACAACTCCGGTTGGAGAGGAGGCTTATTTTGACTTTACCGCAAGACCTGAGTAAATTCGATTCTCTGGTACAGATTATTGCCCGGCTGCGTGCTCCCGACGGCTGCCCGTGGGACCGCGAGCAGACCCACGCCTCGTTACGTGAGTTCTTGCTGTCCGAATGCTACGAAGCCCTCGAAGCCCTAGATGAAGGCGATAACACAAAGCTATGTCAGGAGCTCGGCGACCTGCTGTTACAGATTGTGTTGCAAACGCAGATTGCCACCGAGGCCGGGGAGTTCCAGTTGGGGGATGTTCTGACCGGCATCAATACCAAACTCATCCACCGGCACCCGCATGTCTTTGGCGAGACCAAGGTGAAAGATGCCGACGAGGTGGCCCATAACTGGCAGGTGCTCAAGAAAGAAGAGCCCGGCCGGGAGGCCTCGATACTGGCCAGCGTTCCCAGGCAGATGCCGGCCTTGGCTTACGGTCAGGAAATTCAGCGCCGTGTGGCCGAGCTTGGCTTCGACTGGGCGGATATTAACGGGGTTATCAACAAGCTGGTGGAAGAGGTGCAGGAATTCAAGGAGGCCGAGACCCAGGCGGAGAGAGAGCAGGAATTCGGCGATTTATTCTTCACCCTGGTCAATGTGGCCCGGCGGGTGGGTGTCAACGCCGAAACAGCCCTGCGGTCAGCCAACGAACGTTTCTACCGCCGTTTTTCCTTGATGGAAGAGCTTTGCCGGGAGCGCGGCCTCGATTTAGGCAAGCTCTCCCTCGATGAGCAGAATGCCTTGTGGGAAGAGGCGAAGAAGAAACTGGAATAGAATTGGTCGGGGCGGATGGACTGGCGCTGACACTTTGTTATCCCGCCTGCCTTCCAGCGTCCAAGGCTGGGAGGGCATTAAGCGGTGCCACTACATAAAGTGACGAATATCACTAATTTGGGCCGGTGGTTTAGGCGGTAAAAAGAAAAACGAAAGAGCCGTGGCCCCCGCTAGTAAAACGGTGAGCACGGTAAAAGCGGTTATGTAACTACCCGTAGTATCGTAAGCCCAGCCGAGATAAATGGGCGCCACTACTCCGGCGGGCATCATAAATAGTGTCGAGGAACCACCGATGACGCCAAAGGCTTTCCTTCCAAAATAGCGAGCCCGTATGGGAGCCATCAAAGCGTAGCCGGCTCCCATACCGAAGCCGTAAATAATAAACCAGATATAAACCGTAACCATGGTTTTATTCATCAGGAAGATAGCAAAACCGGTAGCCTGCAGCAACAATGATGCCAGCATTAGAAAGCGTAGTTGATTCTTCCTGACACGGTCAGCAAGAAAGCCACCCAGTATCCTGGCCGGTAAGCTGGCTGCCAGCATAATCGCCATCATGCTGGCAGCCCTGACCGGGCTGATGCCCATGTCTGTAAGAAAGGGCACTCCATGGATGTTAATAGCCGGTCCGGCAAGCATCATGCTGGAAAAGACAATGATGAACAACCAGTAGGCGGGTGTTTTCATGGCTTGTCTGAGGGTAAACTCCACTTCTTCAGATTCGGAGGCGTACTTCACCCCTCTCTCTATCATCTCGTCCGCCCTTGTCGTCTCGGCCGTCGCCCCATCGGGCAGTAATCCATAATGTTCGGGACGGTGCTCTTTAATGAAAAACCAGGTAAGAGGTAAACCAACAACCGCCATGACCAGTCCACCGGTAACGCAGGTCAGGCGCCAGCCGTAGAGAGTGACGAGCCAAGTTATCAGAGGTAGCACCAGCACTCCGGAAAGTCCGGCCCCCACCATTTTAATGCCGGCGGCCAGTCCCCTTTTCCGAACGAACCAGTTGGCAATGGCCTTGTCCAGGGGTATCGAGAGGCTGATGTTAATCCCTGTTCCTAACATGATACCCCAGACCACCAGAAAGGACCAGAAAGAATTAACGAAATACATTGATATCAAAGCCAAGCTGATGACCAGTATCCCGAAGAACATAATCCATCGCGGCCCGAATTTATCGGTGACCCATCCGGCTATCGGGGCTTCGAATCCGCCTTCGAAGCGTCCGACACTTGCCGGGATGGATGTCATGGCTCGGGTGAAGCTTAATTCGGTAGCGATGGGTTTAAAGAGTGCCGAAAAGCCGTAACCCTGGTAGCCGTACCCCCAAAGGGAGAGAAGGCCGCCGGTAAGTACTATCCACCAGCCGGGAAATATTTTCAGGGATTTTCTTCTGCTGACCAAAGGTGCCCCTTCTGCAAACTGAGTCTGCGGCCGAGCTTACAAACCAGCTACTCGGATAGCCCGGCACAACTTGAGCCAGATATCTGCGATAACTTAACACACCGCCCAATCCAGAGTCAAGAAATACAAAGTGGCGGTAACACGTGTTGTATCTTCTTACGAAAGCACGGCTACTTAAGGATTTTGCTGAGAATAAAGCTAATTACGGAAACAATGAGAGCGCCCAAGAACGCGGCAAGAAAGTTATCGATGTAAAAAGCAAGGCCGAACTTCTGGGCAAGCCACGCGGTAAAATAAAGCATTCCGGCATTAATAACCAGGGTGAATAAACCGAGGGTGATTATTTGAATAAGACACGTAATGAGTAAAACTACAGGTCTGATCAGGGCGTTGACCAGGCCGAATATTAGTGCCACGAAGATGATAGCTTGCCAACCATCCAGGTGGATGCCGGAGACCAGTTGGGCCGCGACGAAAATGGCAGCCGCATTAATGAGAAATCGGATTAAGAATCTCTCAATAATACCTGGTTTCTGAAACCTAGTTCCCGGCTCCAATTGATGTGTCCTTTTTTTAGCGCGAAATTGAAGTTTACAGGGAGCGTGGCTTCGATTTAGGCGAACTCTCCCTTGATGAGCAAAACGCCCTGTGGGAAGAGGCGAAGAAGAAACTGGAATAGAATTGGTCGGGGCGAGTGGGCCCCAACCGAGACTTTCTTACCCCGTCTTCCGTCCGGAATCGCAGACTTGGGCATTGCTGATTGGATGAAGCAATTGACCGAACAGACATTTCCTTCTCTAGTGTCACCGCCGGCACAACATGACGGAAAGTGCCGCGCTCGCCCATCGAGTTGTGGTGGAGACCGAGCAGAGAGTCGAACTACGCCTGAAACCACCCTTTGCTTTGTTCAAATTTAGACGCGATTGGATTACTTAGTTTATTGCTCGCTAAGTAAGAAAGGGATTCATAAGCCCTCGGCCGGTGGTCCGAATCCCCTCACTACCATAATCGCTGCCCGTGCGAGAGCATTCTTAGTCCCAACGGTGTAAAGTCCCGGCTTAGATCTAAAGTAAAATGAGTGCTTCGGTAGCGACGCCTGCGCTAGCTATTTCGGGTTTACTGTAAGTTCACTTTCAGTCTTTAAGGGCAGCTCGGTTGTCATTCGCAAGTCCGAAGAGGACTCCATAGGAACTATGCTCGTCCTGCGCACATTCGGAAGACCCAGTTTTAGTCTCAGTGCCTGCATTGTGTAGTGTAGAGCAATAGCAATCTGCCGCAGATCTTCTAACAAATCTGGCTCTACATCTATCATAGATGCCACTTTTTTGCTCTGGTCAACTACTCCTAAGATTGATTGCTCTAAAGAATATATTTCCTTTTTTGCTTTATCATCCATCACCAGTACCTCTACTCAATCGAAGTAAAAACGCTCTAGTCTTCTCTGTGCCAATTAAGGCACGATTAGCAAGACAGACAATATCACTCTCCCCAAATATTAGCACAAGAATCTGTCGCAAAAATGATGATTTTTGTCTACAAAAACAATGATTCTTGTTGCCCTATTCATGTAGCGAAGCAACGGACGAACGCTAGCGCCTTGACACTGCCCAATCTTGAATATACCTTTGGACTGACTGGGCTGACCGCGGATAGAGGAGGTGAAGGATGTTAACTGTGTCAAAAGTACTTTTCATAATAGCCGGTATATTGTTAGTCTTTGATGCAATATTGATAGTCGCTGGTAATCCCTTTAGCTGGCCTTTACCGAATCCATTTACTCTTACCATACTTGACTTGGAGTGGGCATTAGCCCTTTTGCATTTGGCAGTAAAGCCTTCAAAAAGGGATAGACACTCAACTACTGCAATTAAGCCTTGCTTCCTGTCCCTTCCTTGAGAAATCATTTGCTGAAAGTAAGGAAGCTCATCTAGCCCTTGGCTAGTGGTCCGAATCCACTCGCTGCTACTACAAGCGTGAGCGAACCGTTGACTTAAGGTTCAATTCCACATAGAATAGTCTGCGTAAATACATGCTTCTTCCCATTCACACGTGTGAGATAATCTATGGGCAAAATGATGACTGTAAATGTAATGAGGCAGTTGCTTAAGGAGTGGACTCTGCCAGACGAAATGGAAGTCGCATGGAATGTTGACATTAAGCAAGAAGTAACATACGCTGAGGAAAAGTTTCGCGAATACTTGGCTGACGGCTGGATGGCCTTTAGCGACGACCATGAAGGTAGAACGCAGATATTCAATTTTGACCCGAAACTTGAAATGATAGTGCTCGTGCCGCCATTAGGAGGTGGCTAAACACGTACACTTTTAGCGTGTGCGCTCAATGTCAAAGAGAGAAGGGATTTTTGCTATGAAAAACCCAATGCAGATTTACGTTGATCATAACATCCCAGGATGCAGTGGTTGCCGAATCTGCGAAAAAATGTGTGCTCTTAATCACGAAAAGAAGTATAATCCAGCCTACTCAAGGATAAAGGTCTACCAGTTCTATCCGGGACCCATCGACGTACCAATAGTGTGCCAATACTGCGAAGACCGGCCATGCGTCGCTGCATGTCCTACGGGTGCTCTAGTATATGATGTCAATACTTTCCAAATGACAATTGATGATAAAATCTGTACGAGCTGCGAAGCCTGCAATCAAGCATGTATTGACAGTGGGAGAGGGGGATGCATTACCTTCAATCCGAAGACCGGAATAGCCCAGATATGTGATTTGTGTGGCGGAGACCCTCAATGCGCCAAGTACTGCCCATCGAATACTCTTCACTTCCTGGCGCTATCAAGGTTCCCCAAACGACTAGCGAAGCCCGCAAAGCTCATCGCAAGCAGGATTGCAGACCAATTCTATCCTGTCCCGCAGGATGTGAAGAAGTTGAGGTGGTAAAGGGTGATTAATGGCTACACCGGTAAAATCCTTGACATAGACTTGACCGAGAGAACGGTCAAGAATACTCCCCTGGACATGGACGACGCCAGGATGTTCCTGGGCGCCAGAGGAATTATGACAAAGCTCCTCTGGGACCGCATGAAACCGGGAACCATGTCTTTCAGTCCGGACAACCTCATCATGTTTTTTACCGGTCCTCTGACAGGATTGTTGGCAGGAAACAGAACGATTGTGCGCTTTAAGTCGCCATTAACCGCAACTTCGACCGGACTGAACTTGATGGGACATTCCTCTACAGGGGGCAACTGGGGGGCAGAACTTAAGTACGCTGGCTTCGACGGCATTATCATCAAGGGAAGGGCTGAAGAGCCAGTCTATATTTACGTCAAAGACGGAAACGCGGAAATCCGGAAGGCTACCCACCTATGGGGATGTTCAGTCTTTGAAACCGAAGAGAAACTAAAGCAAGAGATAGACCCGTTCGTCCGCGTTCTACAAATAGGACCGGCCGGTGAAAAACTTGTTCGGTACGCTTGCATTAACCAGGAGTATTTCTATTCTGCGTCCCGTTGTGGCGGCGGTGCGGTAATGGGCTCAAAGAACCTTAAAGCAATCGCGGTTAGAGGAACGTTAGATATACCTGTTGACGATATCGAAAAACTCATCGCCTCCGAGGATGAAATTTATAAAAAATTGCTAAGTAATACGACCGAAGTGTACGGTAGGAAAAGATGGGGCTCCACCACAGCTAATATCGCTTCAAGCGACTCTTCAACGAATCCTTTGAAAAACTGGAGGGAAGCGTATTGGGGTGATGATATTGAAACCGCCGGGGCACTTCAATGGGAGTCCAGGTGTCGCGTTAAGAATAGAGGGTGTTTTGGCTGCCCGACGCCATGCAACCAGCTGGGCATTATACGAGAAGGACCCTGGGCAGGAACCTTCGACGTTCCGGACTATGATTCGACCGACCTTCTTCACCCCAACTGTATGATTACTACTCCCAATGGTGCTTATGCTCTGAGTTCTTTTCTCGACTACGTAGGTTTGGATTCCATCTCTACGGGGAATACTCTTTCGTGGGCAATGGAATGCTATGAGAAGGGAATATTATCGAAACAAGACCTGGACGGCATTGACTTAACCTGGGGAAATGTTCCAGCCATGTTCGAACTTGTCCGGAAAATTGTCAGACGGGAAGGAATAGGCGACCTACTGGCTGAGGGTATTCGCATAGCCTCCGAAAAGATTGGCAAAGGCTCGGAGAAGTTTGCCATGCACTGTAAAGGCGTGGAGTGGGGCGTCGGTGGGGCAGGTAATAACCGTGACCAGAGGGAGACCTACTGCTATGCCATGTCTGACCACGGTGGCGTCCATCTGTACGGCAACACCATGCAGGCGCAGGAAAACATGGCTATCGCAGATTGTTTGACCATGTGTATAAGAAATGTGAATAATGTAGACCTCGAAACGGTTGGCAGAGCCTTGAAGGCCGCGACAGGTTCGGGCGACCTTATCAGCAAAGCAGACTGGGCGCACCTGGCACACCGCCTACTCATCCTGGAACGAGCCTGGAACATCAGGGAAGGCTTAGTTCCCGATAGGGACGATGTATTGCCCGAGCGTGTCTTCACGGAACCCCTGACCCTCGGACCAAAAGCCGGGACCGCAGCTGCTATCTACGACAGAAAGAAGTTTGAGGAGGACAAACAGACTTGGTACAAGGCAAGAGGCTGCGATAAACACGGCATTCCAACCAGGAAGACGCTCAAGGAACTGGACTTGTCTTTTGTCATTCCAATCCTCGAAAAGACCGTAGATCTAGAAGAATCTTAATCTTCACTTTTATCATTTTTGCGCGCTTTAGTTCCATACACACAATTTCCTATTCTCTTTCTCTGGATTAAATTGGTCCATAAACGAGGGTTGCCAAGGCGCCGCTTGCATGATTGCAGGCATAGCTATGCCTCGTTGTTACTTAGGGAGAACGTGCATCCGTCAGTAGTCGCTGACCAGCCCGGCCATGCCAGTGTAAAAACAACTCTGGATATGTACTCTCATAACATACCCGCGTTACGAGAGCAGGCTTCGCGTAAGTTCGATGATATAGTCATGGGAAAATCCGTTAGCAAAATCTAGTTATGCTCAGTAGGGGTAAATGCTCATAATGCTAAATTTAGCTTTAAAAATCGGGGCGAGTGGATTCGAACCACCGACCTCAGCGTCCCGAACGCTGCGCGCTAAACCAAGCTGCGCTACGCCCCGTCGGTCTTTATCATTATAGGCGGATTTTGCGTTTTAGACAAGATTGTGCTACAAAATAGCTAACGGAGGCTTCGTTTCAGGGGAGCGAAGCCTCTCTCATATCACGGCTAACGGATTTATTTATGAAATATTGCGTCGTTATTCTGGATGGGGCGGCGGGCTGGGCTTTACCTGAGCGTGGCGGTAAGACCTGCCTGGAACTGGCCCGCACGCCAAACCTGGATGCTATGGTCAAAGAGGGCGTGCTCGGTCTGGCGCGGACGGTGCCCGCCGGGATGGAGCCTTCGAGCGCCTGTGCTTGTATGTCCGTGCTGGGCTATGACCCCAAGGTTTACTACCGCGGCCGGGCCAGTATCGAAGCCCGCAGTATGGGCATACCGATGGCCGAGGACGAAGTGGTGTTTCGCTGCAACCTGGTGGCCGTCCAGGAAGACCGAATGCAAGACTACAGTGCCGGCCACATCAGCACTGATGAAGCAAAACAGCTTATCGATGTTCTTAATGAACACCTGGGTACCGACCGGGTTCACTTCTACCCGGGAGTGAATTACCGGCACATCTGTAAGCTGAAGGGATACGAAGATACACTGCAGGCCGTGTGTACGCCGCCGCATGATATTCCCGGCCAGCCGGTCGGTGAGTTTCTGCCCAAAGGCCCGGGCAGTGAATGCTTACGTGACCTCATGCAGCGCTCGGAGGCAGTGCTTCGCGAGCATCCGGTGAACCTGAAACGGCAGTCACATGGTGAGGTGCCGGCGACAACCATCTGGCTTTTCTGGGGTAGCGGTCAGATTCCGGCGATGCCATCATTCCAGCAGGTTTTTGGAGTGAAGGCGGCCATGACTTCAGGCGTGGACCTGCTCCGCGGTCTGGCCGACATGATGGGCATTGCGGTGCTACAAATACCGGGCGTGACCGATGGCCCGGATAATGATTATGCCGGGCAGGCGGCGGGAGCTCTGGATGCCCTGAAGCAGAACGACCTGGTTGTTATCCATATTGAAGCCCCCGACGAGGCCGGGCATGCCGGCGCCATTGACGAAAAAGTAACTGCCCTCGAAAATATAGATAGTAAGGTGCTGGGACAGTTGCGCTCGTGGCAAGCCGAGAGCACTCGGGTGCTGGTGATACCCGACCATCCGACACCAATTGAAATCCGGACTCATTGCCCCGACCCTGTTCCCTTCCTGCTCCGGGGTTCCGGATTTAGCTTTAATGGGGCGAAAAGGTTCACCGAGGTGGAAGCGGCAAAAACGGGCTTGTTTATTGACCCTGGTTATAATATTATGGAGAGATTAATAAAGCAGGGTAGTAACTAATGGCTTTAGTCGTGCAAAAATATGGCGGCACGTCTGTCGCCGATGCTGAAAAAATTAAGAATGTGGCCCGGCGTATCGTTGCCCGGCGTGAAAAAGGCGACCAGGTAGTGGTCGTTGTCTCGGCGATGGGCGATGCCACCGACGATTTGATTAAGCTGGCTTACCAGGTTACCGAGCGTCCCAGCGAGCGTGAACTGGATGTCCTGCTCTCTACCGGCGAGCTGGTGGCGAGTACGTTGATGGCGATGGCGCTACGGAATATGGGTTATGAGGCAATCAGCCTGAGCGGCGCCCAGGCCGGTATTAAGACGGACGCTAATCACAGCCGGGCCAGGATTCTCAATATCGACGTGACGCGAATGGAGAAAGAGCTGGAGCAGGGGAAGGTGGTCATCGTTGCCGGCTTTCAGGGCATTACCGATGACATGGATGTGACCACGCTGGGGCGGGGTGGTTCGGATACCACGGCGGTAGCTATCGCGGCCGCGCTCAAGGCTCAGGTCTGCGAAAGATATACTGACGTCGAAGGAATTTATACGGCCGACCCGCGCTTTGTGCCTGAAGCCCGACCCTTAGCCGAGGTCAGCTATGAAGAGATGCTGGAGTTAGCCACCTACGGGTCGAAAGTGATACATCCCCGGGCCATCGAACTCGGAGAGCTCTTCGAAGTACCCATTCTGGTTGCTTCCAGCTTTACCGATAGCCCGGGAACACTAATACATGGAGACGAATCTATGGAAGTACGTAACAAAGTGAGAAGCATTGCTCAGGACCTGGATGTGGCTAAAGTTACCATTGTCGGTGTGCCTGACCATCCCGGTATTGCCGCGGCTATTTTCGAGGCGCTGGCCAAGGCCAATGTCAGTATCGATACTATCGTTCAGAACGCCAGCGTCAATAAAATTACCGACCTGTCATTTACTGTGGCACGTAGTGAGCTAACGAGGGCAATGAAGGTAGCCACACCGATGGCAGAATCTATCGGTGCCCGGGAATGCGTCAGCGATGCTAAACTGGCTAAAGTAAGTATTAT
Organism: Chloroflexota bacterium; assembly: GCA_043812795.1. Lineage (GTDB taxonomy): Bacteria > Chloroflexota > Dehalococcoidia > Dehalococcoidales > UBA2162 > JBDRLU01. The sequence goes on from JBDRLU010000013.1 coordinate 25,944, forward strand.
CGGCACCGGAATGCAGAATACGCCGGGTTAAGCCGCCAGAATGTTCCGGACATTGAGTGAGCAGGGTATCAACATCGAGCTTATTACCACTTCGGAGATAAGGATAACCTGCATCATCGCTGAGGCTAAGGTCAAGGACGCCGTGCGCGCTCTGCACCGGGCTTTCGAGCTTGATACCGCCGAATAGATAACCCGTATCGGAATTAACTGGAGAGGGTAAGGATGGCCTACCAGGAAGAGGAAAAAACAAAGTTAAGGCGGCAGTTCAGTAAAGAGGCGATTGCTCTGGCGATGCAAGGGCGGTGGCGGGAGGCGGTAGTCGCTAACAAGAGCCTTATCGAGAACTTCCCCAATGATGTCGATGCCTACAACCGTTTGGGCCGGGCCCACATGGAACTGGGCGAGTATCCGTCAGCCAAAGGTGCTTATCAAAAGGCGGTGGAGCTTGACCCCTATAATACTATTGCCAAAAAGAACCTGAGCCGTTTGTCCCTTCTGGAAAAGGAGGCTGTGGCTACCGGTGAAGGCAGTGCTCAAAAAGTCGAGCCGCAGCAGTTTATCGAGGAGGTCGGCAAGGCGGGAGTGGTTAACCTGCATCGCCTGGCGCCGCCGCCGGTACTGGCGAGACTGGTCGCCGGCGCAAGCGTAAATCTGCGGGTGGAAAATGCGAACCTGGTGGCTGAGAACGGGCAGGGCGAATATCTGGGACAAGTCGACCCGAGACACGCACAACGGCTGGTGAAGCTGATGGAAAGCGGTAACAAATATAGCGCCGCGGTCGTCAGTTCGACCGAACAGGGGGTAACCATTATCATCCGAGAAGTATTCCAGCACCCCAGTCAAGCCGGGCGTCCCTCTTTCCCATCCCGCGGGCCTGAAGGCTTTCGGCCTTATATTGCCGATAGAATAATCAGGCGGGGATTGGAATACGAGGAGGTACCTGAGGGGTCGGGATATACTATCATTGGCGGGGATGAATCTGAATTATCGTCTGAGGAATCAGTTGAGATAGAGGAAGAAGAAGAGGACGAAGAGACCGAGAATGGCGAATAGGGGGATTTGAGAGAACATGGTTTTAGGTAAGACAAGACCGGTGAATATCGAGGACGAAATGAGGTCGTCCTACCTTGATTACGCCATGAGCGTAATTGTTTCCCGTGCTTTACCTGACGTTCGGGATGGCTTGAAGCCGGTACAGCGGCGGATCCTGTATGCCATGAATGACATGGGTATCACCCATAACAGCTCTCACAAGAAGAGCGCCCGTATCGTTGGTGAAGTTTTGGGTAAGTATCATCCCCATGGCGATACGTCAGTCTATGATGCGATGGTACGCCTGGCACAGGATTTTTCCATGCGTTACGTACTCATCGACGGGCAGGGCAATTTCGGCAGCATGGATAATGACCCGCCCGCTGCCATGCGTTACACCGAAGCCCGGTTGACCGAGATTGCCGGGCAGATGCTGGTTGATATCGATAAGGATACGGTCGATTTTGTCACCAACTTTGATGATAGCTTGAAAGAACCGACCGTGCTGCCTACCCGGCTACCCAATTTATTACTAAACGGTAGCGCCGGCATTGCGGTGGGCATGGCCACCAATATTCCGCCCCATAATTTGACTGAGATTTGTGATGCTATTACCCATATTATCGAACATCCCATGGCCACCGTGGAAGAACTTCACCAGTTCGTTAAGGGTCCGGATTTTCCCACGGGAGGGATTATCCTCGGGCAGGAAGGCATCCGCAGTGCCTATGCTACCGGGCACGGCAAGATTGTGCTGCAAGCCCGGGCCGAAATTAAAGAAGCCTCCGATAAGGGGCGTTCTCAGATAATAGTTACCGAGCTACCCTATCAGACCAACAAAGCCTCTTTAGTTGAGCGTATTGCCGAACTGGTTGAAGAGAAGAAAATTTTCGGTATCAGCGAAGTCCGGGATGAGTCTGACCGCCAGGGCATGAACATTGTCATTGAGTTAAGGCGTGACGCCCATCCGCAACAAGTCCTCAACAGCCTTTATAAGCATACGGCCATGCAATCGGCTTTCTTCGTCAATATGCTAGCCCTGGTTGATGGCCAGCCTCGCGTGCTCAGCCTGAAGGAAGCTATCCTCCATTATATTGATTTCCGCCGTCAGGTTATCACGCGCCGTTGTGAATTCGAATTAAAGGGGGCCAAGGCACGGGCCCACATCCTGGAAGGGCTGAAAATTGCTCTCGACCACATCGATGAAGTAATTGCCACGATTCGTAATTCGGAGACGGCCGAACAGGCTAGGCAGAGCTTGATGACCAAGTTCGGTCTGTCCCAGCTTCAGGCACAGGCAATCCTGGATATGCAGCTACGCCGGCTGGCCAGCCTGGAGCGGAAGCGGATAATGGATGAATACGCCGAGGTCTTGAAGACCATTGCCTATTTAGAGGATATCCTGGCTAACCCGGGGAAAGTATTGCTTCTGGTAAAGGACGAAGCCAAGGCTCTTAAGACGAAATTCGGCGATGACCGGCGGACGGAAATAAGCGAAGAGGAAGTAACCGAATTTAATGTCGAAGACCTGGTGCCGCACCAGCGGGTAGTAGTCACGTTGAGCAGCCGTGGATTTATCAAATGGGTACCATCCCATCTTTATACGCCGCAACACCGGGGTGGCAAGGGTATCATCGGGGTGGTTACCACTGAGAGTGATGCCGTAAGACTACTGACGGTGGCGGATACCCATGATAGTCTGCTCTTTTTTACCAGCCGCGGTAAAGTGTACCGGCTGAAGACCTACGAAGTGCCGGAAGGTACTTCACGGGTCGCTAAAGGCACGGCGGTGGCTAATCTCTTCCCCATTGCCGAGAATGAAAAAGTGATGGAAGTGGTCAGGGTGCTCGATTTTACGGAAGATGTTTACCTGCTGATGGCTACACGCCGCGGCGAGATTAAGAAGACGGCGCTGAAGAATTTTGCTAATGTGCGCATGAACGGCCTTATCGCCATGAACGTGGACAAAGAAGACGAGCTAGTCGCTGCCTGCCTGGCAACCGACAAAGACGATGTTATGCTGGTAACTCAGAAAGGGCAATCGATTAAGTTTACTGTTTCTGAAATCAGGAGGACGTCCCGGACGAGCGGCGGCGTGCGCGGTATCCGGCTGGTGCCGGGAGACCAACTCGTGAGCATGGCGGTGGTGAGGCGTGATGCCTTCCTGCTGGCGGTTACCGCCAATGGGTTCGGTAAACTGACACCGCTTAAGAACTACCCGCCGCAGCACCGCGCCGGCATTGGCGTCAGGACTTACCGGATTACGGATAAATCGGGTGATGTGGCGGCGGCGAAGGTGGTGATGTTGAACCAGCAGGTGATGATTATTTCGGCCGAGGGCATTATTATCCATACGCCGGTGAAAGAGCGCGACCCGAAGCAGGGCATTACCATTCAGGGCCGGAGTACTCAGGGCGTGAAATTAATGAGGCTCGATGAGGATGATAGCGTGGTCAGTATTACCTGTTTCGACCGGACCGAGAAAACCACCGACGCGCGTTAGCCAGAGGAGTGAATATGTCTATACCCAGTCTTTCGCTAAACGGTAAGGTGGCCCTGGTCACCGGAGCTAAAAGGGGCATCGGGCAGGCGGTGGCGCTGGCTTTCGCTGATGCGGGGGCGGAAGTCGCCATCTGTACGCGGGTGCTCAAAGATGCTACCGGCGACCTGGAGACTGTGGCCGAGGAGATCCGGAGACGGGGCCGGCGGTCATTAGCTCTCCAGGCCGATGTTTCACGAAAGGCTGACGTCGATAGCCTTGTCCAGAGAGTTATGGATGAGTTCGGGGTTATTGATATTCTGGTGAATAATGCCGGTAACAGCAGCCAGTTCCAATTACTGGAGACTTCCGAAGACGAGTGGCAGAAGACTATCGATGCCCATCTGAAAAGCTGTTATCTTTGCTGCCAGGCCGTGGGTAAAGGTATGGTGGCGCGCCGGAGCGGGAATATCGTCAACGTGGCTTCGGTGGTGGGCATATCGACCTGGGCGGCCCGTGGCTTGACCAGCACTTATAATATCGCTAAGGCCGGCATGATTATGCTGACCAAGGTGCTGGCAAAGCAGGTCGGGGCTCATAACGTGCGGGTGAATGCCATCGCTCCGGGCGTGGTCAAGACCGAACGGACGAGAGGACTATGGCAGGGCCCGAAAATGGTGGACGTGGAACTGGCCAAGATTCCTTTGGGCCGGCTGGCAACGGTCGAAGATATCGTCGGCCCGGTCTTATTCCTGGCTTCGGACGCCTCAGCTTACATTACCGGGCAGACTCTCATCATCGACGGCGGCTTGATGACTTAATTGCCGTCCCGCCTGGTATTTCTCCCGGCAGGCGGGCTGTAAACGCTGCAGTCCACAGGTGTTACAGTTTTCGGTACGGCAGTCTGGCGTGGCCTGTTCGGTCAGCGAACGCTGGTATTCCTTCTTCAAGAAAGCCGGCGTGACTCCGATATCGATATGTCCCCAGGGTAGAGGTTCGTCCAGAGGACGCTGGCGGTGGATATAGAAGCCCGGCTCAAGGCCGGCGGCAGCAAAAGCCCGCAGCCAGTTTTCGTAGTTGAAGTGTTCGCTCCACGAGTCGAACTGGCTGCCCAGCTTCCAGGCCTGATAAATAACCTGTCCCAACCGGCGGTCGCCCCGCGATAAAGTTGCCTCGAGCTGGCTCACCTTCGGGTCTTGCCAGGACAGGCTGACGTTTCTCCGCCGTAAACCCTGCCTGAGTATTTCCTGCTTGGCATCGAGGTTCGTTTCACTCTCCTGGGCAGCCCACTGGAAAGGGGTGTGGGGTTTAGGGACAAAGGTCGCTACGTTGAGTCTTATCCGGGGTGTCCGGCCCGCTCTCGGCCCCAGGGCGCGGACTTTGTCAACGACACTAACGATTTCAGCCACGTCATCCTCGGTTTCGCCGGGTAAGCCGACCATAAAGTAGATTTTGAGGCCGGTCCAGCCGCGCTCGAAAGCAACGGCGGCTGTTTCCAGTAATTTTTCTTCGGAAACATTCTTGTTGATACAGCGCCGTAGCCGTTCACTGCCGGCCTCGACGGCGAAGGTGAGGCCGGTCTTTTTGTGTGTCGGCAGAGAGTTCATCAGCTCTACCGAAAAGCTATCGATGTAAAGGCTGGGTAGGGAGAGGGTAAGGCCGGGATATTCGCGAGCGATGGCGGCGACCAGCTTGTCGATATCGGGATAGTCACTGGTGCTGAGGGAGACGAGCGAGACCTCGTTATAACCACAGTTAGCCACCAGCTCGCCGATGGCGGGCACGATTTCGGACTGAGGGCGTTCCCGTACCGGGCGGTAGATAGAACTCGCCTGGCAAAAACGGCAGCCGTGGGTGCAGCCGCGCTGGATTTCGATGGCCCCGCGGTCATGGACGACTTCGATATAGGGCACGACCGGCCGGGTTACCGGCGGAGGTAGTTCGGTGACAATCCGCCGCTTGATGGTCGCTTTTGCCCTGGTCGCGGTCGGTGTCAGGCTCTTAAGTGTGCCGTCGGGCTGATATTCCGCCCGGTACAGGCCGGGGACGTAAATGCCGGGAATAGCGGCCACCTGCCGTAGCAGTCCGGCTTTGCCGGCTTTTTTGTCCTGATGCTTCCATTCACGGAGGCAGTCCAATAATTCCAATAATACTTCCTCTCCATCGCCGACAACGAAGAAGTCGATAAAATCGCTCATCGGTTCGGGGTTGAGGGCACCGCTGCCGCCGGCAATGACCAGGGGGTGGGTATCGTTCCTTTCGGCGGCCAGGACCGGAATCTGGGCCAGGTCAAGCATATTCAGGACATTGGTGTAGGTAAGCTCATAACCCAGAGAAAAGCCGATGATATCGAAGTCCTTTAAGGGATGCTTCGTTTCGAGGCTGAACAGGGGCATACCGGCGGCGCGCAGGGCAGCGGCCATATCCGGCCAGGGGGCATAGACCCTTTCGGCCAGAGCGTCGGGCAGGCGGTTAATCAGGTCGTAAAGGATAGGCAAGGCCATGTTGGACATGCCGATTTCATAAAGGTCCGGGTAACTGAGGGCAAGGCGCAGCGGGACTTTGTCCCAGTCCTTGACAATGCTATTCCATTCCCCGCCGGTATAGCGGGCGGGCCTGGTCACATGGTAGAGGATATTATTGAGGGTCAATTCATGCCTCCGAGGATGCTGACTTAATCGTTGTCCAACTGCGCCAGGTCGAAGACCATGCCGTCTCGTGCCGCCACCACTTTTATGCCGGTCTGCTGGGACATTTTCTCGGCCACCTGCCAGGGATGGGCCCGCCACATGCTCATGCCGAAATGGGTCATGATGGCTATTTTGGGCTTGATAGCCGTGATGAGGCGTTCGGCATCAGGTACGGACAGATGGTCGATGGGCAATATCGAGTTTTCCGGGAAGCGGGGTTCCAGGAAAGTGACATTCATAATCAATAGTTCGCCAGTGTAGTATTTGGTCAGGTCGGCGAAGTAACGCGTATCGGCGATGTAAGAGAAAGTGTGATTACCGGCTTTAAAGACCATACCGTAGGTCTCGACGAGGTGGGTGTGCCGTACCGGCGTCGAGAAGGAAACGTCGTCTATTGAGTAGGACTTGCCTGCCTGGAGGGGCTGGATGCCTTCAAGATAGTTCCTGAGATAGGAGAAGACCACAGAGTCCGTACCGAGCGCATCCCCCGGTGCGAAAAGCCACCCGTGCTTATGCTGTCCGCTCCGCGTCATCGCCTCAATGATGATATTGACGTCACCGGCGTGGTCGAGGTGGCGGTGAGAAAGGATAACGGCGCTGAGTTTCTCGGCATTCAGTTTACGTTTGGCGGCCTGGACAATAGAGCCCGGACCGGGGTCGAGCAGTATCTGAGTACCGTTAAGGTTAAGCCAGATGCCGCCGGTAGCGAGGAGTTGGCTGGCCATAATAAATCTAGCCCCGCCGGTACCCAGGAAGGTTATCGTATTACTGGCGGGAGCTCTTTCTTGCCTTTTTTCTTTCATCGACCAAGTTTAACTATACGACATTCGCCGTGCTTTTTACAATGATGGTTTATTTCGGTTCTGTTTGTATTTAGCTGGTTTTTCTTTGGAGGGCGACCTCACCCCTGCCCCTCTCCTAATAGGCGAGGGGAAATTAAAAATAAGAGGGCTACGCCCTCTTCTAACAACTTCTACCACATGCAAACAGTACCTTTTGGACGGAGGCTTTGATGTCATTGCGAGGAGGCCTTTCTGATGAAGTACTCGCAATGACAATAAGAAATTACCCTTGCTTGCCAAGGGATTGGTCATCAGCTACACTAGGGGAGAAAGTCCACGGTGGAGATGAAGGTTCGTGAAAAAGGCGACCAAGCTGCGGAAACTGCTCAATAAACAGGGAATCATTATCGCTCCCGGCGCCCATGATGCCGCCACGGCCAGGATTATCGAGCAGGCCGGCTTTCCGGCGGTCTATATGACCGGTTCCGGCGCTGCGATGAGTATTCTGGGCGAGCCGGACATCGGCCTGCTGACCATGACCGAGATGGTAACTCACGCCCACAACCTCGCCCGTGCCGTGAGTCTGCCGGTAATTGCCGATGCCGATACCGGCTACGGTAATGCTATCAACGTCGTGCGTACGGTAAAAGAGTACGAAGGTGCCGGTGTCGCTGCCATCCATATCGAAGACCAGGTTGCTCCCAAGAAGTGCGGGCATTTCGAGGGCAAACAGGTCGTCTCCCAGAATGAAATGGTGAGCAAGATACGGGCGGCCGTGGATGCCCGCGAAGACCCTGATTTCGTGCTTATCGCCCGTACCGACGCGCGGGCCGTACTGGGGCTCGACGAAGCCATCAGACGGGCACGTGCCTACGTCAAAGCCGGTGCCGATGTTATTTTTCTCGAAGCACCCCAGTCCCTGGAAGAACTGAAGAAGATTGCCCGTTCCGTTGACGCCCCTTTGCTGGTCAACATGGATGAGGGCACCAAGACCCCGCTGCTAACCGCACAGGAACTGGAAGCCATGGGGTACAAGATTGTCATTTTCCCCCGCTCTGCCCCCTGCGCTGCGGCTAAAACAATTCAGGAGCTGATGCAGGTCTTGAAAAAGACCGGCACTACCCGGGGCTTTTCCAACCGGATAGTTACTTTTGCGGAACGTAACCTGATTACCGGCCTCGCGCGCTACCAGGAAATGGAAAGAAAATACCTGAACCGCGAGTAGAGTCCTTTTTAAGCAGCCTTACGAAGGAGGGTATTATGGGAGCAACACAGGAAGTAGCCAGGCATATCGCTCATCTTACTTACGGTAAGATTCCGGCACGAAACCTGAACGACATGAAAGTACTCCTCCTCGATTATTTGGGGGTGGCGCTGGGCGGTGCCAAGACTGAGACTGGTCGCATTGCGGCTGAATTCTCGCAGCTGGCGAAAGAAAAACCGGAAGCGACTATCATCGGGTACGGCGACAAGACCTCGGCCTCCACGGCCGCTTTCTGTAATGCTATTTCCTCCCACAGTATCGAACTGGATGATGTCGACCCGCTCGCCTATTTTCACTATGCCCCGCCGACTTTTTCCGCCGCTCTGGCTATGGCCGAAAGACAAAAAGCCTCCGGTGCGGCTTTCTTGACAGCGGTGGTCGCCGGTTGTGAGGTTGTTGCCCGCCTGTCCAACGTTACCAACCCGTCCTTGAGAGACCGTGGGTTTCACACTACACCCACCTGCGGGGTCTTCGGGGCGGCGGCGGCCGCCGGCAATCTTCTTGGCCTCAACGAAGAGCAACAGACCAGCGCCCTGGGCCTGGCGGGCGCGCAGGCTTCCGGCCTGATGGAAATGTACGGCATCTCAATGCAAAAGCGAATTAATCCGGCGCCGGCAGCACGAGGCGGTATCACTGCTGCCCTGCTGGCTCAGCTGGGGTTTACCGGTGCCGAGACTATCTTCGAGGGTGAACGCGGCTTCTGCCGGGCTTTTGCCGGCGCTACCGACATGAGCAAACTCACGGAAAATCTGGACAAAGACTTTCCTGTCTTTATCGAATATAAGCCTTATGCCTGTGCCCGGCCCATCCATAACGCTATTGACTGTGCCCTGGAAATCAGAAAGAAGCACCCGTTAAATACGGCTGACATTAAGGAGATTTCAGTGCGGCGGCATCCGGCCTGGGCTAACTATCATACTACCAGTGCCCCCCGCACCTATCATGAGGCACAGGTAAGCCTGCCCTATTCGACGGCTATTGCTCTAATGGAAGGTAATGCCTTGCTCCAGCAGTACTCCGATGACCGGCTCAAAAATCCGCAGGTCGTCGAGCTTTCCCGGAAGGTCAAAATTACCAGTGATGCCGCTCTACCCCGTGGCGTTTCCTGCGCCATGAAGATTACCATGAAAGACGGCACGGCTTATGAGTCCCAGGTGGACTATCCCAAAGGCTCGCTGGAAAACCCGATGACCGATGAAGAGCATATCAATAAGTTCCGCTCTCTGGCTGCCCCCCTACTCTCTCAGGAGAAAATAGACCGGGTAATTGCCCTGGTGAATAAATTCGAGGAAGTCAAAGACGTCTCCCAACTGACCGAGCTTCTTTACTAGCTATTAAGGAGGGGAAATGAATATCGAAGACGAACTGCTGCGGGGAGCGATTGACCTGCATGCCCATAGCTGGCCGGAATTCAGCCTTAAGATGCGGGGGCGGATGGATGACATCGAATGGGCGAAGATGGCCCAAGCGGCCGGGATGCGTGCCTACGTCATGAAGTCCCACGTCTTTCCCACCATGGCCCAGGCCTACCTGGTCAACCAGGCAGTGCCGGGGGTAAGGGTCTTTGGCAGCATTACTTTGAATGTCAACGTCGGAGGACTTAGTCCCTTCGCCGTCGAGTTAGCCGGGGAGATGGGCGGTAAAATTGTCTGGCTGCCGACGTGGAGCTCCAGGAATGGCCTCATTAAAAGCGGGGTCTTCATGGCCCGGATGAAACGGTTTATGTCCACCATCGATTCGCTGTTACCAACCCCTGAAGCCGGGCTGACTGTTTTCGATGCTAAAGGCCAGCTAGTGCCTGCGGTTAATGAAATAATTAACATCGTCAAGAAATACGACATGATTCTGGCCACCGGCCACCTTTCGATTGAAGAAGGACTGGCGGTCGCCCGGGCGGCTGGCAAAGCGGGCATTAAATTCGTATTGACGCACGCCCTCAACCGCCAGATTAATGCCTCTGTCGAACAACAGAAGGAATTCGTCAACCTGGGGGGCTACATCGAGCATTGTTATATCACGACTATGCCGTTGCACGGAAGGCTGGAACTGAGCGCTATCGTTGACTCGATTAATGCCGTCGGCCCGGAGCATTTCATCATTACGACCGATGCCATCGGCGCCTGGAATGCCACGCCGCCGGAACTGATGCGGATGTTTATCGGCTCACTGCTGAACCTGGGCATCAGTGAAAAGGATGTTATAAAAATGGCCCATGAAAATCCGGCCAAGCTCCTCGGGTTACCGCCCGAGTAGAAACGCTATGCGCTAGGAAGCCGCCTCGGACACAAATTAGACAAAAGTGAGGGTTAAATAATGAAAAAACTCAGAATAGGTCGTCATTGGGGGACAGCCGAAAGTCCTGGATACAATTGGGCACAAGTGGCTGACGATGGTAAAGTCACTATTTGGACTGAATTTGATAACCCAGATAAAAAAGGGGGACCGAGTTTGGATATCGATTCTGAAGATTGGAGCCGACTGGTGGCTTGGGTAGAATGGCAAAAAGCAGATAGAAGAACTCCTGGAACCGAGATGGAGTAACTGCTTTAGGGTAGAGAGTTGCTTCAGCAGGCAACCAAGCAATTTCCACCCGAAAAAGAAAACGGAGGCAAGTTAAAATGAGCAAGGAACCGACGCGGGAACTGGCCCGTTTTGCCGCCGGACTGACTTACGACAAGATACCGCCACCAGCTATCGAACGCATTAAGCTGTGCCTGCTCGACACCTTCGGCTGCGGACTTTTCGGCTCCACACTACCCTGGTCAAAAATAGTTGCCGGCTTCGCCCGTGACCTTGGAGGAAAA
>JBDRLU010000014.1:0-21679 GCA_043812795.1 Chloroflexota bacterium
AGGGTTTGTCCGTATCGATGAGAGCGATATGATTGCCATGCCGGACCCGACTACCTTTCAGCTCCTTCCGTGGCGACCGAAAGAACATGCATCCGTAGGCCGGATGTTTTGCGATATCTTGACACCCAAAAATGGCGAGCCCTTCGAAGGCGACCCGCGGTACGTTCTCAAGAAGAACCTGAAAAAAGCCGCGGACATGGGCTATATTTACTATGTTGGCCCGGAGCTGGAATACTTTTATTTCAAGGATAGCAAAGGGACTGAACCGCTGGATGTCGGTGGCTATTTTGACATGGACCCCCACGATGCCGCCACTGACCTGCGACGGGAGACGGTGATGGCGTTACAGGAGATGGGTATCATTATGGATAAATCCCATCATGAAGTCGCTCCCAGCCAGCATGAAATAGATATGCAATATAGCGATGCCCTGACCATGGCTGATAACGTGATGACCTATCGGCTGGTGGTTAAGGAAATAGCCCTGAAGAACGGAGTCTATGCCACATTTATGCCTAAACCGGTCTATGGCATCAACGGAAGTGGCATGCATGTCCACCAGTCATTATTTAAGGGTAGCACCAATGCCTTCTTTGACAAAAACGGCAAATATTACCTTTCCAAAACCGCACTGAGTTTTCTGGCCGGACTACTGAAATATGCCCCCGAAATTACTTCAGTAACCAGCCAGTGGGTCAATTCCTACAAGCGGCTGGTGCCCGGTTGGGAAGCGCCGGTTTACGTTTCCTGGGCCAACCGCAACCGCTCCGATTTGATTAGGGTGCCGGACTATAAGCCCGGTAAGGAAAAAGAGACACGGTTTGAGCTTCGCTCCCCTGACCCGGCTTGTAACCCCTATCTTTGCTTCAGCGTGATGCTGGCCGCCGGACTGGCCGGAGTTGAGGAGGGACTGGAAGCACCGCCCCCGGTGGAAGAGAACGTTTATCATATGCCCGTGGCCGAAAGAGAGAAACGAGGCATCGGCCAACTGCCGGGTAGCCTGTTGGAGGCAATCCAGCTTACGGAAAAGAGCAAAGTAGTGCGAGAAGCCTTGGGCGACCATGTTTTTAAGGCCTTCATCGAAAACAAGAAAATAGAGTGGGATAATTATCGCGTCCGTGTTACCGATTATGAACTTAGCCGGTACCTGCCAGTTCTATAAAGGAATTCAGGAGGATATGAGAGCACGTTAAATAGTTCAAGAGACGGGCTTAAATTTTCGGAGATAAATAGAGGGGGCTTAAAGCCCCCTCTATTTATCTTTATTTAACCATGGGCGAGTGTTATATAGTTCAGGTTTATTGATCGGGGTGCTATAATGGCTATAATTTACGAAAAGCAATCAGGTAGATTACTTATGGTACAAAGCACTGGTTCTGACGCCGAAAGAAAAATGGTGGCTATCCTGGGGGTATTGAGTGAATCTTCCGAGCCACTGGGGTCAATCACGATAGCCAGGGAACTCGAACGCTACGGCATTTTTTTAAGCGAGAGGGCCGTCCGCTACCATCTGAGGATAGCCGATGAGAGGGGCTTTACCCGTAGTATTGGCCGTGACGGCCGGATGCTGACGCCGCGAGGACTCGAGGAATTGAAGATGGCACTAGCCCCGGAACAGGTTGGTTTCATATTGGAAAAACTCGAGCTCCTGGCTTTCCAGACTACCTTTGATGTACAGAAGCGGATTGGCCTGGTGCCGATAAATACTTCACTGATTAACAAAGACAGGTTTAAGGACGCCGTCTCGGTAATGAGTGAAATTTTCAAGGCTGGACTTTGCGTTAGCGACCTGGTAGCTACCGCTCCCGAAGGGGAAAAGCTTGGCTCAGTAGTCGTGCCGAGCGGCAAAGTCGGCATAGCTACGGTTTGTAGTGTTCTCATCAATGGAGTCCTTCTGAAGGCAGGCATCCCGGTAAACTCCAGATTTGGCGGCGTACTTGAAGTCAAGGAGGCTAAGCCGCGGCGCTTTGTTGCTATCATTAATTATGCCGGTACATCTATTGACCCATCGGAGCAATATGTTCGTGCCCGGATGACGGCTGTCCGCGATACGGCCCGGACGGGGAATGGTAAGATACTGGCCAATTTCCGTGGAATACCGGCTCCGGCCCGAATGATGGTGGAAGATAATATTGCCAAGCTTAGAGAAGCCGGTATCGGTGGCGTTTATGCCGTGGGCAATACCAGCGAGCCGATTTGCCAGGTATCGATTAGCTTGAATCGAGTGGGCATAATACTCTTGGGTGGGCTTAATCCGATGGCGGGGGTGGTCGAGGCGGGGATTGAAGTGGAGAACATCGGTGAAAGCGGCCTGGTTGATTACCAGCAGCTGACCAGTTTCGAGCAACTCTAACTCGGCTCCACGCGGACTAGCAGGAAATGTTATTGACTGTCAGCGGTAGCTGACCGGAGGCGATTTTTGCAGAAGAATGAAAGCCGGTTTTCCTACGGCTATATTATCGTCATTTGCTTCTTTCTCACCCTTTTTCTGATGCATGGCGCCCACATTACTTTCGGTGTTTTCTTTAGCCCCATTCAAAACGAACTGGGGTGGAACAAGACAGTAGTTTCGGGAGCCGTTTCACTGGGCTCAATATTAGGCGGGCTGTTTATGATTATCGCCGGTCGTTTGACCGACAGGTTTGGCCCGAGGCTAATAATGACCGTATCCGGTGTCACCTTAGGTCTTGGTTTCTTTCTGATGTCCCGGGTGACCTCTCTCTGGCAATTATATTTAGCCTGGGGAGTGATAATCGCCATCGGTATCAGTAGTGGCGACGTTACTTCTCTGGGTACGACCGCCCGGTGGTTCGTTCATCGTAGAGGATTGATGAGCGGTGTGGTCAAAGTCGGCACTGGCTTGGGCATACTGGCGATGCCGCTGATTTCCGGCTGGCTTATTTCCAGCTACGGCTGGCGTAATGCTTATATTGTCCTCGGTGTAGCTTGTCTCGCCATTATTACATCGATTGCTCAGTTGTTAAAGCGGGACCCCGGTGTGAAAATATCCAGACTTCATGATGCCACTCAAGAGCCTGCGGGAAGCCAGGGAAAAGAAACAAGCGGTGATACTGGCTTTTCCCTTCGGGTGGCAGTCAGTACCAGGCAGTTCTGGACAGTTGTTGTGATGTTCTTTCTCTTTAATTATTGTGCCGGTACTCTTATTACCCACATAACTCCGCATGGTTTGTCAATCGGTCTTTCCACTACCAGCGCGGCCAGTTTGCTGTCAGCCATCGGGGGCGCGAGTATAGTCGGACGGTTGGTAATGGGTGGTACCAGTGACCGTACCGGTGTGCGGCGGGGCGTCGTTTATTGCTTTCTCATTTTTCTGATAGCCCTTGTGTGGCTACAATTTGCGAAAACGTTATGGCCGTTATATCTGTTCACCGCTGTTTACGGTTTTGCTCACGGTGGCATTGTAGCGTTAATCTCTCCGCTCATTGCCGAGCTATTCGGCACGAGGGTGCACGGTGCTATCTTTGGTGTTGTTCTTTTCTTCGGCATGCTCGGCAATGCCATCGGGGTGACTATTGCCGGACGTATTTTCGATATAACCTCCAGCTATCAAATGGCCTTCCTAATCATGGCACTGGCGAGCTTTGCCGGGTTTGTGCTTTCGATAATACTAAAGCCAACCCGTTTAACTCAAGGTACAGGGAAAAACGGCTGAACAGAGGAGGATAAGATGAGGTCTGTACAGAAAAAGTCCTGGTTACCGGGAAAATGGGATGACGAAGGGGATGTGGTTATTGTCGGCTATGGTGGGGCCGGTGCCTGTGCTGCCATTGCCAGCCATGATGCCGGCGCCAAGGTTATCGTGCTCGAAAAAGCGCCGGTTGGCGGCGGTAATACCTGCACTTCCGGAGGCGGCTGTGCTGTTCCCAGCAGCGTGGCTAAGGGGATTGCCTATTACCGCTCGTTAACTAACGGGATGCTGGACGAGAAATTCATCCGTGTTCTAGCTAAGGCAATGCACGATGTACCTCGCTGGATGGAAGGGCTGGGAGCGAAAGTCGAATATTTCCCAGGCGAATCGCTCTATCCCATGCTGCCGGGAAGTGATGGTTTTCGTCAATTTATGCGTCTGGCACGTACTCCTCGACAAATAAAAGAAGGGCTATGGTGGACTTATGGCAATCACCTGTTTGCCTTCTTCGATAGCCAGGTAAAGAAAAGAAAAGTTAAAGTTTTGTTCAAGACGGCCGTAAAAGGGTTGGTGCAGGACCCGGTGACGAAAGAAGTACTGGGTGTCAAAGCATCGGTCTCAGGCAGACAAATCTGCATTAAAGCTAAAAAGGGCGTTATTTTAGCCTGCGGGGGCTTCGAAAACAATAAAGAAATGCTGCATAACTTCCTCCCTCATGTCACGGAATTACCTATTTATCCCCTGGGAACTCCTTACAATACCGGCGATGGCGTGTTGATGGCCGCCGAAGCCGGAGCGAAACTTTGGCACATGGTTGACCTGGAGTTTGGTACCTTTGCCCCTAAGATACCGAGCGAGAAGTTCGGCGTCGGCTTCCGGTTGTTGCGCCAGCTACCGGTGGGTAGCCCGGCCATCTATGTCAATAAATACGGGCAGAGGTTCATGAATGAGTCGATGACGCTCAGCCATCGTAAAGAATTGTTCGAAGTGCAACAATTCGACCAGGAATGTGCTGAATACCCCAATATCCCATTTTTCATGGTTTTCGATGAGGCTTGCCGCAAGAAAGGGCCTATCGTCGAGACGCGTTACGGCTGGTGGGCCGTCCAAAAGCTATATCAATGGAGTGAGGACAATAGCACCGAGGTCAAGGCAGGCTGGATACTAAAAGCTAACACAATCGAAGCGCTGGCGAAAAAAATCAAAGTTTCCCCCGAGGCGCTGGTCGAAACCGTTGACAAGTACAATAAATGCTGTGTCCGTGGCAAAGATGGTGATTTTGGCCGGAATAAGGAATGGCTATCGCCTATTAAAACTCCGCCATATTACGCTACCGAGCTTTGCGAGCCTATTATCAATACTCAAGGCGGCCCGAAACATAATGCGCAGGCTCAGGTACTCGACCGGAATGATAAGCCTATTCCCAGGCTGTACGCCGCAGGAGAGCTGGGTTCGGTGTTCTTCCCGCTCTATCAGACCTGCTCCAATCTACCGGAGGCCTTCGCCTTTGGCAAGATTGCCGGCGAGCAGGCGACCGCTCTGAAGCCCTGGAAATAAAGACTTGTCACCCGGTAGAATGTTCGCGGTGAGGAAGAATTGTTTAGGCTTCTTAAATTAGCTGAGGCCTGCTACCAGTTAATGCTATTCCGCAGGAGAGAGTTTATTGAGAGAGGGGCAACGCCCCTCTCTCTTGTTTTATTCTCCTTTTCCTCCAGGAGAGGGGTTCACCCTGAAGGTTCACCCTGAAGGGGTCATGGGGTGAGGTATAAGGATTAAAGTTAAGAGCGTATTATTTAACTTTCTATTCCCATGACTTCTCGGCGGCCGCATTACGCCCCGAAATCCGACCGAAAGCAATACATTCGCCGAGGTTGCCGCCGCCCTGGTACAGGTAACTATAGATGGAGCCAAGTTCTCCGGCACTATATAAGCGCGGGATAGGGCTTCCGTCAGGGCGGACTATTTGCCCCCGAGCGTTACGCCGTGGCCCGCCTTGAGTATTCAGGAAAGTGGGGGATATCTCAATTGCGTAAAAAGGTGCGTCTTTTATCGGTACCAGCATTCTGGCCCGGCCGAATTCGCTATCTTTCCCGGCGGCACAGTCACTATTCCAGCGCTTGACGGTATCTTCCAGTGCTGCCGGGTCCAGCTTGACCAACTTTGCTAATTCGGCAAGAGTGTCTGCCTTTTTAATCCAGCCCTTGGCCAGTTCGGCACTGTTATCCTTACTCCACTGGTAAAGCTTGAGGATTTGGTTCCAGCCATGGTAGAAATTGTTATCATAAAGGGGGCCGAGTGAAAACAAAGCATGGTCGAATATCATGAATAACGGGCACGGACTTGGCGACTGCACCCATTGGCCGTTCATGATTACTTTACCATGGGTATTGCGTTGTTTTTCATTGACGAACCTCCGGCCATTGGCACCCACCAGAATCATGCCGCCGGGGAATTCACGGGCATAATGCAATGGGATTATCTCCATTACGGCGGGGAACTCGGGGACTTTCAGATGGTAGAAGGGGCCGGCTGCATTGGTCATGTGCCAGAGGTCGGCCCCGACGGTCATCGCCATCTTGATGCCGTCGCCGGTATTATAGGGAGTGCCTAGGGGATAGCAGTAGGGCATTCTCAAGTAGTTGCGGACCATCTCCTGATTGGCTTCAAACCCACCACAGGTCAAGACTACAGCCTTATTCGCCTTTATATTAAACGGACGCTCTTGCCGCTCGGCCTTGATACCGATTATCTCTTTTGTGTTCGGATTTTGAATTAATTCCTTACCGGGCGTGGCGTAAAGGATTTCAATCCCTTTCTTCTCGGTGGCGGCCTTCAGTAAATTCCAGAAGCGCTCATAGCCCATCTCTTCATGGAGACGGTAGCCGTGGACGCAGTCGGCTCCGGGCAGCTCGGGGAACTCGGCTCTTTGAACACCGGAGAGCCCGCCTATTGGCTTACCGCCTAAACTTTCCACCCATTCGGTATTCTTCGCCATTGCTTCAGCCCAGGCGCGGACTACATCGTCAGGGATGGGGTAAGGCCCGCAGAGAGCTTTAAGATAAATAATAGCTCTATCAACCGGTGTCGGGGAAAACCAGGCCTGAGCCGCCACCCGGCTATTGCCTCCCTCCTCACCCCGGGGTGCTTTTTCCAGAATGAGTACCTTGGCCCCTGCCTCTTGCGCCGTTATGGCGGTGGCAACACCGGCCGCTCCATAGCCAACAACGACCACATCCGCTTCCTTGTCCCATTTCGTCGGAACCCCAAGCTTTACTTCCACGGCATTTCCTCCTTACTGATTTTACTCGAGCTTTATGCTAGCTCCTTTTTCTTTACCGACTTCAGTGATATGATATTATATTATTTATTTTCTGTGAATACCTTTGGTGAAGGGAGAGGGGAATTGAAAGTGGATTTTACCAAACTCGACCGGGCCTGGGACCCACGCTGTGTCGTGGTAGTCGGAGATACTATTAGAGAGCGGCCGTTTAACTGGCTGCATTGCTTCGACAACTTCAAAGGGAAGCTTTATTCGGTGCAGATTGACCCGAAGGCAATTGAAGCTATCACAGCTTTGGGTATTACCAACTATACCAGCCTGCTGGATATCCCTGAACCAGAAATTGACCTGGTCGTTGTGGCCGTGCCACGAGCCGCGGCACTCAAAGTGCTGGAAGACTGCATTCGGCGGAACGTGGGTGTCGTTCATTTCTTTACTTCCGGTTTCAGCGAAACCGATACCGAGGAAGGCCGCGAATTGGAGCGCAAGTTAGCCAGCCGGGCCATGGAAGCGAGCTTACATATTATCGGCCCGAACTGCATGGGTATCTTTAGCCCCAAAGTCGGCGTGAAGCAAAACCAAACACAATATGATGGCATCAGCGGGCCGGTCGGTTTAATCTCGCAGAGCGGTACTCATGCCATCGGCTTCAGCCGTGAAGCCCATTTGCAGGGGATTGATATCAGTAAGTCAGTCAGTTTCGGCAATGGGACGGTACTTGATTCGCCCGACTATCTCGAATACCTGGCCAATGACCCGGAGACAAAAGTCATCGGTATGTACCTGGAAGGAGTAAAAGACGGGCGGCGGTTTTTCGAAGCACTCAAGAGAGCTTGTACCAGAAAGCCAGTCGTTATCTGGAAAGGCGGGCGGACGGAAGAAGGAGGGCGGGCCATCGCTTCCCATACCGGGTCACTGGCGGTATCCCATGCAGTATGGGACGCAGCTCTGCGACAATGCGGCGCTATCGGTGTAGCGAACCTGGACGAACTTATCGACACGCTAAAGGCACTTCTCTATCTGGAGCCGGTTTACAGTGACCGAGTGGCTATTGCCGGTGGTTCAGGAGGCCAGACCGTGGCTATTGCTGATGTCTTCGCTGAAGCTGGTTTGAAAGTACCCCCATTGTCTCAGTCGTCCTATGACGAATTTGCCACTTTTTTCAGTCTTATTGGAGGCTCTTACCGTAATCCGATAGACACTGGGAACCCGAACCGTCTTCAGATGAAGCGTATTATGGACATACTGGAGCGGGACGGGAATACGGATAACCTGGTGCTGCTGGGTACGATGCAGTGGTACACACCCGAGCAATTGAAGAATACCCTTGACCTTCTGTCTGAAATGAGAAAGCGGACCAAAAAGCCCTTGATGTCGATTAATTTTTATTCCACGGCGGAGGAAATGGAGAAGGCTCGGGAAGTGGCTCTTAAATTTCAGGAAATCGGGGTTCCGGTCTTTCCGAAGATGGAGCGCGGGGCCCAAGCATTGCGTAATGCTCTCAAATACTACGATTTCAAACGTAGCCTTATCGTTGATTGAGAGTGGCTAGCCCGTTAAGTGCACAAGTTGCGATACCTTTACATAATGATAAACACTATGGGTTCACAGTACCGGCAAATGAGGAGGAGGTAAAGAATTGCAGGTAGATTTCACTAAAATGGAGAAGGCTTTCAATCCGAAGACTATTGCTGTCGTCGGCGATAGTAAGCGCACTGATTTTGAATGGCTTCGCGCTTTACAGACTTATAAAGGGAAAGTGTTTTCGGTCCAGGTCAACCCGGAGACAATTAAGGAAATCGAGGCCATGGGAGTGCCGAACTATACCAGCCTTGTGGATATTCCGGGGCCAATCGACCTGGTGATTGTTTCAGTACCCCGGGCAGTAGCCATGCAGGTACTCGAGGACTGTATCCGAAAGCAAGTGGGCGTCGTTCACTTTTACACTTCGGGCTTTTCTGAGACGGGCAGTGAAGACGGAAGACAATTCGAACGTGTGTTTGTTGAGAAAGCCAAAGCGGCCAACCTGCATGTCGTTGGCCCGAATTGCCGGGGAATTTTCGTCCCGGGGATGGGTATTAAGCAGCACCCCATTCAATATAGTGAGCTTTCTGGAGCGTTAGGTTTTATTTCACAGAGCGGCAACCACGCCATTCTCTTTAGCCAGGAAGCCTATCTTCAGGGTTTAATCATTAATAAATCAGTCAGCTTTGGTAATGGGATTGTACTTGATTCGGCGGATTATCTTGAATTCTTTGGTAACGACCCGGCGATTAAGGCGATAGGCATGTACCTGGAAGGAATAAAAGATGGGCGGCGCTTTTTAAAGGTGCTCAAAGAAGTCTCGACCAAGAAGCCGGTTGTTGTCTGGAAAGGTGGGCGGACTGCTGAAGGTGGGCGGGCTATTGCCTCGCATACCGGGTCGCTGGCGGTATCCCAGACGATATGGGATGCGGCCATGCAGCAATGCGGTGTAGTCGGCGTGACCAGTATGGAAGAGCTTATCGATACACTGAAGGCCCTTCTTTACCTTCCCCCGGTTTCGGGTGACCGTGTGGCTATCGCCGGCGGGTCAGGAGGACAATCAGTGGCCATCACCGATGTGTTTGCGGAAGCTGGTCTGAAAGTGCCAACGCTTACTGAAGAATCTTATGCGGAGTTAGCCAGCTTTTTCCGGGTCGTCGGTGCCAGCTACCGTAATCCGATTGATACCGGGCAAGCCAACCGGGACGAGATGGGGCGAATTATCGGTATTGTTGAACGTGATGCCAATATCGATAACATGGTTTTTATTATCACGATGCATATCCGTACCCCACAGCAACTTCAGGGTAATATCGATTTACTTGTTGGCTTAAGAAGAAATTCAAATAAGCCTATGGCCAGTGTTATCTTTTACTCTAACGGTACTCAGATGGATAATGCCCGGGAGGTAATGCGTCAGCTTCAAGAAGCTGGTATCGCTGCCTTTCCGGCGATGGAGCGCGGGGCCCGCGCTCTCTATAATGCTTTACGGTACTACCGCTTTAAGCAGGACCGTGACGGCAACTAGCCGCAGCCATTATTACCCTTCGGAGAGCTAAATTTCGACAAGAATCGTGTCGCCTTCGACCTTTACCGTATAGATGGTGAGGGGATGTGGGGGCTTGAGTAAGCTGCTCAAGGATGCCTTGATACCGGTCCAGTTGGTCCAGCGGACAACATGACCGTCGGTCAAGTCGAATCGTGAGGCATGGAGCGGGCAAGCCACTATCGTGCCCTCTAGTTGGCCCCGGGCTAATCTGCCACCCAGATGCGGGCAAGTATTGTTTGCCGCATAGTACTTGTTGCCCACCCGCGCCAGCAGGATTTCCTGCTTGTCAATGGCGAATTCCTTCATAGTGCCGTCCGGTAAATCCCCGACTTTAGCCAGCGGGATAAAAGCTTTGGCTGTCTTTGCACTGCCCATTCCTCTCCTCCCACAACTGTTACTCTCTCAGTTTATCACATCACATAGGAAGTAGTAGTCATAAAACCACAAAAGAAAAACATCATAAATGTGGGACATTACTAGAAACTGCCTGAAATGAGTTTCAGCTCTTCAGGGTGAGGTCGTCCTTCAAGGCAACACCAATCATAAACGAACCGGACCCGATAATCGGTGAGATTGCACTGGAAAAGAGCTTCGTTATAGAATGGACTTTGATGCACCAGACTACCCAGCCGCAAAACGTAAACCCTTATCATTATCAGGATAATAAGCCTCAGGTCAATCTACATCTGAAGAAAACAACCGGCAAATGGCAACAGTATCGCGTTGATTTTCCTTCGGCTTTCCCCGCCCGTTACATTACGAGCGACACGGTGCGAGGCGAATATTACCAGCCCTCCTGTTGCGAACCGGCTCCGTTGACGATTTTAACTCACGGAATGGGTGACCCCAGTGCCATTCCCTGTCACCTGTTGGCACGGTCCCTGGTCAGGCAGGGTATTGCTTGCTTCGTTCTGTACCTGCCTCTTCACTCCAGTAGAATTCCCGAAGACATCAAGAGACGGTTGCCCGACCTGACGGCTGACGAGTGGTTTGAGGCTTACCAGATTTCCGTGATTAACCTCCGTCAGGTACTCGACTGGGCCGGGCGTCAGCCCGAATTGAATAAAGATCAGATAGCTACTTTCGGCATAAGCCTGGGCGGTTTTGTATCAGGTATCGCCATGGGCCTCGAAAAGCGTATTAAGGCCGGAGTATTCACCGTTACGGGTGGGAACTCAGAAAAAATGATGTGGCTGAGTAAAACGCGGGCTTACCGCAACGGATATCAGCGTACTGAGGCTGAATACCGTGAGATTCAGAGCCGCTACCTTTATTATCTTACCGAAGTAGAAAAAGATGGCTTCGAGAATGTCATACCGCCACGGCAAAGTTTTCTCACGGACCCGATGACCTTTGCCGGGTATCTGCGGGGGCGACCGGTATTGATGCTTAACGCACGATGGGACAAATACATTCCGGGCGAAGCTGTATTCGATTTCTGGCATGCCTGCGGGCAACCGCAAATTAAATGGTTCCCGACCGGCCATGCCAGCATCTGGCTGTATTATCCACTGATACGTCATACCATTACCGTTTTTTTGAAGTCAAACCTGACTACGTCGTCGAGTTGCGGTCTTAAATAGCCGCCAGGTGACATTAAGCGCCTTGAAATGGACTTCTTGGGCTAGCCGATTGCGCCAGAGCCTCAAATTCGCTAAGATTATCATTAGCCATGGTGAAAATTGTTACCGATAGTACTTCGGATATACCTGCCGAAGTGGCGCAAAAGTTGGGCATTACGGTGGTGCCGCTCAATGTCCACTTTGGCGCCGAGAGCTACAAGGACGGCGTTGACCTGAGCCGTGATAAATTTTATCACCGGCTTCAAGGCAGCCGGATATTACCGAGAACTTCAGCGCCCGCTCCGGGTATTTTCGCCGATACATTCGACCGGTTAGCCGAAAAAGGTAACGAAATTGTCGGTATCTTTATATCGCATAAGTTTAGTGCTACCTTCGAAGCGGCTTTGCAAGGGGCCAAACAGATGAGGAATAAATGTAAAGTGGAAATCGTCGATTCCACCCTGGCCGCCATGGGCGAAGGCCTGCTGGTTATGGAAGTAGCCCGTGACGCCCTAGCCGGGACCAGCCTGGATAAACTCAAGCATACCATCCAGCAGACCATACCCAAATTATACCTGCGCGCCACGCTGGGCACCCTCAAGTACCTGGCTTTAGGGGGGCGTATCGGCAGGGCACAAGCCCTATTGGGTTCCGTTCTCAAAATCAATCCAATCCTCGGCATCAAGGACGGCGAGGCTTTTCCTGTAGCTAAACTACGTACCCGGTTTAAAGCCATCGAGTGGTTGTATCGCTTTGCTACTGAATTTACCAGTGTGAAGGCATTAGCTATCGAGCACGGCACTAATGTGACTGAGGCGAAAGCTCTGGCCGTCCGTCTCACTGCTAAATTTCCTCAAGTGCCTATCCATATCACCACCGTCAACCCAGTAATCGGCACCCATACTGGTCCTGATGTGCTCATCGTAAGCGTACTCTCCGACCAGGACTGACAGGTAGCGCTTCGTGAAAGAAACTGTTCTTCTCATCAATGCTAATGTGCTTCAACCCCCGGTCAGCCCCGTCGGCCTGGAATATGTCGGCGAGGCGCTGGCTGCATCTGGAATAGCCGTGGAGGTTCTCGACCTCGCTTTCATACCTGATTGGAAGGCAGCCTTAGCCCATAAATTGAGGACAAAAGAGTTCCGGGCGATTGGCCTTACCGTCCGTAATACCGACGATTGCTCGTTCGCTACCCGAAAGTCGTTCCTTCCCTGGGTTAGCGAAGTTGTCAGCGAAGTCAGACGGCTGACGCATACTTTTGTGATCCTCGGTGGTGTTGGCTTTTCCATAATGCCCGAAGCGGTGCTCAGGTTGACACACGCTGATGCTGGTGTTGCCGGCGACGGTGAAGAAACAGCCACCGCCCTTATCCGGTGTTTGCAGAAAAAAGAGGATTTCTCCCATTTGCCCAACCTTGTCTATTGGCATAAGAAAAATGTTGTAAGCAATGCGCGAGCGTATGTCGATTTAAATCGGTGGCCTTTGCCACGGCGCCGTTTCTTCGACAACAAGAAATATGAAGAATTAGGTGCGATGGTCGGCATCGAGACGAAGCGGGGTTGTGCCCGGCGATGTATTTTCTGTGCTGACCCTGTAGCCAAAGGAAGAACGGTGCGACTACGGCCGCCTCGAATTGTGGTCGAAGAATTTCAGGACCTGCTTGACCAGGGAGTAAACTGGTTTCATCTGGATGACAGTGAGTTTAATCAGCCGATGAGCCACGCCAGAGCGGTCTGCCAGGCTATAATTGACTCAGGAATGGGCGGAAAAATGCGCTGGTACACCTACTGCTCGCCCGCTCCCTTCGACCGGGAATTAGCCCGACTGATGAAACAGGCAGGCTGTGCCGGTATCAATTTCGGTGTTGATTCGCTTTGTGACGAACAATTATCTCGTCTGGGACGCCGCTACACGGTAAGCGATATTCGCCAGTTGGTGCGCTGGCTGAACAAGACAGGCATAAACTATATCTTTGACCTACTTATCGGCGGGCCGGGTGAGACGGAAGAGACAATCAAACAGACGATTGGCCAAGTCAAACAGCTTGATGTCCCTCTCGTCGGGATAGCTACCGGTGTCAGGGTATATTCTGGTACGCCTCTCAGTCAGGCGATTACCGACGGCACGTTCTCCGGCAACCTGTACCCGGATGAAAGGAGTGCGTTCAATGAGCCTGTCTTTTATCTGTCGCCCCACCTCGATAATAACGTAAATGCTTTGATAAGCAGACTTGTTGGCGATGATCTACGGTTCCTTTTCCTCACCTCGCCGGCAGGCCGTAGTAGCTACAACTATGCCGGCGACGATGCCCTCAGCCGCATGATAAAAGCCGGCGCCCGTGGCGCCTACTGGGATATCCTCAGCCACCATCGAACACAATAGAGTTACCTTTGTCGGCTAATGTCCGAGCGGCTGGCGTCTCATTAGTATCTGATTTACCTTTCCTGCCACCGGCCGTATCTGTCGTGGCGCGGCTCGCCAGATACAGATGATAGCCAGCGCCAGGGCGACCATCACGATATAGAATGCGGGCAAATAAGTATTCATGGTATCGAAGATTTTACCGCCGAGCCAGGGGCCGATGGCGCCACCCAGACCGAAGCCAAGCACGATAAGTCCGTTAATCGAGCCAAAATTCTTTCCCTGGAAAAGGTCGGCTATCGCGGCGGTTATTGTCGGTGAAGCAACACCCAGTCCCACGCCGAAGAGCAAACTGTAAGCTAACATCAGCCATGGTGTTCCGTTACCTTGATTCAACACCAGCATCAGGACGCCGATTACAGCCAGCACGAGGCCAGTCGTACTGACCACTTCCCGGCCAAAACGGTCGGATAACCCCCCGAGGAGATTACCGGTACCATAAAGCACGCCATAAAGGCTGAAAACAAGTGCCCCGAAAGCGGGCGAATAACCTTTATCGACGGCAAAAGCTACCTGGTGGGCCAGAATCAGATTAGCGGCAAGACCCCACATAAAAAAATTGCAGGCAAAAAGAAACCAGAATCGGAATGTTTTAATTGCCTTTCGAATAGTCCATTCTTCGCTGGTCCATTTACTGTCTAAGACTGCCGTTTCCTTATTCATCATGGAGTGGGCCAATGTGTCATTCGATGGTTCTCCGTCAGGGACAGTTGCCTTCTCCTTCGGGTCTAAGCGCTGAAAGACGGCGATGAGAGGAGCAATCGCTGCCGCCATGACGCCGAGGGCAATAAAGGAATGGCGCCAGCCAAGCTGGCTAATCATATACTCGATACCCATCGCCATAATGTAAGCGATACCGAAGCCGACGCCAAAAACACCGAAGGCGGTAGCCCGTCGACGGGCAAACCAGTGCGAAACAACGGCCGCATTAGGCACAAAGCCCGTAGCACAGATACCGAAAGAGGCCAGTATGCCGAAAAAAACGTAGAGGTGCCATATCTGTTGTGTCAGGCTGGACGCAGCCGTAGCTGCTGCCAGTAACAGAATGCCGGCCGTCATGAACTTGCGCGGGCCCCAGCGTTCTACGGCCATCCCGACCAGCGGTGCCGATAGCCCGTAAACCAGGATATTGATGGAGAAAATGAGGGCCGTATCCGCCCGGCTCCAGCCGAAATAATTCAGTATAGAGACGTAGAAGACCGAAAAAGAATAGCGGATACCATAAGAAACAGCCACCGTGATGACGCAAATCGCAACGACGACCCAGCCATAGAACAGCGGTGCCTTCTTCGGCTTATCCATACTTGCTCATCCTTTGCCTGACGCAGGGTGTTAATGATACCACCCTTTGCCAGGATGAGCAAATTGCACTCAGTTATTGAATACTGGCGCGCCTGAGTTTTGCCTTAACCCGGGCGAGCAGTTCCGCAGTACTGAACGGCTTTTTCATATAGTCGTCCGCCCCGAGAGCTAGGGTATCACGCACGGCAGCCATATTGCCGATTCCGGTCAGCATGATAACGGGAATATCAGAGCGTTCCCGAATCAAGCCAAGTAATTGCAGACCATCGAGGCCGGGCATCATGATATCGAGGATAGCCAGTTGGGGTTTATGCTCTTCCATCAAGGCTAAAGCAGCACGACTGTCGGTAGTTGAAACAACGCTGTATCCAGCCGATTCCAAGACCCGGCTGACCAGTTCAAGCACATTCGGTTCGTCATCAACGGCCAAAACACGGATTTGCTTTTTCATCTCTGTTCTTCTGGTCTTAATTTACCGCAATGAATCGAAACGAATGCTTACGATTTACCGTGAAATTCTAAATATTTTCTAAATTCTATGAGACAAACAAAAAGGATGCTTATTTCCGAGCGTCCTCAAACCGCCATGTCGATTATACTGTTGTTAGGCCGAATCCTGGAATTCGTAGCCGACACCGGGTAAGGTCAGTATGTAGCTGGGGTGGGTCGGGTCAGGCTCCAGTTTAGCCCGCAGGCGACGGACAAAGACATGCAGGTATTCCCTTTCTTCTCCATATTCGGCACCCCACACCTTGTTCAGCAAATAGGTGTGAGTGAGAGCCTTACCCCGGTTAAGAACAAGCTCCTGGAGGAGGTTGAATTCCGTCGGAGTCAATTTGACCTCGCTTCCGGACCGGGCTACCTGGTGGCCAGCAAAATTGATATGAAGGTCCCCACAATCGAAGTGGGGCTGTGCTTTCACGGTTTCGCCTGTCCCGCAGCGGCGTAATACGGCACGGACCCGCGCGATTAATTCAATGGCGCCAAAAGGTTTCGTAATGTAGTCATCGGCACCGAGGTCGAGGCATTTCACCTTGTCCCGTTCATCGGCACGAGCACTGACCATGATAATAGGGACTTGCGACCACTCGCGGAGCCGCCGGCAGACCTCGAAGCCATCCATCCCGGGCATGGTGATATCCAGCAGGACCAGGTCAGGTGGCTCTATTTCGATTTTCTGGAG
Organism: Chloroflexota bacterium; assembly: GCA_043812795.1. Classification (GTDB taxonomy): domain Bacteria; phylum Chloroflexota; class Dehalococcoidia; order Dehalococcoidales; family UBA2162; genus JBDRLU01. The sequence goes on from JBDRLU010000014.1 coordinate 16,471, forward strand.
GGCTTCAGCACCATCTATGGCGGCGACGACCGTGAAACCGTTGGCTTCAAGGTTCGCCCGCAGAAATTTCACGATATTGAGTTCGTCATCAGCTACCAGAATACGCACTTTTGCCATGAAAATACCTTCGTAATCTTGTCTCTTTAAACTATTTTGCTCACGGCATCGAGCAGTTCCCGTGGCGTGACCGGCTTTCTCAAATACGCTTTAGCACCCAGGCTCCTGGCTAATTGTTCGTTCAGGTCGTAGCCGACACCGGTAAACATGATTATCGGTGTAGTGGCGACGCGCGCATTATTTCTGATTCTGTTGAGAGCCGTCAGGCCATCTGTCTCAGGCATCATGACATCCATCAGGATGATATCAGGAAAGTGACGGAGGGCCAGGTCAACCGCTTCCTGGCCATTTTTAGCCTCAAGCACTACATATTTCCCTTCAAACGTCTTTCTTACCATTAATCTGATGTTCGCCTCGTCATCGGCAATTAATAACTTCTTTTTAGTGGACGCTTTCTTGGCCATCGTCCGTTACTCCTTTTCCCATCGGGCCGGCTGGCTGGAACCAGTGGACTGCACCGCGCTGCTACGGAGGAAAGCCGTAACTACTTCCGGGTCGTACTGAAGGCCACGATAGTGTTCCAGCTCGCTGAGAGCCGCCGTCATTTGCATGGCTTTGCGGTAAGGGCGCTCCGAAGTCATTGCCTCAAAAGCATCGGATACGGCCAGAATCCGCGCGCCCAGCGGAATCTGGCTGTCTTTCAAGCGGTCGGGATAGCCGGTACCATCATAGCGCTCGTGGTGACTCCGTATCCATCTTAACATATCATCATCGGCAATGGGCGTCAAAATACGTTCCCCAACCTCGGGATGCGTTTGGATGCGGTGGAACTCAGCGACGGTAAGGCGGGCCGGCTTGCTCAAAATGTCCTCTTCCACACCGATTTTGCCGATATCGTGGACAAGTCCGGCCAATCTCAGTTTCCCAATAATGTCCCCCGGCAAACCCAGCTCCCGGCCGATGGCAACGGCAATCTCGGACACCCGTTCCGAGTGTCCCCGGGTGTACCTGTCTTTAGCCTCCAGAGCATAAGCCAGGGCGGTAATCGCGTTAAAAAACAGCGACCGGATTCTGGTAGCCTGTTCGGCAACTTTATCTTCAAGGTTCTTCTGGTATTCCCTGTTTTCTATTTCCAGGCTGCGCTTTTCCAGAGCGCGCGCCACACTCAGGATGACATTATCGAGATTAAAGGGCTTGGTGAGATAATCATAAGCCCCCTGCTTAATACAGTTGATGGCAACGGTGGTGTCAGTGTTAGCGGTCGCCATAATTACGGCGGTGTCGGCATAACCGGCCTTGATAACAGGTAATAATTCGACACCGGATTTACCGGGCATCTTGATATCCAGAATTACCAGCTCAAAAGTAGTGCCTTCAAGTTGTTTTATCGCTTGTTCGGCATCGGCCGCCTCAGAACAGCTATAACCAGTAACAGCCAGCTTCTGGCAGAGAAGTTTCCTGATGGCGGCTTCGTCATCGACGACCAGTATCTTTTCCTGTTCTTGAGGCATTCCTTATTCCTTCGGCGAGATTTTTCGTACGGCGGCCTTCAATTCGTCGGGCGTGAATGGCTTGGGGAGGAAAAGCCGGCCGGTCTCTTCGATAAAACTCTGGGTGTCCTGCCCAATCACATCCCCGGTAGTTAAGACCACCTTCCTGGTCAGTGATGGGTGTTTTTCCTGCAGCCACTGGTAGAGTGCCTTGCCATCCATTTCCGGTAGCCTGATATCGAACAGATAAAGGTCGTATTGTTTTTGGGTAATCATGCTCCGTGCCTTTCTCCCGTTGGCAACACAGTCCACGTTATACCCTTCGGCAGTAAGCACTCTCTGACAAACATCGCAGATAGGAGCCTCGTCATCAACAATCAGGATACGTTTTTTATTGCTCGTCTTCGGCTCATCCATGTGTAACACCTTCCTGTTTGGGCGGAATTGTTGGCAACTCGATAATAAAGGTGGCGCCTTTGCCTGGTTCGCTTTCAACGTAAATCCGTCCATCGTGTTCCGTGATTGTGCCGTGGCAGATGCTCAAACCAAGGCCGGTACCTCTACCTACTTCTTTGGTGGTAAAGAACGGGTCGAAAACATGGGCCAGGGTTTCCTGGCTGATGCCCGGACCGTCATCGGCAAAAGAGATGCGGATGATATTCTTCAGTGGCTTAGTGGTAATCGCCAGTTGGCCCCGGCCATGAGCCGCACTCATAAAATATTCGGCATTAATGATAATATTAAGGAACACTTGCTGTAACTGAAAGCTATTCCCGTGAATTGACGGCAGGTCAGGAGCAAACTTGGTCTCGACTTTAATGTCGTTCACCTTCTGCTCATAGGCGCGCAGCGCCAGTACTTCACTGATAATGCGGTTGATATCTACGGCCTCCTTCTCCTGCGGATGCTTGCGGGCAAAGGTAAGTAGATTTCTCACCACCTGAGCGGTACGCTGGGCTTCGCGATTGATGATATCCAGGTCTTCCTTGATATCGGCGGGCAAGTCCTTGGCCAGCAACAGTTCCGAAAAGCCAATGACGCTCGTCAGGGGATTATTAAGCTCATGGGCCACCCCTGAAGCCAGCTCGCCGATAGAAGCCAACCGGTCAGTCACCGCCAGTTGTTCCTCCATTTTCTTACGTTCGGTAATATCCCGGGCGACATGTACCGAAGCCGTAACCTCACCTTTTGCGTTAAATACCGGTGACGTCGTTACTTCCATGTAAATTCCCAGTCGTGGCTCGAAGAATTCCGCCGTAGCCGGCTTGCCGGTGGCCAGTGTTTTCAAATGAGGGCAATTCGATATCGGCTGGTCGGTACCATGGACTACCTGACAGCATGTCTTACCAATGAGTTCTTTGGGGCGCACCTTAAGTATATCAGCGAAGGTTTTGTTCACTCTGACCAGCTTGAAGCCCTGGCTATGAATGGAGACCAAATCGGTAATCGAATCGAAGGTTATCCGCCATTCCTCGGCGGCCCGCCTGATACTCTCCTCAGCCTGCCTTTTCTCGGTGATGTCGGTCCGCAGTATTAGCCTGGCGGGCTGGCCGTTCCATATAATCTGGGCGATGTGGGCTTCTACCCAACGTATGTCCCCCGACTTGGTGACCACCCGGTAGGGAAAATTATCTTCAACTGTCTCACCACGCTGCAACCGCCGTTGTCTTTCGCGTATTGCCGGAAGGCTATCCGGGTGAATATAGTGTTCTTCCGGCATATCGGCCGCTTCTTCCCAGCTGTAGCCCATCACTTCCAGCCATTTGGTATTAACAAACTTCACCCGTCCGTTTTGTAGCACCGATATGGCTTCGTTAGCATTCTCAACGACCGACCGGTAGCGTTCTTCATTCTCACGAAGCGTTTCCCGATTGCGTCTTTGCTCGGTAATATCAGTCAGGGTAAGGCAGACCCGGTGAGCCCGCTCGTTCGTTCCAAGCAGGAACTGCGGCACGGCGTTGACATTAAGCCAGAGTAAGTGCTTATCTTCAGGGTCGAAAACACCCATAACTACATCGGCTACTTCTCTGCCGGTCCGTAGTGCTATCACGCCTGGCTGCTCCTCCAGAGGGTAATCAGAGCCGTCTTCGTGAATGACCTTCCAGCGTGGATTCATTTGCAGATAGCCACGCATCTGGCCGAGGGTCAGGCCCAGCATCCGGGTCGCTGCCGGATTAGCAGAGATGATTCGGCCCGCCTCATCCATATAGACCACACCCTGAATCATTGTCTCGTAAAGGCTGCGATATTTGAATTCGCTCTCACGCAGTCTGGCTTCGGCCTGGCGTTGTCTCTGGCGGACGGCTACTTCACGCAGTTCCCGCTCAACCGCCGGAACGAGACGTGATAGGTTATCCTTCATCACATAGTCATGAGCGCCGGCTTTCATCGCCGCCACGGCCATGCTATCGCTGATACTGCCACTGACAATGATAAAAGGCAGGTCAACGGCTTTATCTTTCATCAAATTCAGTGCGGTCAGCCCGTTAAAATGCGGCATGGAATAGTCAGCGATAATAATATCCCATTCCTGCCGGTCAAGGGCCGCTTCCATAGTCTCAGCCGTATCCACTCTTTCCGAGGTCACGTCAAAGTCCCCGCGCTTCAGCTCACGCACCATTAATAGCGCGTCGCCTTCGGAGTCCTCAATGATTAAAGCTCGTAATGGTTTACCCATCTTACCTGTATCCTGGCGGTGGTTCATTCAGAATAAGCCAGTACAACCCCAGTTGGCGTACCGCGTCACTGAACTGGTCGAAGTCAACCGGCTTACGGACATAGCTATTACAGCCGGACTTATAGCCATTAATCATGTCCTGTTCTTCCCTGGATGAAGTCAGGATGACCACGGGCAGCAGTTTAGTACGCGCATCGGCACGCAAACGCTGCAATACTTCGAGGCCATCAATCTTGGGTAACTTCAAGTCAAGGAGCACCACACTGGGCATAACATTGAGGTCACGCTCGCTATAAGCACCGGTGCCGAAAAGATAATCGAGGGCCTCGGCTCCGTCACGAGCTATCACGACCTCATTCAGGATATTATTCCGCTTGAGCGTGCGCTGGGTTAAGGCCACATCGTCGGGGTTATCTTCGATGAGCAGAATAGTTTTTTCCATTAGTGCCTCCTCTATAACGCAAAATAAAAGGTCGCCCCTTGCTCCACTGCCCCTTCGGCCCAAACGCGACCGCCATGACGGTGGACAATTCGCTGCACGGTGGCCAGCCCGATACCAATACCGGGAAATTCATCGCCCCGGTGCAAGCGCTGGAAGGGGGCAAAAAGCTTATCGGCATAAGCCATATCGAAACCGGCACCATCGTCACGGACAAAATAGGCTGATTTACCGTCGACCTTGGTAACGCCAAATTCGATGTGAGCTATCGGATGTTTACTGGTATATTTCCAGGCATTACTTAACAAGTTATCCAGTGTAAGCCGCAACAAGCGTACATCACCTTCGGTGGTTAATCCTTCGGTGAGGATGAAGTCCACCTGGCGTTCCGGCTGGGCTTTCTGGAGTTCAACCACCACTCCTCTGGCCAGAGCGCTGAGGTTGACTGTTTCCCGTCTCATTTCGGTACGGGTCACCCGTGACAAAGCCAGTAAATCATCGATAAGCTGGCCCATGAGCTGGGCCGCCGAACGGACACGGTTAAGG
>JBDRLU010000015.1:0-3301 GCA_043812795.1 Chloroflexota bacterium
CTCGTATACTGTTCGAGAACCAGAAAGGCCGTGTTGACGCTCTGGGACCGGAAAATGTGCTGGGCTTTGTCACCGGCCCTCTGACCGGCACGCCTGTCCCCACCGGTAGTCGTTATATGGCGGTGTGCAAATCGCCGCTGACCGGTGGCTGGGGCGATGCCAACTCGGGAGGTTTTTTCGGACCCGAGCTCAAGTTCGCCGGCTGGGACGCGATTTTTGTCTCGGGGATAGCTTCTAAACCATCATATCTGATGGTCACGGACGCAGGTATAGAGATAAGGGACGCTTCTCACCTGTGGGGCAAAGACGCCGTTGAAACCGAGGAAGCTCTGGTTGGAGAGATTGGCGACCCCAAAGTCCGTGTTGCCTGCATCGGTCCCGCTTCGGAAAAACTATCACTGATTAGTGGTATCTGTAACGATAAGGGGCGGTATGCGGGTCGCTCGGGCGTCGGTGCCGTTATGGGCTCCAAGCGACTCAAGGCAGTGGCAGTGAGGGGAAAAGGCAGGGTTGCCGTAGCCAACAGCGAGAGCGTTAAGAAGTTAAATCAGGAATTCTCGAAAAAAATGCGTGAAGTAGCCTTCGTCCAGACGTTGATGAAGTATGGTACCTGTGGTAATACGGCGGCGCTGGTTGGCTCCGGTGCCAGCCCCGTTAAAAACTGGTTGCTCACCGGCACGGAGTCTTTTCCAACGGTCAAGCAAATAGACGGTGATAATGTTATCGCCTACGAGACGAGAAAATACGGCTGCTTTAGCTGTCCGATTCGCTGTGGGGGTATCACGACTGTTCCTTCCGGGAAATACCCGGTATCTGAGACACACAAGCCCGAATATGAGACGGTGGCTGCCTTCGGCAACATGTGCCTGAACGATGACCTGGCTTCAATCTTCAAATTGAACGACATGTGTAATCGTGGCGGACTGGATACGATATCGGCGGGTTCCGTTATCGCCTTCGCCATGGAGTGCTATGAGAATGGCGTTATCACCAAGGCGGACACAGACGGCATAGCGTTAACCTGGGGAAATGCGGAAGCCATTATCGCCATGACCGAAAGGATAATACAACGCGAGGGTTTTGGCGACGTGCTGGCTGACGGAGTTAAGGTGGCCGCAAAGCGAATAGGCAAAGGCGCCGAGAAGTTCGCCATGCACGTTGGCGGGCAGGAGCCCGGGTTGCACAACGCGGCATTTTTGCCGGGACGCGGCACGGGGTTTGTTGCCGACCCCACGCCGGGCCGACATACCGCGGCTGCGCCCTATACCCGGTGTGACACGAACACTGCTGCCGGCCCTTATAAAGAACTCCAGTTCTCCGGCTTTGAAAAATATCAGTATTCCGGTAAAGGACCGGCGGCGGCGGCGGCCACCAACTACTGGCAGGTTGGGGCCAGTTCCGGGATATGCCTGATGCCTTTCATGTCTGGCGTCTTCCCAATACTGGAACTAATCAACGGCGTAACCGGGTGGGATATGTCCGTGAGTGAAGCTCTGAAAACCGGGGCCAGGATACAGACATTGAGACAACTGTTCAATGCCCGGGAGGGCATCAGTCCTTTGGATTATGCTCTGCCAAATCGATTAGCCGGGATACCACCCAAGAGCGAGGGCCCTTTGCGAGGTATAACAATAGATATAGATACGCTGGCAGGGGAATACCGAAAAGCTATGGAATGGGACCCCGAAACGGGCAAGCCCACCGAAGCTTGTCTGGACAAGCTGGGCCTGCTGGAGCTGGTGCAGTAAAGAGCGAGTTAAATATGAAGGGTAAAGGGGGAGATAAGTCATGAAGTACCGGAAGCTGGGCAAGACGGGTCTGAAGGTTTCTGAAATCTGTCTGGGGACAATGACTTTTGGCAACCAGATAGATGAGGCGGAATCAATAAAACTTATCAGGTGGACGATTGATGCTGGTATCAACTTCATTGATACCGCCGACATGTACGTTGACGGCCGGACGGAAGAAATCGTGGGCAAGGCGCTTAAAGAGGTGAGGCAATCGGTAGTGCTGGCCACCAAGGTAGGCGTCTGGCAATCCGGGCCGGATGTCAATGACATTGGACTGTCGCGCAAACATATTATGGACGCAATAGAGGGCAGCCTGCGTCGTCTGGGGACTGATTACATTGATATCTACTACACTCATGTGCCGGATAACACTACACCCATTGAGGAGACGTTGCGTGCGCTGGATGACTTAATTCGTCAGGGGAAGGTGCGCTATATCGGGTGCTCCAATTACCTCGCCTGGCAGCTCTGCAAAACACTATGGGTAAGCGATAACAAAAACCTGGCCCGTTTTGATTGCATTCAACCGCCGTATAACTTGATTACCCGGGGTGCTGAAGATGAGCTGCTGCCGCTCTGCACCAGTGAGGGGGTGGGCGTGTGTGTTTACAATCCGATGGCGGGCGGTTTGCTCAGCGGGAAACATGACCCGAACCGGCCGCCGCCTGAGGATACCAGGTTCGGCAACAAGCGTCAGGGAAAGAGTTACACCGGCCGCTACTGGTTGCCCGGCAACTTTGAGGCGGTTGCCCGCTTCAAGGAAATTGCCGAGAAACACGGTCGCAGTATGCCCCGGTTCTCCCTTGCCTGGGTATTGAATAACCCGGCCATCACCTCTATCATCTGCGGTGCCAACTCCATAAAACAGCTGGAGGAAAACGTTGGCGCGGTTGAGATAACCCTGACCGGAGAAGAATTGAAAGTGTGCGATGAGGTCTGGCACCAGCTACGGCCGCCCAGATTCTCTTATTCGAGATAATACGTTAAAAAGATGGTAGCGCATACCGGACTTGTCGGTAGCTATGAAAAGAGGTTAAATTAGCTTCAAAACGGTTAAAATACATTATTGCTGGTAAGGCTGTTTTGAAGCTAAAACAATGAATTCTAAAATCGACTTTGATTTGTAACTATATCATAATCCATACCTGATAGATATTGACAAATGGGTATCAATTTGTAAAAATCGCGGTATTGCGAAAAGCGGCAAAAAGGCGTATAAGTTAAGTGACATGCATAATGCCCCAAGGAAGTAGGAGGTAAAAAGATATGAAGCTAAAAATTTGGAAGTCATTGAAGTGGTCTGTAACTACTCTCGTTATTATATCACTTCTCTTATCTATAGAGGGTACTGCGGGCGCGTCGGAAAATGATATCTTTGAAAATAACACCACCACGCCTGAAGGTTCGCTTTTTGTCCCCGGTGAGATTTTGGTCAAGTTTAAGCGCGGGGTGCCTGAGTCAGTAATCGATAAAATCAATACCGGAAATAGCACCTTTATACTCCAGCGTAG
>JBDRLU010000016.1:0-32225 GCA_043812795.1 Chloroflexota bacterium
GGTAATATTCGCGATTGTTGCGATGGTGATCCAACCAAGATATACGCTGAAAGGAAGATGTACCAGGTATTTCTCAGTTTTGGATGAATCTGATCTACCAATCCTCAGCCTCAAATATATGGCTATTAGGGTTACTAGCAGTATGAGCATAATTAGTACCGATAAAGGTACGATTTCATAGTGCCAGGCGAATATCCATCCCATATTAGCTAGACAGGAAATGAAGAATAATACGCCGATATTCTCAATGAACGACGACTTCTGTGTGTCTTTCTTTACAGCGACAATCCGTCCATATATGACGAATATGGCAAGCAGGATATAGATTATTCCCCAAATAGAAAAGGTCAATCCTGCAGGTACAAATAAATTGGGATATTGATCGGACAATTCACCAGCTGTCTTACCATTTAAGGGGAGAGCGTTAGAGAGTCCATTAACAACAACTGTACCCAGAAATCCAATCAAGTTCATAATAGCCAGAAACAGAAGTCGGCTCTTATTCATAGCATCCTCCTTCTCTTAGCCCAGTTATTTGCTTGTTTCGTTAAGGATACTCCGGTACAAAATAAAATGTCAAAATAACTTTTGGACTCCATCTTTCTGAATTTCATGGGATTCCATACATGGCAGTATTACCATCAATAAAGATAGGCAGGTGTGGTGGATAGAAAGTAAAGAGTATCAATGCTGAGGCTAGCAATATTATGAAAATGAGAGAAATCAAGTTCGTATACTTGTGTAGCCTGGCCGAAGTCATAATCCTGTAACTTGTTAGTTGCCCTATAATGATAGCTACAAGAAAGATAAGAATATCAACTATCAGAATCTCTTTTCCGATAATTGCTGTGTAACCATAGAAAACCAATCCGGTAATGGAGGGGATCAAGTAAACAGCTACCGCTTTTGCTGTGAAGAAGTTATTAATTCGTCCGCTCAAGAACCTGTACTCAATAGCAGCGTAAATAACCATAGGCCAGAATCCTTGTTTAAAGTGTTCCCAGACACTCTCGTTAACTGAAGCAAATAGTCCTATTATCCTCGACTCGTCTGACCATTCGAATATGAAATGTAGTAGAGCTCCCAGCAGAAAGACGAAAACGATTCCGGACATTTCCCAATTAAGGACATATTTTCTCATGTTCTTCTTCCTGTCAGTATATTAATCTTATATAAGCTACTATTATTGCATCGATACAAAGAATCCGGTGAAATAGGGAATCAACCAAATTAACCATACAATAACACTAAAGCGGTGAAAACTGGTAATAGCCTTCTCATCCTTACGCAGCAGAACGGTGGTAGCCCAAATTGTGTGAATAACCATCAAGAGAATAGCGGCTATTCCGGTAACGCTATGTATGTCAGAACCAATACCTCCGGCCATCTCAAACATTATACCTGTACCTGTGGTATCGAAAGCTAATCCACCCCAGAAAAAGACTAAATGCCAGGCCTTCAATCTTCCGACCAGCCTTTCGCTCCAAACACCGATTGAATAGAATACGAGAGCCAAACTTATTAAGATGGTAGAGATTAGCAGTATGCCAGTCATAGTGTTATTCTACCATGAACAACTTGACCAATTATGCGGGATTAGTAGACAAAGTCATAAACCGTTTAATGGGATGAGTATTTGTCACCTTATTTGGGCAATAGAATAAGCGAGTTGGATTTCACTTTATACTATTTGGTGACCCGGCTAACAAGCGTGTACTCTTGCAAGCAGTTGGTGGAGATAGGGGGATTCGAACCCCCGATCTCTGCGATGCGAACGCAGCGCTCTCCCGACTGAGCTATATCCCCACGTACACCTGAAATTATAGCATAAGACGGGGACTACCTCACCCCCTTAAATCCCCCTCTCCTTCGGAAGGAGAGGGGGAAATTACTAATAAGAGGGCTAACACCCTCTTCTGACAACACCTTGAAATCACCATTCCGGCAGAACCTGTCCATGACAGATATGTGGGGAAAATCCCCGTCAGTCCCCTTCAGGGATTCATCCAGAAGGATTCTTCCTGAAGGAGAACCTTCAGTTCGTGGTGACCTCAGTGGAACCAGGGTGAACCCCTTTAGCAAAGGTAACTATTCCATCTCTGTATAAGTTATCTTAGGAAGGGGAAAAATGGATAAATCACTTGAATTCAGGCTCGAAAAGTTTAAGGATATGAGTAACATCAAACACGAGTTGCTCAAGAGTTTCTATAACAGGCAAACCATCGCTGAACGTTATATGGATGGTAGCGTAGCTATCCACGTCCACCTGTTTACCAGCAAGGATAGCGTCTGTGTTAGCTGTATCAATGCGAAGAGCGATAGGGTGCCGAACTACCGTGAGAGTCTTGTGTTTGTCAGGGTTGGAGAGTTCACGAATGAGCTTCGTCCAGTTACATCCGTTGTAAGGCTGCAATCGCTCGAATTTTGCAATGTGCTCTCCAGTCAATCCGTTAAGATGCCAGTTGTTTTTCCTGAAGTCCTTTTCAGAATCTACAATGACAAATTGAGTGTTCTCTACGCTACTCTTGGCATCAAAGCAGGCCAACTCATAAACCAGATAATCCAGGGGCTCCGCAGATTCTGGATGGTCTCACCAATGAGACGGCTTACCCTCAAGGGAGCAGGACGATTAAAAGGGAAGTTGGCAGTTCCAATGGGTACATTCAATCGTTTCCCTTTAATATTAATGACGCCCTTCTGATAATTGATGGAAACCTCATTAGCTATCGTTTTGGTGAAAGCTTCAATTTCGGGTTTGAGCGAGTCCAAGTGTTCCCGTGCCCCGTTAATTTGCTCGTAAGCGCTATCGAGAGGTTGCATATGTTATACTTTCCTCAAGGAGAGAATCATGGCGAAAAAGACGCAAAAAACACCCAAGGGGCACGAGATACCCGTGCCCACAAAAGAAGAATTCCTAGCCAATCTCAAAAAGACCACCAAGTCCTCAACTACCCACAGTCCGAAGAAGAAGTAACTCAAACATCGTCTGACCAGCGTTCCGGTGATTGTATCTCCAAACGTACTCATTCAGGTAGGACTGAAGATGCTTAGCCGAAACTGCGTGGTGGACTCCACCTATACCTCTTTTTACGAGCGACCAAAAGCCCTCGATTGTATTCGTGTGAATATCCCCACTCACATACACTTTCTCCATGTGGTTGATTCTCTTGTGCTTATACCCGTTCTCCCCAAGGTACTTGTAAGCACCCATTTCGTCAGTAAAGATAGTGGATGCTGGAATGACGTGCTTACGGATATGAGGAAGAAGCGTAGCACCATCCACGTTAGGTACAGTGAGTGCCAAGACTCTCCCGTTACGTTCTACCGCACCAAAGACAGCCTGTTTGTCAGCCGTACCACGCCCATGCAGTTTGGCACGCTTGACTGCGTGCATGTTGATAGCTTTACCACCAACGAAAGTTTCATCAAGTTCAACGCCTGCGTTTTTGCCGAGCGGTTCGTTTGTTTGTTCCATGAGGACTTGCCGGATTTCTTTGGCTATGCGCCAGGCTGTCTTATAGGTAACTCCGAGTTCCCTTTCAAGTTGTTTAGCGGAGATACCGCATCGAGTGCTGGTCATAAGATACATGGCATAAAACCACAGGTGCAAAGACGTAGAGGATTTATGGAAGATAGTTCCGGCTGTAGGGTGAATATGATTACCGCAGGCCGTACAAGTCCACGATTGCCTTTGTTGTGTCGTCTCATACCGCTTAAAGGCACGTTCTTGGTCGCACTTCGGGCAATGAGCGTGTATTCCATCTGGCGAATAGCGGTTACGCCAGAGCCATTCAAGGCACGCCTCATCATTCGGGAACTCTCTCATAAACTTTACGAGAGTGTAATCCGACTCCGAGTTCCTAGCTTTTGTTGGTTGTTTTCTATTTGCTGGTGTCATAGGAGGTCTCCTTATGCTTGAAGGTTATATTTTTACAATAGAAGGTGATAATTTCCTTATTTGGTCTCACTCTCAACTAAAATGGATAGAAGTCCCTTGTCTCCTTGTGTTGTCAAATCGTGAGAGACTACGTTCCATTCTTGCGTCTTATGGCGTTGAGCCAATTCCCTTAAAGTCAAAGGCAAACTCCGAAGATATTCGTTTATCTTCTGAGCATCTTCTTCGGGAGAGCTAGCATCAAATGGGAAATAAACCATTCTATATAACTTCACGTTATGCCACCCTTAATGAACACTATAACACAAAATCCTTATACAGTCAAGGGATAGTTACCTTTAGCAAAGGGGGAAACTAAAAAGAAGGGGGCATTGCCCCCCTTCTTTAAAAATTACTTCCCCTTCCCCTGAACATAGGGGAAGGGGACAAAGGGGTTAGGGTAAGCTCATCTCTATAGCTGGCGGTAGAGGTACCAGCGCTGGCGTTCCGCCTGGCTGAGGTTAGTGCCGCGGTCGTGGTAGATTTCAAAGACTTCGCCCGTCGTCGTCCTCACCCTGTAATAGTTACGGTGGTGGCGCTGCCACCACCGCTTGCGTCGCAACGGACTGTGCCCGAAACCGTAGTCCGGCCAGGTCTCGATGATTTCGGCGATAACATAGTCGTTATCGCCGAGACGGAAAGCGGCCGGTGTTTTGACCTCGCCGCTGACGGTAACCTTGATTTCCTGCCCGAAGAATTGAGGCGTCATCGTTCTCTCCAGGGACTGGTACTTTAATTCTACCAAAGCCACGTCGATACTGCCATTGCCGTAGCTATCAGCTATCAGTTTTCAGCTACGAGATTGCCACGTCCCGATGAAATCAGGACTCGCAATGACATTACATTCTCCTTGTCACCCTGTACCATTGCTGATATACTATTAAGACTAACAGACATGAACTATGAGACGATTATCGGGCTGGAAGTGCACGTCCAGCTACAGACCAAAAGCAAGATGTACTGCCGTTGCAGTGCCGATTACGCCAGTGCCCCACCCAACACCTATGTTTGTCCGGTGTGCCTGGGGATGCCCGGCGTATTACCGGTCATCAACCGGCAGGCCGTGGAATATACCATCATGACCGGCCTCGCCCTGCAATGCACTATCTCGGAATATACCAAATTCGACCGCAAAAATTACCCTTACCCGGACCTGATGAAAGGCTACCAGATTTCCCAGTACGACGCACCGATTGCCCACCACGGCTGGCTTAATATCGAGGTGGAGGGGCAGGAGAAAAAGGTGGGGATTACCCGTGTCCATCTCGAAGAGGATGTGGCCAAACTGGTACATTACACCGCTCCGGATGAAGAAGCCTACAGCCTGGTCGATGTCAACCGTTCCGGAGTGCCATTAATGGAGGTTGTCGGCGAGCCCGACCTGCGTTCGCCGGAAGAGGCCCGCCAGTACCTGATGAAGCTGCACACCATCCTCCAGTTCCTCGGCGTCTCCACGGCCAGCATGGAAGAAGGCAGCTTCCGCTGCGATGCCAATATCAGCATCCGCCCCGAGGGCAGCACCGAGTTTTTCGCCAAGGTCGAAGTAAAAAACATGAACAGCTTCCGGGCAGTCTTCCGTGCGATGGAATTTGAAGTCAAACGACAGACCAAATGCGCCGAAGAAGGCACGAGGTTGGAGCAGGAGACGCGGGGCTGGGTGGAAGAGAAAGGCGAAACGGTCTCGCAGCGCAGCAAAGAATACGCCCATGATTACCGCTATTTCCCCGAACCCGACCTGCCTCCCTTATTGCTCGACCGCCAATGGGTCGATGAAATAAAGTCCAAACTGCCCGAATTGCCCGAAGAAAGACGTAACCGCTTCATGGTTGAATACGGCCTGCCCCATTACGATGCCAGCTTATTGACCACTTCCAAGGCCATGGCGGATTATTTCGAGGCCTGTCTCAAAACAGATGCCCTTCGCGAGCCAGTGTTGCCTCAGAAAGCCAAGATGGTAAGCAACTGGCTCCTCGGCGAGTTCAGCCGGTTGCTCAATGTCACCGCCACCGAGATAAATGCAGCCAAGGTTAGCCCGGGGCAGCTTTGCCAGCTGCTCGACTTAATCGAGAAAGGACAGGTCAATGTCCCCAGCGCCAAGCAGGTATTCGAAGAAATGTTCAAAACGGGCGAGGATGCAGCGGCGGTTATTTCCGAACGCGGGCTGAGCCAGATTACTGATAGCCAGATGGTGGAGGAACTGATTACCCAGGTTATAAAAGACAACGCGCCGGCCGTGGCCGACTACAAAGGGGGGAAGACCTCGTCGCTGACCTTTCTCGTCGGGCAGGTGATGAGGGCCAGCCGGGGCCGGGCTAACCCTAAACTGGTTAACGAGTTAATGAAGAAAAAACTAGAGGCGGAGTGAGATGCAGACTTCTCTTTATGTCATTCAGATTGTCATATCGCTAGCACTGGTACTGGCTATTCTACTTCAGGTGCGGGGCGGCGGACTGGGCGGAATCTTCGGCCAGGCGGACACGGTTTTTCGTACCAAGCGGGGGGTAGAAAGAAGACTTTTCCAGCTTACTATCGTGCTGGTCGTGCTTTTTATCGTCGTCGCTGTTCTTACCCTCCGGCTCAGGTAGCGATAATAACGGTGTTAGAACATGGGTGCCATCATAACCTTGACCACGGATTTCGGCCTGACCGATGCCTATATAGCCGCAATGAAAGGAGTGATACTCGGTATCAACCCCGAAGCGCAGCTGGTTGACATCTGTCACATGATTCAACCACAGAATATATCTCAAGCGGCCTTCGTTTTAAGTACCGCCTACCGGTTTTTTCCGGCGGGGACGACTCATGTGGTGGTGGTTGACCCCGGTGTCGGCAGCGAGCGGAGAGCCGTCATTTTAAAAACGCCGGAAGCTCACTTCGTTGCTCCCGATAATGGCGCCCTGAGCTATATCATCAATGATTATTCCGCCCGGCAGGAAAAGACCGAAGGCAGTCAGCCGATGAAAAAGCTGGAGCCGGAGTTAGCCGCCGTGGCCATAACCAGGCCGACTTTCTGGCGGACACCGGTCAGCCCGACCTTCCACGGCCGCGATATCTTCGCTCCGGTGGCGGCACGGCTCTCGCTGGGTTTCCCAGCGTTGGACTTCGGGGAGCCGATAACGTCATTGACGATGCTGCCGCTGCCCAGCCCCTACCATGAAGCGGATGGCTCGCTGGTCGGGTACGTTATGCACATCGATAGCTTCGGCAATCTCTTGACCAACATCCGCCGGGATGATTTGCCATCACCGAAGGAAGATATAACAGCCATAGTCGGCGGCCGTCTCATTCACGGGCTGAGCCGTACTTATGCCGCCGGTAGCGGACTGCTGGCCCTTATCGGCAGCAGCGATTACCTGGAGATAGCTTATAAGGGCGGCAGCGCCCGTGATTTTCTTCAGGCAAAAATAGGTGATGAGGTTAGAATCAGGCCAAGAGGAGAGAATAATGAATTGCCCCGTTTGTAAACAAGAAGCGAAGGCACACCTGTACTATTGTGCCAAGTGTGCTGTCTATGTCCATGAGAAATGCTGGGCGAAGCACGTGGCTACGGAGCATCAGGCAAAGTAGCTAATTACATTATATAGAGGATGGGGACGATGAATTTAAAAGTCTGGTTTCTGGAAACGCGGCCGCAGTTCTTACTGCTTTCCGTGATATTGGCTTTTCTCGGTACCTGCATCGCCTGGTACTGGACAGGTAGTGTCAACCTTGGTTATGCAGTACTGGCCGGCTTTGGCCTGTTACTGACTCATATCAGCGTCAATGTCCTTAACGATTATTACGACTTCAAAAGCGGCGTTGACTTAGCCACCCAAAGGACCCCCTTCAGTGGAGGGAGCGGGATATTGCCCCCGGCCCTGCTTAAGCCGAAACAAGTCTTCTGGTTCGGGCTGACTTCTTTCCTGATTGCCGTGCCCATCGGCATCTACTTCACGGTGGTGAAAGGATGGCTGTTGCTGCCGCTACTGGTAGTTGCCGGTATCTGCGTACTTTTCTATACACCGGTTATACTCAAGCTCCACTGGCCGGAGTGGTCCCCGGGGCTGGGGCTGGGCGCTTTACCCATTCTGGGTGCCTTTTTTGTTCAGACGTCCACCTATACTCTGCCCGCCGTTATTGCGGCGGTACCCTCCGGGATTCTGGTGCATAACCTGCTCCTTCTGAACGAGTTCCCTGACGTGGCCGCCGACCGGACGGCGAAGCGACGCACTTCACCCATCGTGATGGGTGGAGCCAGGGCTGGTATCTTCTATTCTGCCCTGACCATACTGGTCTATGTCTGGATAATCGGCGGCGTCATCGCCAGAGTGATGCCGTGGACTTCGCTCATCGCTTTATTGACCCTGCCTTTCGCGATAAAGGCGATTAGAGGTGCGATGCAGTATAATGATATGAGCAAGCTCGTGCCCGCCATGGCCAACAACGTGCTGGTGGTACTGTTGACGCAACTATTACTGGGCATCGGCTTCATCCTGGCCAAAATATTCAAAATATTCTAGAGCCGAAGTACAAATTGGACTTACATGATGGGAGTAAACAGGTAAAGAACATGGTCCATTCCGAACCCAACACGACCGAACCGAAGCCACTCTACGGAATGTTTACCGACATCCCACGACGTTATGACTTGGTGAACCGTATCATCACATTGGGGTTGGACAAACGCTGGCGCGAGCAGGCGGCCCGGGAATGTATCGCGTCGCAACCACAGCAGATACTCGACCTGTGCTGCGGCACCGGTGACCTGGCCATCAATATCGCCCGGCTCGCCAAGTTCTATGTCGGCATCACCGGACTCGATTACAGCCAGCCGATGCTCGATATTGCCGCGAAAAAAGCCGAACAGTTAGCCAAGGTAAAGATTACCTTTACCCGTAGCGATGCCGCCACTCTGCCTTTTGACGACGAATATTTCGATACTGTGGGTATTTCCTTTGCCTTCCGCAACCTGACTTATAAGAACCCGTTATCGCAATACCATTTAGCTGAGATATGGCGGGTATTGAAGCCGGGTGGCAGATGCGTCATTATCGAGACCAGCCAGCCGGAGCAGAAAATAGTGCGGATGTTTCTCCATCTTTACCTGCGGTCGTTCGTTTTCTGGGTAGGCTACTGGCTCTCCGGGAACCGGGCGGCCTTTCGCTACTTGTCCGAATCGGCAGCCCGTTTCTACACACCCGGCGAAGTTAAAGAATTGTTGCTTATGGCCGGATTTAGTGAGGTAGTTCCCCACCCGCTCTTTCTGGGCGCGGTCAGTCTTTACGTAGCCGTGAAATAAACGACAGATACCAGAAGGAGCTAGTTAAATGCCCAGAACCGACCTGATTTTGCTGCATGCCCCCAGTGTTTACGATTTCCGGCAAAAGACCATCCTCTACGGGCCGGTGAGCGACCAGATTCCATCCTCGCCTGTTTTCGAGATGTACCCCATCGGTTTCGCCAGCATCGCCGATTACCTGGAAAGGGCCGGGTACCGGGTACGCATCGTTAATCTCGCCCTGCGTATGCTGAACGACCGTAAATTCAGTGCCGAGAAAATGCTTGAAAAGCTGGAAGCACCCGTGTTCGGCATCGATTTGCACTGGATGGTGCACTGCCATGGCTCAATCGAAGTGGCCAGGCTGGTCAAGAAGCACCACCCGCAAGCTAAAGTAATTTTCGGCGGCCTGTCCGCCTCTTACTTTTATCAAGAGCTGATGGAGTTCCCTGAGATAGATTATGTCATGCGAGGCGACTCTACGGAGGAACCGCTCCGCCAGCTTATGGAATGCGTGAAAGGGAAGAAAGAACCGGAGGCTGTGCCCAATCTGGCCTGGCGCGACCGTCAAGGCATAGTGCGGGAAAACTCCTGTTCTCAAGTCCCGACCGACCTCAGTCACGTGATGAAAGACCACTATGGTAATGCCGTACGGTCAGTCATCCGCTACCGCGATTTCGCCGGCTATACGCCCTTCAGAGGCTGGGCGGACTATCCGATTACGGCGGTCTTGACCTGCCGGGGTTGCACGCAAAACTGTGTCATCTGCGGCGCGTCAGCCAGCGCTTTCCGCAATTGTTATTTTCGCAGCGCGCCGGCTTTCCGCCCACCCGAAGCCGTGGCCAACGATTTGAAGCAAATCGAACGATTCAGTAACGGCCCGGCCTTTATTTTGGGCGACCTGCGTCAGGCCGGAGACGCCTATGCCGCTGACCTTTTCCGACGAATACAGCAGAAGCCGGTTAAAAACCAGCTTATCTTCGAACTGTTTTCACCGGCACCCAGGGAATTCCTACGTCAGATGAGCTTATGTTCGCCCAATTTTTGCCTCGAGATTTCTCCCGAATCGCACGACCCGGCTATCCGTAAACTGGCCGGCAGGCCTTACTCCTCGGAAGACTTCGAGCAAATGGTGGCCGATGCTCTCGACGTCGGTTGCGGGCGCCTCGATGTTTTCTACATGATTGGCATTCCCGGACAAACTCCGCAATCGGTTATGGATAACGTCGACTACTGCGGCCACCTGCTCGAGAAATTCAAGGGGGACAAACGCCTTTACCTGTTTATCGCGCCCCTTTCCCCCTTTCTCGACCCCGGCAGCCTGGCCTTCGAGCAACCGGAACGCCACGGCTACCATATTTTCTTCCGGACGCTGGCCGAGCACCGCCAGGCACTGCTGCAACCAAGCTGGAAATACGCCCTCAATTATGAGACCAACTGGATGACCAGAGAAGCAATAATTGATACCTCTTATCAAGCCATGATGCGTCTTAATCAATTGAAAGCCAAATATGGCATCATCAGCCAGGAACAGGCCGATAGTGAAAACGAGCGGCTCAAGTCCGGTCAGGAGATGGTGCGTGTTATCGATGATTTGCAGGCAAAGGGCAACCTGGAGAAATTACAGACCTTGAAAGAGAAGATAGACCGGATAAATATGTCCCCGGCGACACACTGGTCGGAGTTGAAGCTGCCCGTAGGCCGTAATAAGTTAAAGATGCTCCGCTCGCTCGTGTATTACGCCCTGGGACGCTTGTAGCCCAAGTCCCGCAAGATTACTTACTTGAGTTCGACCTCACCCCTGCCCCTCTCCTTCTAGGAGAGGGGCGAAAAAAATAAGAGGGCTTCGCCCTCTTATGACAACTTCTTTTAACATCATTCTGGCTTAGTCTGGAATCTAGCTCACCTAACTCCCTCTGAATACTATCATAAGCTGAAGAAAAATACTGAAATTGAGTTTTCAACCCATTATCAGTAGAATTTATCGTGTATTATTAAACTAAGGGCATTACACCCCGCTTAGTGTCTATAGACACAGGACAAGAAATGAAGTGGCTTGACAGAGTTAGAGCATGGAACATTAAAAGAAAAATCTTCGTTTTTTATGTGCTGCCCTTTATAATATGGGGAGCCTTAGGAATCATACCTGTATTGCTAGGTCTATTAGGTGTTCCGTTTAAAGTGTTGTCTTATTACTCAACAGCATTATTTTCCTTCCCCGGCATACTTGGAATAATTGGTATTCTATACCCGGCTCTTTTTGCGAATATTTACCTTGACGTATATATCCCAATTTACGAGGAATTAAGCAAAAGAGCATCAGAAATCATGCATACTAAGATAGAAAGCCGTTTGTTCTTTTGGGATTTAGGCATCACCAAGTCACGGAGAGCTTTAATATGGTACATACGCCTAGGCAGTGTAATTGGTATAGGCTTTTCGATATGGGTAGTGCGTGATATCTTAATATCGATATCTTCTTTCTCATAACGTTAAGGCTGTAGTGATGATTGCCGCTCTTCTTCTCCTCCCTACAAAGGAACTAACCTTGAATAATTCTCGCCGAAATGATAAAGACGATAGGGTTTATTCGTTCAAAATAGAATCCTCATAACCTAAGAGCGGTAATGGCTGCCTAGCGCTGTTTCCAAATAGTCCCTTGCGGAGTATCCTCCAGGTTGATGCCTAAGTCTGCCAACTTCTTCCTTATTTCGTCGGCCAGTTGCCACTGCTTGGCCTGGCGCAATCCGTTGCGCGTTTCAATCAGTAGCTCGATAAAAGGCCCCGCCTCCGATGGCTTTGGCGGCCACGCCTGAAGGGTCAGGCCCAATACCCCGGCCAGCTCCACCAGTAGCGACTGTCTGCCCGCTACGCCGGAGCCGGCATCCCTCAGGCGGTTCATTTCCCGGGCTAAATCGAAGAGAGTAGCCAGTGCCTGCGACGTATTGAAATCGTCATCCATGGCATCGATAAATCTCTGGCGGTAGGCGTCGATAGCACTCTGGTGGGTGGCATCTTCCGCCCTCTCATCACTGTGTATTACCTGGCGTAGACGGCCGGCACCCTGCTCGGCGGCATCGAGAGCTTCCTCGGAATAGGTCAGCGGCCCGCGGTAGTAGGAACTGAGGACGAAGATGCGGAGCGCATCGGCACTATATTTGGCCAGAATCTCTTTCACCGTGACCAGGTTCCCCAGCGATTTACTCATCTTTTCCATGCCCAGTTGCAGCAGGCCGTTGTGCATCCAGATACGAACGAAAGGCTTCACGCCGGTAAAACTTTCGGACTGGGCAATTTCGTTCTCGTGGTGCGGGAAGATAAGGTCTTGCCCGCCGCCATGAATATCGAGAGTATTGCCCAGATACCTGAGCGACATGGCGCTACATTCGATGTGCCAGCCCGGTCTTCCCTGCCCCCACGGGCTTTCCCAGGAGGGTTCGCCCGGCTTGGCGGCTTTCCAGAGGACAAAGTCCATCGGGTGCTGCTTTTCATCCCCGGGTTCGATACGGATTCCGGCCATCATCGAGCCCAGAGTGCGGTGGGACAATTTACCGTAATCGGCCACTTTCTGCACCCGGAAATAGACGCTACCCTGCGCCGGATAGGCGTAACCCTGGTCGATTAAACCCTGGACGACTTCGATAATCTTGGGGATTTCCTGGGTAGCCCTGGGGTAAATATCCGCCCGGGTCACATTGAGAGCATCCATATCCTCAAAAAAAGCGGCCACGTTTTTCTCGACTAACTCATTGGTGGAAATCCCGAGCTTATTGGCCCGGTTGATAATCTTGTCGTCGATGTCGGTGATATTTTGCACGTGTTTGACTTTATAGCCGCGGAACTGAAGGTACCGGCGGACAACGTCGAAAATGATATAGCTCATGGCGTGGCCGATGTGGGAATCGCTGTAAGGCGTAATGCCGCAGACGTACATCTTGACTTCATCGCCCTGGGGGGTGAACTCCTCTTTCTGTCCCGAAAGGCTATTATGTATTCTCATGGTTTAATTCCTCCACTATTTGAGGTGCTGCTCGAGTTCGGTTACTTTTTTCTCCAGCCAGTCCAGCCGTTCCCCTACCGGGTCGGGCAATCTCTCGACGGTATCGGTATCCGGGTTTCTGACGGCGACCACCCGTCCCGGTATCCCGACGACCGTAGCATTAGGTGGCACATTGTCCACCACCACCGCGCCGGCCCCAATCTTGCTATTTTCGCCGATGGTAATATCGCCGATCACTTTGGCGCCGACACCAACCACCACGTTATCGCACAAAGTAGGATGGCGTTTCACCTTCTGTAAGCTGGTGCCGCCCAGCGTAACGCCCTGATAGAGAAGCACGTCATCGCCGATGATGGCCGTCTCCCCGATGACGACACCCATGCCGTGGTCGATAAAGAAGCCCTCGCCGATTCGGGCGCCGGGATGAATTTCGATTCCGGTCAAGAAACGACTGATTTGAGAGATGAACCGAGGGAGAAAGGGGACGTGCCAGTTCCACAGGGTATGAGCGATGCGATGGAACTGGCGGGCATGAAAGCCGGGGTAGGCAAAGAGTATCTCGAGGGTACTGATAGCCGCCGGGTCATGTTTAAAAGCGGCTCTGATATCATTTCTAAAACTGGAAAAATACGACATTTAACTAAATCTCCTTTCACGATGAAATCTGGCTGACGGGACGCCCCAAAGACTGGGGCAAAAGACACATGCAGCCCCTCATCCTGAGAAAGGAGGCGATATAACTCGATGGTCTGTCCGCGAATAATAACATTTTCTTATTATAAACTAAGAAGAAGCTTCGAGCAAAGCTACGGCGAGGGCGGCGATACCTTCCACTCGTCCAATGAAACCCAGCTTCTCGGTACGGCCCGCCTTGATATTCACCTTACTGTGGTCAAGGCCCAATGTCCGGCCCAGGGTATGTCTCATTTCCTCGAGGTAGTCCAGCAGTTTAGGTTGTTCCGCCAGAATGGTCGCATCGATATTATTTATTTGCCAGCCGTCGCGTGCCAGCTTATCTTTGGTCGCCTTGAGCAAAAGCAAGCTGGAAATACCCTTATATTGCGGGTCGTCGGGTGGAAAATGCCGGCCGATGTCGCCCAGCGCCGCCGCGCCGAAGAGTGCGTCGATGATGGCATGGGTCAGTGCATCGGCGTCGCTCCAGCCCTCCAACCCTTTATCAAAGGGTATCTTTACCCCACCCAATACCAGTTGCCGACCCGGGACCAGGGGATGGACGTCGAAGCCGATACCGACTTGTATTCTACTCATACTTACGCACCAGAATTTCCGCCAGCGCCAAATCGCTGGGCGTGGTTATCTTAATATTATCATACGAACCCATATAGAGCTTGACTTTATAACCTAACCGCTCGACCAGCGTCGCATCGTCAGTCACATCAACCTTTACTCGCTGGTAGGCTTGAGCAATAATATCGAAACGGAACACCTGCGGTGTCTGCACCGCCCAGAGGCGCTGCCGCGGGGGAGTACCCTGCACGAAATAGTCATCGCCCGCCACTTTAATGGTATCGGTAACCGGTACGGCAGCGACGGCGGCGCCGGTCTCACTGGCTGCTTCGAGTCCTTTTTCGATTAAGTCATTCGTGACGAGCGGGCGGGCGCCATCATGGATAACCACCCAGTCGCACTGTTGCAGTTCATTCAGTCCGGCAGCAACCGAGTCCTGACGGCGGCTACCGCCAAGACAAACGGTCACGTTCGACCATTGTTGTGTTGCTGCCAGTTGCCGTCCCTGTTCCAGATTTGATTCGCTGAGGACGGCTACAATCTGGTCGATGGACGGACATTTTTCGAAGATATCAACCGCGCGGGCTAATGCTGGTTTCCCATGGAGCAAAGCAAATATTTTATCTACGCCTTCCATACGTTGACCGGAACCGGCGGCCACGATAACCGCACCGACTTTTTGCCCTGCATTAGCCATGTTAGTTATTCTTTACCTGATACCCTGCGCTTAAGTTTATACTTGACTGGTTAACTGAGTTTACACGCATTCGTTTTGAAATTCAATGAAAGCAGGAGGGGGGAGTAAAGAAAAGGGAGTCCCGAAATTCGGGACTCCCTAAATCTCTCCTGCTCTTATTCTCATCAATGAGGTTACATCAAATTAACCTAATTCTTTTGTTTTACCTCGCCCCGAATGCCGATAGTGACATCGTGTAAAGGAATGTCCTTGCCACTCTGGCGGACGGCTTCCCGGGCCAGATGGGCCAGCCCGAAGCAACAGGGTACTTCCATGTGTACTACGGTCAGGCTCTTTATTGAGGAGCGGCTCAAAATCTCAGTCAGCTTTTCCTGGTGCGCCGCAAAATCATCTAGTTTGGGACACGCGATAAGTAAAGCACGTCCGGCCAGGAAATCGGGGTGAAATCCGGCATAAGCAAACGCAGAACACTGGGCCGCCAGTACCAAATCGGCCCCTTGCAGGAAGGGCGCCGCCGACGGGACAAGGGTAAGCTGGACCGGCCAGTGGCCGAGCATGGATGGGGAGGCATCGGCTTCCTCCTGCCCGGCTTCGGCGACGTCCGGTCGAGTAAACTGAGTCACTGCGGCTGAAGGACAGCCGCAGTGTAATGTTTTTTCCGTCACCTTTTTCTGGAGATGGCTCTTGACGGCGGCTTCATCAAAATCGTCCGCTTCTCTCTCTTCAATAATAATGGCGCCCTGCGGACACTCACCGAGGCAGGCACCAAGCCCGTCACAGTAGTTCTCGCTAATCAGTCTAGCCTTACCGTCGACAATCTTGAGCGCACCTTCGATACAGGCCGTCGTGCACAGCCCACAGCCGTTACATTTTTCCTCGTCAATCTTGACTATCTTGCGTAAAGTTTTTGTTTTCATTCTCAACTACCTCCAAATTTACTTGGTCGCGCCCTTTAGCTCTTTCCATCTTTCCTCGCCAAGGCATTCGCGGGCATGAGCACACCAATCGATGCAGGAAGGTACCTTCTCCCGATAGACTATTTCCTTACAACGAGGGCATCTTACTTTAGCCTCGTCGGAGAAGATTTCGACCTCATAACCGCAGCCGGGGCATTTGTGCAGCGAGACTCTTAAATTTCTTAAATCCTGACCGGGACATTTCATGTTCATCACCTCGCTTTAATTTCAGGTTTCAACCCTATTATGACGCACACCAAAGAATCAAACCATGATTTAGGTCATATATGGTAAAGAAAAGTAGCCTTGACTGTGGCCTAGAATTGGGGCGGGCCTTCACTCAAGATGCTGAGTTTGGTCGCATCGACAATGACAGTTTTACCACGGGTGGATCGGATAATGCCGCTGCTTTTCAGGCGGCTCATGACACGGATGGCAGTCTCAATGGTCGTGCCGGACATATCGGCAATCTCCTGACGGGTAAAGGGAAGGCTGGTACCTAGTTTTGAGGAAAGCATTAACAACGTGCGGGCAAGCCGCTGCTCGACACGCTCCCCAGCCAGGTCTCTCAGCCGGGCCTGGGCATCACGCAATCGCCCGCTAAGGATATCGATAATCCGTAAAGCCACCTGAGGGCGCTGCGCCAGAAAGGAAAGAAAGTCTTTCTTATTAAGAGCAAGTACTCTGGTGGCGGACTCCGCTTGAGCTGATGCCGGGTAGGGCTTATTTTCGAAAACCGCCACCTCACCGAACATTTCCCCCGGGCTGAAAAAGGCGACTATAAACTCTTTACCTGATGAAGAGTACTTGACGACTTTTACCTGTCCCTCGGCAATGATATAAAACCATTCGGGCACATCCCCTTCCCAGAAAATAAATTCACCGGCGGGGAAACTACGCTCGGTCGCCAGTTTAGCCAGCTCATCAAGTTCGTCACCAGTCAGGTCGGCAAAAATTGGCGTCAGCTTCAAGATTTGAGCTTTAGATTGGTCAGTCATAAATTGATTATAACAGATGTGTACTGATGATGGCCCCCGTTTATGGAACTCGTGTTGACAATCGGCAGGCAGTCATCTATGCTTTTAAATATTCTGTAAATTCTAAACTCATTAGCAAAGGAGAATCAAATGGCGGAGTATGATGTTGTCGTCGTCGGGGCCGGACCGGCCGGTCTGTGCGCGGCCAAGTCGGCTGCCGAAAAGGGCGCCAAAACGATTATTCTGGAGCGGAACACATCCATCGGGGTTCCGCCTGAGTCTTCCGCACTTATCCATGCCACACCTTATACTGAAGAAATCGTGAAATCATTGCCGGAGCGGGTCATCCTACAGAGACCTAAACGGTGGTGCTTTTATGCCCCCAGCGGCAAGCGCTTGAAAGAGGCACCGAGGGGCCAACAGGGTGAAGCTCTGGTGTTGAGAGAGGAGTTCTACCGTGAGCTGGCCCGGCAGGCGATAAGAGCCGGAGCTGCCGTGGTACTCAACACGAACGTCGAAGGCCTCATTAAGGAAGGCGGACAGACGAAAGGGGTAGTCACCAATTCCAAGACTTTACCCAAAGTTATGGCAAAAGTAGTGGTCGCCGGCGGTGGTATTCCGTCGCGGCATGACGGTATTACCCACCAGGAGGGGATGATACGGCCCGACGAAGCCTTCCGGACGAGTTTTATTCATGATGTCGTCGGCGTTAAAGGCGACCCCTATGCCCTGGAAACCGTTTTCGGGATGGATGTACGCCGGCATTGGACAACCTTATGGCCGCGTGGAGGCGACCGTTATATTCTTACTTCCAATACCCTCGAGCAGTTCGAGGAGATGAAGAAGGGGAAATATTTCCTCGGCCGCAAACTCAGGGATGCTTATCAGCTCTGGGTACATGAATATCTGGTCGGGAATATGGGGGGCCTGATAATGCCCAATGGTATCGTCAGGGATGGCCTAATCCTGACCGGGGATGCCGCCGGTTACGAGGGGATAGCTCACGCTGTTGTCTCAGGACGCTGGGCGGGTGATATGGCTGCTCAAGCGGTCCATTCCGGCGATACCAGCATGGAAAACCTGATGGCCTATCAAAAAATGTGTTATGCCAAACTGCCCTACCTGAACCTGGTGGCTTCCATTTTTAAAGGTGGCCTGACCACGATGTTAAAAATACGTAATCTCAATTCCCATGAAGAGCTCGAGCGTGAGTTGACCAAGATGGCTGAGGCCGGTGAGTTCCTCGATGGTGAGATTGAATGCCCGACACCGGAAGAGATGCCGGATATGACCAGTGTGAGGGCGCAAAGTGAATAAACATACCCGAGGCACGGTGTCACTCTGAGTGTAGCGAAGAGTCCGTATCTTTTACACTGATGTACGGATTCTTCGTCATCCCGTTTCTTCGGGATTCCTCAGAATGACATTTTAGGAACATAGTATAGCTCGAGCACACCAAAACAATAGAGGTCTGGCTGATGGACAAATACGATTCCCGGCGGTTTGATATTCAGAAAGAAGATGCCATCGACGTGGCCGTGCTGGAAACGATGCCCTTCGAGTACCCCGGCTCGGCCACCGAAGTGGTCTATGACACCGATGAATTTACCGCCGTCTGCCCATGGACCGGCTTGCCCGATTTCGCTCACTTAATAATACGCTACATCCCCGGACACGCCTTGGTTGAGCTTAAATCGCTCAAATATTACCTGACTTCCTATCGCAACGTGGGCATCCTGCAGGAGCACGCCATCAACCGCATCCTGAATGATTTAGTTAAGCTGTTGCAGCCTGTTTCCATGTCAATCGAAGCCGAATTTAAAGAACGGGGCGGGATAAAGACCAGGGCTGTGGCCAAATACCCGAGAGATTAATGTCTCATAAACAGGTGACAGGAAAAAACCGACTTTGACTTGCCCCTTAAGCTTTCCTCTTTCCGTTCACCTTTCGACAGGCTCACCACGAGCGGAAAATAATCTTACCATCTTCCGTAGCAAAGTATCGATTAGCTTCTTAGATATAAGTCAGTAATCTGTGATTTTCGATTATGCTTGCTTGCCTCTGGGCAGGGTCAGGTTAATGGCTTCGTTCAGGCTACTGACCGCAATAAGCTCGATGTCATGATGGACGGAAGCAGCCTTAGCCCCGGTTTTGGGGATGATACAACGTTTGAAACCCAGCCGGGCGGCTTCATCAATGCGGCGGTCGAGCTGCGGCACGGTGCGTAATTCCCCGCTTAATCCTATCTCTCCCATTGCTACCAGGTGGGGGTCGATACCGGCGTCACGGAAACTGGAAGCCACGGCAAGAGCGATACCTAAATCGGCGGCCGGTTCATCGATTTTGATACCGCCGGTGACATTGACCAGAATATCCTGATTACCAAGCCTCAGCCCGGCCCGCTTGCTGAGTACGGCCGTAATTAATAGCAGACGGCCAAAATCAACGCCGTTGGCGGTGCGGCGCGGCAAGCCGAAAGCGGTGGGGTTGGTCAGAGCTTGAAGTTCGACGAGGAGCGGCCGGCTCCCTTCCAGTACCGGCACGACCACCGAGCCGATAGCTTCCTCTCCGCGCTGCGAGAGGAATGCCTGCGACGGATTCTTCACCTCAATCAGGCCCTCTGCCTTCATTTCAAAGACACCAATCTCATTGGTCGAGCCAAAACGGTTTTTCACCGAGCGCAATATGCGGTAGGCACTGAAGGACTCCCCTTCGAGGTAAAGCACGACATCAACGATATGCTCCAGGACACGGGGGCCGGCAATCGCGCCGTCCTTGGTAACGTGTCCGGTAATAAAGACCGGCACGGCACTGAGTTTGGCCCAGTGCATCAATCTGGCCGTACATTCGCGCACCTGGGTAATGCTACCCGGCGTGGTCTCCATTTCAGGGAGACTGACCGCCTGGATGGAATCGATGACAACCAGGTCGGGGGATAACTCTTCCATCTGGCCCAGGATGACGTTCAGGTCAGTTTCGGCCAGGAGATAAATCTTCTCACCGGTTATGCCCAGGCGATTTGCCCTTAGCTTAATCTGACGGAGTGTTTCTTCCCCGGAGACATAGACCACTTTCCCGCGCGCCTCCGCTACCAGAGCAGCCACCTGAAGGAGAAGGGTGGACTTACCGATACCTGGCTCACCGCCGATAAGCACCAGCGAGCCGGTGACCAGTCCCCCACCCAGCACACGGTTGAACTCGGCCAGGGGTAGAGGGAGACGGTCGGTAGCTTCGAGACCAATTTGCGATAGCTCCTGGACGGGTCGAAGCGGGATAGCCGGGCGACGAGTTGCTACTGCCACCACTGTTTTTTCGACAAAAGTATTCCATTCCTGACAACTGGGACAGCGTCCCAGCCACCTGAGGCTTTCTTTACCGCACTGCTGGCAGACAAAGACAGTCCGGCTCTCGGCTTTCTCTGACTTGGCCACGAAGTAACTTTACCTCATTTGGTGGAGAGAAAGCAACCATAAAGGGAGAGCGTTTTCATAATTTCAACAGGTATATCGGGTTGAAAGATTAGGCCATCCGAGTGTAAACTGGGTACAGAAAATAAAATATATTTTTACCGACGGAAAATGAGACTATATGAGCCAACACAGATGATTAACGCATCCTATCACTATCAACCCTTTGTTGAGTTCGATAGGAGGGTGCGCGAACTGGAAGCGCAGCGGCAATACGGGACGAAACGCGACCCGGAAAGGCCGCCGCCGAGAGAACCCGGCGATGGGTATATCATTTTCGGCCTTGTCGTGGGCGCAATTGCTGGTATCGCTTTGGGAGCGGCTATCGCCCTTTATTTCGATTTCCTGAGCAATGTCATCGGTCTGGTTAGTGGCGGTATCGCTGGTGGTGTCATCGGCACGATAATCGGCGGCGAAATCAAGAAACGCATCATTGCGAAGCGCCGTCATAAGGATACTGTTAAGCGGGAGGTACCCGCCCATGACAGCGATTAGGTTGCTGAAAGAAAGGCCCTGGGGAATTGTCGGAGCAGTTATATTACTGGTTGTGATATTACTGGCTATTCTGGCCCCACTCATTACCCCCTATTTTTACAACGAAATCAGTATCGATAATAGATTAGTACCGCCCGGCCATGGTTTTCTTATGGGCACCGATAACCTAGGCCGGGATATTTTCAGCCGGCTCGTCTATGGCACCCGCCCCTATGTAGCTGTGGCTTTGATGGCAGTCGGTACGGCTACTCTTCTCGGTTTCCTCCTCGGAATTCTGTCCGCATGCGCCCGCGGGAAAACAGATGCCTTTTTGCGGAGAGCGGTATTTGTTCCGGCAATTTTGTTAGCGGTGGTCTTTCTGCTGCTTATCACCGTACGGACTTCTTCCCTCCCCCTTTTAATGATAAACGTTAATTACGATGCTCGATTGTTTATTATCTTTAGTGGCTTACTGCTTTCTTCAGTATTCCTACCATCGGTCTATGTTATCACGCGCGAAGCCATCTCTCCTGCCTTCGGACGGCGTATCATGCCATTACTGCCGCTCACTCTGGTCAACGTAGGGCTGGCCATCGGGGTGGCAGTCTTATTTATCGCCCTGCTGAGTTTTTACGGGCTCGGCGTCCCGCCTCCGACTCCCGAATGGGGCAATATGATTGGTGGTGCCGGACGCCGGTATTTAATAACGGCGCCGTGGACAGTGTTGTGGCCAAGCCTAGCTATTATCATAACCGGCCTAGGTTCGCTTCTATTTGCAGTGGCGCTGCGTGAAATCTGGGTCGTCCGCCCTCCCAGGCCTTTTGATGCCTCCGAACAGAAGTAATCGTATTTCTATCTGCTTTTCTTCTAACCATCTGCTCGCTCTGTTATAATAAACCCATGCAACAGCCAACTCTGGTACTTTTCGATGGAAATGCCGTCGTCCACCGCGCCTATCATGCTTTCGAACGCACTAAACCGCTCACGCTGAGCCGGACGGGCGAGCTGGTCAGCGCCGTCTATGGCTTTGCCCAGATGCTGCTCAAAGTGATAAATGAGCTGAAACCGACGCATTATGCCATCGCCTTCGATAAAGCCGGGCCCACTTTCCGGCACGAGATGTTCCACGAATACAAGATACAGCGCCCGCGGACACCGGATGATTTAATCAATCAACTGGGGCGTGTCAGGGAAGTGGTCGAAACCTTCAAAATACCCATCTTCGAAATAGACGGCTTCGAGGCCGACGATGTGCTGGGTACGCTCAGCCGGCAGGCGAGCGAGCAGGGCATCGATACGGTCATTGTCACCGGCGACGCCGATACTATGCAATTGGTCGAGCCGAGGGTTAAAGTGCTTTACCCGAAGCCGAGGGGCAGCTTCAGCGATACCATGCTCTACGATGACGCAGCCGTGCTGGAAAAATACGGCGTCAAGCCGGAGCAGATTCCCGACCTCAAAGCGCTGGTCGGCGACCCGTCCGATAATATACCGGGGGTACACGGCGTCGGCGACAAATCGGCGGTCAAGCTTATCCAGCAGTTCGGCTCGGTGGAACAAATTTACGAGCACCTCGACGAGGTCAGCCCGCCCCGTCTCCAGCAACTGCTGCGCGACAACGAAGCGGCCGCCCGACAGAGCAAAGAGTTGGCGACGATTGTGACCCAGGTGCCGGTGACGCTTGACCTCGAAGCGTGTCAGGTCAGCCACTATGACCGGGCGCGGCTGGTCGAGCTTTTTCGCGAACTCGAATTTTTCAGCTTGCTACCGAAGCTACCCGGCATGGCGGAAATGCCGCTCATGGAGACGGCGGCACCGACGAAAGTTACTGCTCCATCACCAAAACGTGATTACCAAACCATCACGACAGCCCCGGCTCTTGATGAGCTTTTACGCCGTCTCTCGGCAGCTAAGTCGATTGCCTTTGATACGGAGACGACCAGCACGAACGCGATGCTGGCCCAGCTGGTCGGGATATCCGTCTCGCCGGCGCCCGGAGAGGCGTATTATATTCCCGTCGGGCATGTCGGCTGGGGGCAGGTCGAGCAACTGCCGCTGGTAGAAGTTATCAACCACCTCAAACCAATTTTAGAAAACCCTGATTTGCCCAAGCTCGCCCAGAATGGTAAATACGATATGACCGTGCTGGCCGAATACGGCGTCAACGTCAGTAACCTGAGCTTCGATACCATGATTGCCGCCTATTTGCTCGGCGAAAAATCATTGAACCTGAAAGCCCTCGCTTTCAACCGGCTGGGCATCGAAATCTCCCCTATCA
The DNA here is from genome assembly GCA_043812795.1 of Chloroflexota bacterium. Taxonomy (GTDB): domain Bacteria; phylum Chloroflexota; class Dehalococcoidia; order Dehalococcoidales; family UBA2162; genus JBDRLU01. The sequence goes on from JBDRLU010000016.1 coordinate 23,289, forward strand.
CCGACCTCATCGGCACCGGCACGAAACAACTGTCGATGTCGCAGGTGGAGATTACACGGGTAGCGGAATATTGCTGCGCCGACTCGGACATCGCCGGGCAACTGGCCGAATCGCTTAGCGCCGACCTTCACCAGCAGGGGTTATGGCAGCTATTCACCGAGGTCGAAATGCCGCTCGTGCCGGTGCTCATTCACATGGAAAGGAACGGCATCGCCCTCGATACTCGATTGCTGGGGCAAATGTCGCTCCGTCTCGGCGAGCAGTTATTAAAGCTGGAGGCCGATGTCTATAACAACGTCGGGCACCAGTTCAATATCAACTCGCCAAAGCAACTGGGTTCGGTCTTATTCGAAGAACTGAAGCTACCCGGCCGCAGGACCAAGAGCGGCTATTCGACGGGAGCCGATATCCTGGAAGAGTTGCGTGGCGTCCACCCGGTCATCGATTCTGTTCTCGAATACCGCCAGCTGGCCAAGTTGAAGTCCACCTATATCGATGCCCTGCCCACTTTAATCAATCCCAAGACCGGGCGGGTGCACACCTGTTTCAACCATACCAAGACCTCAACCGGACGTCTTTCTTCCAGCGACCCCAATCTGCAAAATATCCCCGTCCGCGGCGAACTGGGGAGAGAAGTCAGGCAGGCATTTATCGCGCCGCCAGGGTCTTATCTTCTTGCCGGCGACTATTCGCAAATCGACCTCCGTGCCCTGGCCCATCTATCGCAGGACGAGGGGCTTTTAGAAGCTTTCCACCGCAACGAAGATATTCATGCCGCGACGGCCGCCCGTCTCTTCGGCGTGGACACGGCCCAGGTCACCGGCGACATGCGCCGCGTGGCGAAGACAGTCAATTTCGGCGTTATCTACGGGATGAGCGGCTACGGTCTGGAACAGGCTACGGAGTTATCGCGTGAGGAAGCCGGGCAGTTCATCACCGCCTATTTTGAAAAATACCCGGGGGTGAAACAGTACCTGGAGTCAACCAAGCAATTCGCCCGTGAAAAGGGGTACGTCCAGACGCTGCTGGGCCGCCGTCGCTTCATCCCTGAAATCAATTCGTCCAGCCGTCCGGTCAGAGAAGCCGCCGAGCGGATGGCCATCAATATGCCGGTGCAGGGCACCTCGGCCGATATTATCAAGGTAGCCATGATTAACCTCTACCGCGAAATGAGGCAGCGCCAGTTAAAGAGCAAAATGCTCCTCCAGGTGCACGACGAACTTCTTTTCGAAGTCCCTGAGCCGGAGCTGGCTGAAATGCGGGAACTCGTGCCGCAGGTGATGTGCGGCGCCGTCGAGCTCAGCGTACCGGTGCAAGTAGAAATGAAGAGCGGTCCCAACTGGGGAGAGATGAAATAGAATAGTAACCTGTAGTCAATTCGTCACCTTACACCCTGAAAAACTGTCTTATATGAAAAATACTTTTTCTAAATGAGGAACACCCAACCCCCTGCCCCCTTCCCAATGGGAAGGGGGATTTGAGTAAAAGAGAATGGGGGCTTTGCCCCCATTCTCTTAAAATCTCTCCCCCCTCGCCTTGAAGGCGGGGGGGGACAAAGGGGGTGAGGTAGCAAGCCACATGCCAAAGACGCCTGCTGAGGAGAACAAAATACCAGCTATGACCGAACTTATAACAATCGAGCTAGACCGTAAATGAAACGGTACTGGCTGGCTATCTACGGCTTCTTTCTTGTCCTTTTCGGGGTACTCGGCTACCTGGCCCACCGCTTCCCCACCTTCCCCGGCGACCTTCCCATCAGCCTGTGGCTGCAAAAGTTAGACCTGCCCTTTTTCCATTCGAAAATGGTAGTCCTTTCTTTCCTCGGTGGAGACGTGCCGGCGGCGATTATCGTAACTATCGTCGTTATCTGCCTCTGGGTTACGCGAAAACGCCCTGAAGCTATCTTTATTGCCGTGCTCGCCAGTACCGAAGCCATGCTGAACTGGCTGCTGAAACAATGGATTGCCCGTCCCCGCCCCACCGGAGTCGAGATATGGAGCAATAACACCGACGCCAGTTTCCCGAGCGGGCACGTTGTCTTCGTGGCCGTGTTTTACGGATTTCTTTGCTACCTGCTGCCGAAGCTGATTAAACAACGGGCAGCCGCCGTAACTTTGCAGGCCGTATCGATATTACTTATCGTATTTACCGGCGTCTCGCGTATCTACCTCGGGGCACACTGGCTGAGCGATGCTCTGGGCAGCCTGCTTCTCGCCGGGCTGTTACTTGCCCCGGCCATTGTTTTGTACCATAATTACCGAAAAACTGGAGTTGACCATGCCCGAACTGCCTGAAGTCGAGACCATCAAAAACGAAATATCGCCCTACATTATCGGACGGCGTATCTCCGGCATCACCCTACCCTGGGAAGGAATTGTCAAAGAGCCGTCCGCCGAAGAGTTCTGCTCACGCGTCACCGGGCGGAAGATAATGAGTATCGTCCGGCGGGGCAAATACCTCTTGGTCAATCTCGACAGCAGCGATACGCTGATTCTCCATATGAAGATGAGCGGGTCGCTGCTCATCGTTGACGGCGCTGCCGAGCCGCCGAAGTACACCCGCGCCATCGTTTGCCTGGATAACGGCCGTAAAATATTCTTCCGCGACCCGCGCAAGTTCGGTGTCATGCGACTGGTCAAAGACGGGCTGAGCGTGGTGAGCAAGCTCGGTCCGGAGCCGCTGGAAGCCAGTTTTACCCCCGAAGTATTAGCCCGGCTGCTGGCAAAACGCGTGTCCCCTATCAAAGCCCTGCTTTCCGACCAGCAGGTCATTGCCGGTATCGGCAATATGTACGCCGATGAAGCCCTTTTTGCCGCCAAAATCCACCCCTTACGACCGGGCGGCAGCCTCACCAAAGACGAAATCAAGCGACTCTACGGTGCTATCATCAAGGTGCTTAAGTTAGGGCTGTTTTATAAAGGGGCGAGCGAACGCGACTATGTCCGTCCCGACGGCACAAAAGGCACCGCCCACTCCCAGTTCAAAATTGCTCACCGCGGCGGCGAGCTCTGCCCTAACTGCGGCACACCCATCCAACGGACCACCGTCCGCAACCGCGGCACCTACTTCTGCCCCAAGTGCCAGCCGGCAAGGTAATGCACTTCACAAGTCCCAATGTTCTTGCCTGAGGTGGTAGAATAGAGGCATGGGAACTCCATTATGGTTGGCAAGAGCCAGGAAGATATTTTGGTGGCCCATGCTAATCATTGGCGGCATTTTTAGTGCTGGCGGGGTGTATTTAACTGGTAGGGATTTTATATTACTTAATTGGCCAGGTTGGTTATGGTTAACCATCGGTGTTTTTATTTTTGTCATATCAATCACAGGTATTTTATACCAGTTTCAGCGACAATCTGATTCAATTGCAGCAATAGCACAAACAGGACAAAAAGAGCAAACGAGTAATTTGCCGGAACGACCACATTACAAAAAGACACACAAAATAAAAGCAAAAGAATTTATTGATGAGTACATAAAGATAGGGGAGGAATTAAAATCTCGCATAATACCAAATTCGCTTAGTAATATGGATGAAATACGTTCTGAGACCGCTAAATTCGTGAACGATGCGGAGAATGAGATCTGGAAAGTCTTACCAGAGTATAGCGAGTTTTTTAAGAGTATTCTTGCGTTGCCTAATGTGCAATACCTTTATTGGTATCATGAAACAGCAGCCGAAGCTAAGAAAATAGATGATGTATTGTTCAAGCTCAAGCAGATACGTTTACAGCTTTGATTAACCTTAGTAGATAGAAGGTGAAAGAAGTTTAAGGAGAAAGAGGGCAAAAAGCCCTCTTTCTCCTTTCTTTTTACGCCCCCTCTCCTTGCGAAGGAGAGGGGGCAGGGGGTGAGGTAGAACAAGAACGGATTCTTCACTCCGTTCAGAATGACAGAGAATGGTGAATTTGGCTTTGCCCTGAACTATATGCTATAATCACCCACAGAATTTCACTTAAAAGAGGAATATTATGGCTGATAAACCACTACCCGACCTGGACAAATTTATCAAGAACGTCAACAAGAAGGACAAGCGGAACGGCCTGAAAATCCAGCATTCCGTGAAGAAGCGGCAGGTCAAGAGGCCGTAGCCACTCAGGCGTTTCCCCCTTTACTCAAATGTCATTCTGAGGAGTGAAACGACGAGGAATCCGTTCTCAGAGAAGTAATAACACGGATTCTTCGCTGAGTTTATACTGAGCATAGCGAATGTGCTCAGAATGACATTAAATTCGGTACTTTCTTATTCTCCCTTTCTCAAAGGGAGAGGATTCTTCAGTCTTTTACCGGCTCGAAAGGATGCCCGTTACGCTCGAAATCGGGCAGGTAGTTCGCGGCGGCGGCCATCTCCTGCAGCCAGCCGTTCTCCAGCCCCAGCCGCTCCACCAAGGCTACCACTTCCTGATACTCCGACCGCGAGATTTTCCGTGTCAGCACCGGTACCCGTGAGGCGCGGTGGGCCGGATAGTATTGCGACATGATGCTCACCGTCACCTGCGGCGAGACTTCGTCCGCCAGCCAGGCCAGCGATTCTTCACTGCCGGCCATACGTTCGGGCAGGATAAGATGACGGACAATCAATCCGCGTTGAGCTATACCCTCGTCGTCCACCTTCAGGTCCCCCACCTGGCGGTACATTTCCTTGATGGCGGCGCGGGCGTGCTCGACGTAATCGGGAGCCTGCGATAGCTTTCTCGCCCATTGATTCGAGGCGTAACGCAAGTCGGGCAAATAAATATCGATAATTCCGTCAAGGGCACGGATAGTCTCGATGGCATCGTAGCCGCCGGTGTTATAGACGAGGGGCAGTCGCAGTCCCATCGGCACCGCTTCCAGCACGGCCTTAACAATTTGGGGGACGAAGTGGGAAGGCGAGACAAAGTTGATATTATGGCAGCCCAGTTCGTTCTGGAGATAAAGCATCCGTTCGGCCAGGGCATGAATTGCTACTTCGTGGGACTGCTGCCCGGCCGGGTCCTGGCTAATCTGGTAGTTCTGGCAATAGAGACACCGCATATTGCAGTTACCCAGAAAGATTGTCCCCGACCCTCCCGTCCCCGAAAGGACCGGCTCCTCGCCGTGATGGGCACAGACCGACGAGACAATGGGGAGATAAGCGGAGTGACAGAACTTACGTTTCCCTTTTAACCGGTCGATGCCGCACCGGCGCGGGCAAATATCGCACGCAGCGAGTCGCGCTTCCAGCGCTTCGGCCCGCCGTTTCAGCTCGCCGCTCTGATAGAGAGCAAGATATCCTGGTTCGAACATTCCTAATACCTAAATCCCTAATACCTAAATCCTAAGCACTAATATCTAAATCCTAAACGTATTCAACATTTAGGGATTAGAAATTAGGATTTCGGATTTTTCTTTTTTACCACTTCACCTTGTCTAAAAACTTCAACAGGGCCTGGTTGAAAACTTCAGGCTTTTCTTCATGCGGGGAATGCCCCGAACCTTTCACCGTAACCAGTTCTGCACCGGCGATTTTCTGTTTTAAGACCTGCACGGGCTGGGTAAACGGCGTATCCTCATCGCCCCAGAAAATAATGGTCGGTACTTTAATCTTTCCCAGCTGGTCGGTTACCACCGGCCGTTTATCGATGGCGCTCGAAGTGTAGATATAGCCGTTAACCGAGGTATTGAGTACCTTCTTCAGGGCAATTTCTCTTTGCTCCGGGTGTTTCTGGAACCGCTCGATGCGCATTGGGTTATGAGCGGCGTCATACTCGAAAGCGGCGGCCAGTCCCTGAGTGCGGGCGAGGTCGTTCAGTTTTTGTCTCATTTGAGCGTAGCCGGCATCTCTGGTTATCGACTCGCTGGAAGTATCAACCAGCACCAGTCCCGCCAGCATCTCCGGGTGTGTGACGGCAAATTGCAGGGCGGTGAAACCGCCGTAAGAATGCCCGCCGAGGCAGCATTTCTTAATCCCCAGTGTCTTCAATAAGGCATAGATATCCTCGGCGAAAACCGGTATCGAGTAGTCTTCTTCCCGGGCTGGCGCTCCCGATTTACCGTGACCACGGCCGTCCACGGCGATAACCCGGTACTTCGGCGATAGCGCCTTCATCTGGTTGGCCCAGTCCTGAGTGCTGCCGGAAAAACCGTGGAGAAAAACTATCGGGTTACCCTGGCCGGCACTCTCATAGTTCAAGCTGGTCCCATTGACGTTAACGATTGTCATCTTACCCCTCCTCCGTTAATTAATATTTTCTGCATAAGGCAGACATCCAACATTTTATCAAACTTTTTCCCGACCTCCCTCATAATACCGACAGGCTCGAAGCCAAGGGTCTCGGCAAGGTGGATGCTCTGTTTATTGCTGCTTTCGATGCGGGCAAGCACACTATGGAGGCCGGCTTTCTCGCCGGTTTCAAGCAGCCCGGCTAACAATTTTTTACCGGCACCCCGACCCCGGAATTCCTCTTTGATATAAAGCGAAGCTTCGACTGTATCGGCGTAGGCACAGCGGGTCGACCACTGACTGAGGGATGCCCAGCCGATGACGGTACCGTCCTGCTCCGCCACCAGTACCGGATTCCTCGGCCCGTGTTCTCTGAACCACACCTCCTGTTCGTCATCAGTTTTCGGTTCCGTATCGAAAGTGGCCGTCGTGGTCAGGATGGCCTCATTATAGATGGCGGTAATAGCTGATAAATCACTCGATTTCGCCGGTCTGATGGTAAACATGGCACTAAATAGGATACCGCCTGCTTATGAGATATGCAAATTGACGAAGGATCATTTCCCTTACAAAAATTGAAAGCTCCTAAATTGTCATTCCAGCGAAAGCTGGAATGCAGAGTGAGGGATACAAATACAGCACCTATTCTGGATTCTGGCCTATGCCAGAATGACATTTAAAGGTGGCCCTTTTACGAACTCAGTTTCTCGATAGCGGCGGAAATCCGCTTCAGGCACCGCTCTTTACCCAGCACGGCCATCATCTGGAAAAGGGGAGGGGTAGCGGTCAGCCCGCTCACGGCCGTCCGCAGGGCACCGAAAAGCTGGCCGGTCTTTAGTCCTAACTCTACCGCCAGCGGCCGGAACAGTCCTTCGAGTGTCTCAGCATCGGAGGAGGTCAATTGTTCCAATCGCTGCCGGGAGACCTCCAAGGCCTGGCGGGTGGTCTCACGGGTCACGCCTTTATCTACCAGCAAATCGGTATCATACTCCAGTTCGTCGAGGAAGAAGAACAGTGACAGGTCTTTCGACTCCGTTAGCTTCTTGGCCCGCTCTTGCACGAGCGGCATTATCAGCCGGACGTAATCGGTGGAAAGCGGACGCTTGATATCCGGCGGCAGGTCTCTTTCCAGAAAGGGCATCGCCCGCCTCAGAAAATCACCCACAGCCAGATTACGGATATAGACCCCGTTCATCCAGTCGAGCTTATTCATATTGAAGATGGCTGCCGTCCGGCTGACCCTGTCCAGTGAGAAGTTCTTAATCAGTTCTTCCCGTGAGAAAAGCTCGGTCTTGTCATCGAGCGACCAGCCGAGCAAGGCGAGGAAGTTGACTATTGTTTCCGGCAGGTAGCCCTGCTCGCGGTAATCGGTGATGGAGCCAGCGCCATGCCGCTTGCTCAACTTGCTACGGTCGGAGCCTAAAATCATCGGCAAATGGGCGAATTGGGGTTTTTCGTAGCCGAGAGCGTCGTACATGAGCACGTGACGGGGCGTGCTGGAAAGCCACTCGACGCCGCGGATAACGTGGGAAATCTGCATGGCATGGTCGTCAACGATATTGGCCAGATGGTAAGTCGGGTAACCGTCCGATTTGAGCAGCACCAGGTCGTCGAGGGTACTGTTTTCGAAGACGACCTCGCCGGTAATGACATCGTTAAAGCGGGTCTGGCCGGTGAGCGGGGTCTTGAAACGCACTACCGGAACGATGCCCTCGGCTTCTTTTTGGGCACGTTCTTCGGTACTCAAATCGCGGCAATGACGGTCGTAACCGGGCGGCTGCTTGCGCCGGACCTGCACTTTACGCATCTCTTCAAGGCGCTCCGGCGAGCAGTAGCAGTAATAAGCGTCGCCCTGTTCGACCAGTCTTTTGGCCGTCTCATGGTACATGGCAAGACGTTGCGACTGAAAATACGGACCGTACGGCCCGCCGACTTCCGGCCCCTCATCCCAGTCCAGCCCCAGCCATCGGAGGCCGTCCAGAATAGCTTCAACAGCGCCTTCGACCTTGCGGGCGACATCCGTATCCTCGATGCGGACAATGAACTTACCCCCTTCATGACGGGCAAAAAGCCAGGCAAAGAGGGCCGTCCGGATATTCCCCACATGGGGAAAACCGGTGGGGCTGGGGGCAAAACGCGTGCGGACTTCAGTCATTTATATGTTTCTCCGAGTATTTCTCTGAACTTTAGCTTTTGGTTTATCTCTCACCAAGACATAACCTTCGTCCTTTTTGGTGAATAAAGGAATTGTGAACTGCTCTTTATACTCCCTAATTCTTCTTTCGGATAGATGCACATACTCTTCTTCTGTATCATAGCCAATATAATGCCTTCCAGCCCTAATCGCGGCAATAAAAGCCGAACCACTGCCGCAGAATGGGTCCAGAACTACATCATCCTTAAATGTGTAAAGCTTAATGAGCCGCTCGGGAAGCTCAACAGGGAAAGGAGCTGGATGACCTATCTTACGCGCAGATTCTGCTGGAAACGTCCAGACACTTTTTGTGTATTCCAGAAACTCCTTCTGTTTTATTGTACTTACTTTCTCAGGTAAATGTTTCCTATTAAAGGCTTCTTTAGAAAAAATCAAAATATATTCATGGATATCCCTGAGAACAGGGTTAGCCGCTGACAACCAAGTTCCCCATGCTGTAGAAGGACTAGCGCTGGAACCCTTATTCCAGATTATTTCACCGCGCATTAGGAAACCAATATCAAGCATATCTTGGATAATATAGCTATGCAAGGCAATATAT